>JAFRXK010000032.1 GCA_017442865.1 Lachnospiraceae bacterium | reverse complement strand
TGCCGCAAGCGCCTGCGCGCCGAAGCTTGCGCATATAAAAATACTGCTCCCCCGTTTTTAACCCCCTCAACAAAGCAATCGCGTTTAGAAGCCGCGGCCTCCTCCGCCGCCATGTGAAAATCCTCCGCTGCTGGTATGAGTTGAGCTGTGGCTGAAGCTGCCGCCACTGTAACCGCCGCTGCGTCCGCCGTCATCCGTCACGATTCTTCTCTTTCTCTCAGTCGTTCCGGTATGAACGTCATTTTTAATCCTGTAATCAAGCCTTCGATTCTTCAAATACGTCTGGCTGTTTACGGTCGTTGGGGTACCCGCCTTTGAACGCATAAACAATACCGGAATGATTGCAGCTAACATTGAAACAAAGGATCTGACTACAACCTTGCCGAATGAGAACACTCTCTTAAGAAGAGGCTCCTTCTCCGGCACTATCTCAACCCAGTCATTTTGCTGCTCATCATAATAACCGTTCTCCGCATTGTATGAGTTGTCAGCGAACTCGTCAACAAGCCTTAAAAAACATTTGCAGCCTCCGAAATAATCGCCACTCTTCATGTATTCAATGATATCATCATACATCCACTCAATCTCACCGTCGGTGTATCTCTCAATAGCATGGCCTGAGGTTGTAATTGTAATACCCCTGTTGCTACTGTCCATTGAAATAAGGAATATAATGCCGGTGCCGTGCGGCTGCTCATAACCAAAGGCATGGTTATCATAGAAATCATCTGCATATGCCTCCCAGGACTTTCCGCCCATGCTTGAGGATGTCAGGATAATAATATCCGTCTGCAGCTCATCCTGCAGCACTGCTATTCTCTCTCTGAGGCTGTTCTCCTCCATTGTGTTGAGAATACCTGCATAATCGTACACTCTCTCGCTGTCTGCCGCAAATGCACTTAATACCGGGCTGACAGTACATGCCAGAATAAACAACGCAAAAAATATACTTAATATTCTGCTCTTCATGTCTGTCCCCTCCTAACTGAATATCATCATTATAATGCTGATAATTGCAAATATAGCAAATGTAAATATACCAAATGCCGCTAACGTCTTTGCGCGGCTTATCGGAAGCGTTCCTACCAGCTTACCGGTCTCACCGTTAATAACAGTGGTATAATCCTTGCCATAATACCTGTAATTTAGTATCCATACCGGAAGCATCGCATATTTTGTAAGCAGAAGGTCTGCCCTGACATTCTTTGATAAAATGTTCGTCGTCTGATAGCCAACGATTGAACCCCTGACATCACTCTCAGCAAATGCAGAAACTCTCCTGACTGCTCTTTCTGCCGTCTGGTCAGAATTTAAATTATAGCGCTCTGCCTGATATCCCAGAAGATATGACTCATTAAAATCAACCATCTTGCTGTAATCGTAAGGCTCAAGCAGATCCATCATATCGTCATTCAGCTTCTCAGAAGCGTCTGCAGGAACCTTCTGATATGTACCGGTTGCCGAACGGTTTACGCTGTAATTGTGGGTATATGTATATATATAATCGCCTCTCGTCTGGCTCGTGGTTCTTGTACAATGTGCGTTCATATCAACATTTACCCTGATGTCATACATCCAGTACGGCACATACATACCAGTCAGCTTCTCAATATTGCTCTGGCTCTTAAAGCTTGTCGGCGTAAGTCGTCCGGTCCTGCTCCAGTTCCTGAAAATGTCCATCGCATTATTCTTATCTATAGAAAACGGAATAACATATGCCGGCTTAAGTATACCCTCAATTCTATCCTCCATAAGTCCCGGATTACCGCAAAAGCTGCAAAGCGTCGCAGTAGTATATCTATCAGTCAGAATCTCGGCACCGCATGTAGGACAATGATAAACCTTACAGTCTATTTCATTGCTATCCTTTTTTTCTTCGCTCTTAGCCTCACCTGAACCGTTATCGTGCTCGTATGCACTTGTCTCTTTATGCTCAGCCAGTTTCTCGGCCTCTTCTACTGTCATATTGCTTCCGCAATGAGAGCATGCCAGTCTCTGGCTGACCGCATCAAAGGTCATTGCAGCTCCACAGGAAGGACAAAAATATGTTTTAACCATATCACACCCACCAATCCTATATTATATTCATGATTATTATAATTTTAACAAAAGCAATTACATATGTCTATATGTCTGAAAAAATTTTTATTTGTGCAAAAATTTCATTCATATTTTGTTCATAATTCATTAAAAATCCCTTTACACACACCACATCTTTTTTTCATCTTTGTTATATATAATTAAGCCATAAGATAGATGAATATATTAACTTGATTTTTTCATTAGAGCTGATTAGCAGTATCAGCCTTTCCTCCCTTTTTACTTGATAATAATAGAAAAAGAACTGGCAACAGTTCTTTTTTTATTTGCATCAGACAGCTATTGAAGGCAGAAAATATATATTATATAATTATAACATATTTACCGGAGGATATCAGTATGGTTACTACTATAAAATTTTATAAAAAAATATTGTCTCTGCTTATTGCGGCGATGCTTTTACTTGCAGGCTGCACCGGAAAGAATCCGCCTGATACGCCTGTGGGCACATTAAACATGAGTATTTACTGCCCCGATGCCGGAAATGCAGACGCATTCATACTTCGCACCGCCAACAGCACTGTGATTATTGACTGCGGTGAGAAAAAATTCGGTGATGACATAATAAACTACCTTGATGCCAATGGTATCAGTCAAATCGACGTTATGTTTATTACGCATTTCGACAAGGACCACGTCGGCGGGGCGGCAGAGGTTATCAAAAACAATGACGTTAAAAAAATATATACATCATATGTTACAAAGGAATCAAAGCATATAGATAATTTTTATGCTGCGGTTGAAGCAAGGTCTGTCGATTGCCGGATTGCAGAGGATGATTTTTCTTTTACTCTTGACGGCGTAACATATGAAATATTTGTACCTGTCACTAAGAATTATGACGAAAATGACGCAAGTAACAATTCATCCCTGGTAATACGCGCGGGCGATGAGCATACGCACATTCTTTTTGCCGGAGACTGTGAAAATGAACGCTTAAAGGAGCTTGTCGGTAACGATAATCTGTCTGCTGAAATTATAAAGATACCGCATCACGGCATATATGAAAAATTGTCCGAGGCATTTTTAATGACAGTCAATCCGCAGTATGCGGTTATTACTTCATCAAATGAGGAGCCTGAGGATGCGGGGCTGCTTTCAATACTCAGCCGCCACAATATTCAGGCTTATCTTACAAGGCAGGGAGGCTTCACGATTGATATAAAGGACGGCCAGATAAGCTTCAGACGCTTTTAGCCCTGATTGATTAGATATTATCTTTCGTGCTCAGGCAGCAACACGCCTAACTATTTATTTTTGCTGTATTTAGTGCTTGAAAAAAAATTATGAATGTTTTATACTGATTAAAGATAAGGGAGTAATTAGCATACTAATATGTGACAAAGTCAACATACCCGATGAATAATCTGGCTTTGGATTAAATAATAAGACTTATCTGCGGAAGGATATTTCTGCAGATAAGCCTTTTTTATTTTCATGACATTTATAAATGCTTTGTATTATCTCCACAATTAATTTATTACGGAGGGTTAAACTCATGGAAATTGCGCTTCAAATTTTACTTCTGGTTCTTGGTTTTGTATGTCTTATCAAGGGCGCTGACTTCTTTGTAGAAGGAGCTTCAAAAATCGCCTGCAAGTTTCACATTCCTGAAATCATCATAGGTCTTACAATTGTGGCATTCGGAACAAGCGCTCCGGAGGCTGCCATAAGTATTGCCGCAGGCATGAAGGGCAGCGCAGACCTTGCAATCAGTAATGTAACCGGAAGCAATATTATGAACATTTTACTGATACTCGGTATCACATCACTCATTCTTCCGCTTCCGGTAAAGAAGAATACCTTCAGATTTGAAATTCCTTTTGTAATCGCAATTACGATACTTTTGGCTGTGCTCGGTTCATTCGGTAATTCACTTGATTTCAAGGACGGAATCATTCTCTGGGCTGTCTTCATCGGATTCTTTGTATACCTTGTTATGCTTGCAAAAAGAGGCGAGGGCAATGCTGACGACGTAGCGAAGCTAACCGAAAAGGACACTATGCTAAAGATTATACTTATGACGGTAGGCGGTATCGCCGCAATCATTATCGGCAGTAATCTTACGGTTGACAGTGCAACCTACATTGCAAAGGCACTCGGAGTAAGCGACAGAATCATCGGTCTTACGATAGTTGCCTTCGGAACCTCGCTTCCTGAGCTTATCACCTGCATTACCGCAGCAAGAAAAGGCAATACCGACATTGCCATCGGAAATATCGTGGGCAGCAACATTTTCAACATATTATTTGTACTTGGCACAACATGCCTGTTCACACCGGTCAAATTCACAGCAGAAGGAAACCTCTTCGATACTATCGTAGCAATAGGTGCCGCTGTTGTACTGTTCCTCAGCGTGTGCAACAAAAAGCGCAAGATGGGACGTATCGCCGGCATTATAATGGTTTTACTTTATGCGGCGTACTTCACATATATAACAGTGCTTTAAGAGCTATAACTTAGCGTTTACGGCGGGTGCCTTAAAGGTATGGTTTAAGCCATGCTCTTAAGGCACCCGCCGTATTATTTTTTTCTCAGATATGTTTATCCCTGCACGCCTGCGGTAATTGAAATTGTATTTTCATTATTTTTGCAGTAGCTAATATGATATCAGCCCTGCATGCTTGCGGTAATTGAAATTGTGTTTTCATCCTTTAGTGATGCGCTTATTTTGCCCTTGTGCGCCTCCACGACAGCCTTTGCAATCGAAAGACCTATGCCATAGCCTCCGGTCTGTGAATTTCTCGAATTGTCCGCCCGGTAAAAGCGGTCAAACATATGCTCAATGTTTTCTTTTGACATATTCTCCACACTGTTTTCAACGGCAAGACGGATACTTCTTCCCTGCTTCTTTAAATCCAGCAGTATCGTGCCGTTTTCGGTTGAATATTTAAGTGCATTATCCAAAAGAATATTTGTAAGCTGCGATATCGCCTTTTCATCGCCGTACATGGTAATTCCGGGCTGGATATTGTACTTAAAGCTCTTGCCCTTAGTCTTGGCAAGCGCCTGGAATGACTGCACCGATTCGCTAACCACATCCGAAACAGGGAAATCAATCATCTGCACGCTTCTCTGCTCTTCCTCCATTCTCGAAAGATAGATAAGGTCCTTTGTAAGGTCTGCAAGTCTCTGTGTCTGATGCTTTATATCATCAGTCCATTCATTTTCTCCGAAATCCATCTCCAGAACCTCTGCATCAGCCTCAATAATCGCAAGCGGAGTCTTTATCTCATGCCCCGCATCAGTAATAAAGCGCTTTTGTTTTTCGTAGCTTTCCGCAACAGGCTTGACTATGCGCTTTGAAAGCAGGAGCATAAGCCCCAGAACCGCCAAAAGACCTGCCAATGCAACCAGCGCACTTGTAAGCATCATGGATTTAAGCGCCGAGAGGCGTCGTCCGCAGTCTAAAAAAATCACCCTGCTGCCATCATCCGATGTATGAACCCTGTATCTGTAATCGTTCAAAAAGCCTTTTAAGCTTTTTCCGCTCATCACGGACCTTGCGTACTCCACGGCAGTATCACTTTCTATTGCGGCAATTCTGCCTGTGTCAACCGAAACAACAGTATCTGCATCCTTCATGAGCACCCAGAAATATCTTGATTCATAAGGCAGCTCCGGAGAATTCATAAATCTTCTCTGCTCATCCTTAAACCCGCCCGGAACAAAGTCTTCGCTTTCTTCAACAATGTCAGGCTTCACAACATCCCTGTCTGCAATACTCTCCGCTTCCTCAGGTGCTCCGAAAAACTTAGGGAACCTGCCATCATTTTCGGCGAGAATTTCAAGTATATCATCTGCTTCCTTAATGATATTATTATAATTTATTATACCGGCAATGCCTATAATAACCGAAAGCACTATCAGTAATGAAAGCATCGCCGCAGCAATTAATTTTATTCGAAGCTTCTTTATCATTTAGTTTCCTCCAGCGAATATCCTGCATTTCTTGTAGCTTTAATCTGTATATTTGCGCCTATCGCCGACAGCTTCTTTCTTAAATACGATATATACACCCATACGACATTTATCTCGGCGTCACTGTCATACCCCCAGATGCGCTCCATAAAACGCTCTGTTGATATCAATGTCTTCGGGCTTCTCATAAGCATCTCCATCATCTGAAATTCCTTATTTGCCAGGCGGAAGCTTCCCGTAGGCGAAGCAAGCTCATAGGTCGCGCTGTCCAATGTGATATTTCCGACCGCAAGCTTAGAATCCGTCTGCGTTATGCTGCTTCTTGTCATCGCGCGTATACGCGCTAAAAGCTCCTTTGATGCAAATGGTTTTGTAAGATAATCATTTGCCCCGCTGTCAAGTCCCAGCACCCTGTCGTCTATCTCAGCCTTTGCAGTAAGCATGATAACCGGTGTCATATTCTTCTTCTCTCTCATTTTTTTAAGAACACTGATTCCGTCCAGCTTAGGCATCATCACATCCAGAATAACCCCGTCATAATCTCCGTTTTCAAGATAATACAATGCCTCCTGCCCATCATAAACCGCATCTACCGTATAATTATTTTTCTCAAGAATCGTCTTAACTGCTCTTGAAAGAGACTTTTCATCCTCAGCCAGTAATAATCTCAAAATATACTCCTCCATTCCTCTTCCATAAACATTTTATATTTTCATAATAGCAGAAAAAAATAATTTTTTAAATAATTTTTAAGTTGATTTAGGGTTCGCATTTTAGAATATCCATAAAAGGAGGTACAAATTATGAACTATCAGGCTAATTTTAAACGATATGAATTAAAATATATGATTACATATGAACAAAAAGAAATGCTGCTTAAGGCAATGGAACCATTCATGGCGCTTGACAGCTATGGACGAACCATAATAAGAAATATTTATTATGACACCGAAAACTACAGACTGATAAGACAGTCAATAGAGAAGCCGGTTTACAAGGAAAAGCTCAGGTTAAGAAGCTACAGGCAGGTGTCCTCCGGTGATGACATTTTCATCGAGCTAAAGAAGAAGTTTGATTCCATAGTATATAAAAGAAGAATTTCCCTTGATGAAGAAACAGTAATGAAGTGCTTTAACGAAGGAGAACCTCTTCCGGATATAACGCAGATAGGCAGCGAAATAGACTACTTCAGAAAATATTATCAGTCGCTTGTGCCCGCAATGTTTCTAACCTATGAAAGGGAGGCCTTTTATTCATTGGACGGCAGTGATTTCAGGATTACCTTTGACGACAATATATTGTGCAGACGGGATAATATTTCACTGCGTGAAGCACCTTACGGCACGCCGCTACTTGAGCCCGGAACCGTTCTCATGGAGATTAAGACCTCAGGAAGCATTCCGCTTTGGATGGCACGCTGCTTAAGCAGCCAGAAAATATATAAATCGTCATTTTCCAAATATGGCGCAGCTTACTTAAAAACAGTTATATGATATAGTAAAGGAGACAAATAATTATGTTAAATTCAATATTCAATGGTATTTTCGATTCAACAGGCACAAGCGTTATCGCTGTTTCAGATTTTCTTTTATGTGTGGGATGCTCCCTTATAATTGGTCTTATAATGGCTGTCATGTACATGTACCGCACACGATATACAAAAAGCTTTGTAGCAACCCTTGCAATACTTCCCGCGGTAGTATGCGTGGTAATTATGATGGTAAACGGTAATATAGGCGCAGGCGTGGCAGTAGCGGGAGCCTTCAGTCTCGTAAGGTTCCGCTCCGCACCGGGAACAGCAAAGGAAATAGGCGCTATTTTCCTTGCAATGGGTACAGGACTTATCTGCGGCATGGGCTATTTAGGATATGCTCTTTTGTTTGCAGTTATATTAAGCAGTGTAAGCATGCTTTATACACATATCAATTTCGGTTCAAAGAGCAAGGCTTATCTTTTTAAGACTTTAAACATAACCATTCCTGAGGATCTTGACTATAGCGGAGTGTTTGACGACCTTTTTAATGAATACACAACCTCACATGAGCTTACACGTGTTAAAACAACGAACATGGGAACTATGTTCCGCCTTACATACGATATTGCACTCAAAAGGGCATGCGTAGAAAAAGAATTCATCGACAATTTAAGATGCAGAAACGGCAACCTTGAAATAAGCATTTCAACACAGGAAACGAACAGTTCTGAATTGTAACAGCCTGCAGTAGTTAAACGCAGAAAGAATTCAGACAAAACAGAGATTTTAATTTTATAAAGGAGCAAACGACATGAAAGGCTTGAAAACATTATCAATTATTTTGACTCTGGCAATCTTAATGACTGCGTGCAGCCGGACAAATACCGCTGGCACCGCAAATTCAAATATAACCACAACAGCCGAAGCTTCAGAAGGCAGCTCTGCTTCCGACACAACTTCATCCGACACACCTTCATCCGATACGTCTTCATCCGATAATGAAAAGGCTGTCAGCCAGGATGAAATGTTCAGCGGGCGCGACATGGAAATCGGTTATGATGAAGAAGCTGCTGTTAAGATTAACCTAAACCAAAACACAGCGCAGTGCAGTTCTTCTGCTGTTACTATATCAGAAGGCATGGTTACTATTACTGAAGAGGGCACATATATTCTTTCCGGCACATTAGATGACGGAATGATTATCGTTGATATCGATAAAACTGACAAGGTGCAGCTTGTTCTTGACGGCGCTGATATCACAAGCAGGACCTGTGCGGCAATTTACGTCCGAAGTGCAGACAAGGTCTTTATAACTACCGCACCTGATTCCGGCAATGTACTTTCAAACGGCGGCGATTATGCCGAAATCGACGATAACAATATTGACAGCGTTATTTTTTCAAAGGAGGATTTAACCTTAAACGGTTCAGGCTCTCTTACGATAAATGCAAATGCAGGGCATGGTATTGTTTCTAAGGATGACCTCGTTCTTACAAGCGGAACATACAATATAAGCTCTGAAAAGAAGGGTCTCTCGGCAAACGACAGCATCCGTATTGCAGGCGGAACATATGTAATCAATTCAGGCACAGATGCAATCCACGCCGAAAATTCAGACGATACCTCTCTTGGCTTCGTTTATATTGCAGGCGGCACCTTTGATATAACGACAGATGATGACGCTATCAGCTCAGGTTCCAACCTAATTATAAATGACGGTACCTTTGATATTAATTCAGCAGATGACTCTGTTCATTCAAATGCAGATATAACGATAAGCGGCGGCGATTTTAAGCTTGCTTCAGGTGACGATGGAATGCACGCCGATGAAACTCTGGCAATAACAGCCGGAACGATAGACGTAACCAAAAGCTACGAGGGTCTTGAAGGCTTATATATCGACATTTCCGGCGGAGAAATTAATGTGACCGCAAGCGATGACGGTTTAAATGCTGCCGGTGGCAATGATGAAAGCGGTTTTGGAGGCTTCGGTGGAGGCAGAGGCGACCAGTTTGCCGCTACCGAAGGAGCATGTGTTGATATCTCCGGCGGAACAATATACGTAAATGCTTCAGGAGACGGACTTGACTCAAACGGCGACCTTATAATTTCAGGCGGTGAGATTTATGTATCAGGACCTACAGACAGTGCTAATGCAGCAATAGATTTCAATGGCAGTGGTACAATTACCGGCGGAACAATAATTGCAGCCGGTTCATCTGGAATGCTTGAGATGATTAGCTCATCAGCTCAGGGCGTAATCACCTATGTATTAAATTCATCACAAAACGGAGGAAATATTGAGCTTACCGATAAAAGTGGCAACATCATAGCATCATTTAATGCGGCTAAGAGCTACAATGCGGTTATTATTAGCTCTCCTGATATAAAGCAGGGCTCCTCATACACACTTACGACAGGTACAGCCACCGCCGATATCACTATGGAAAGTCTTAATTACAGCAACTATTCAGGCGGTATGGGAGGCTTCGGCGGCAGAGGCGACGGCAACGCTTTCGGCGGTAATTTCGGCGGCAGGGGCGACGGCAACGCTCCGGACGGTAATTTCGGCGGCAGGGGCGACGGCAACGCTCCGGACGGTAATTTCGGCGGTCGAGGCGACGGCAACGCTCCGGACGGTAATGCTTTTGGCGGTAATTTCGGTGGTCGAGGCGACGGTAATGCTCCGGACGGTAATTTCGGCGGCAGAGGCGACGGCAATATGACGCCTCCGGATTTTGATGGCGCGACGCCTCCGGATTTTGATGAAAACATGATGCCTCCGGATTTTGATAAAAATATGACCCCACCGGATATAAATAACTCAGACAATGCTGATAATGCAATTTAGTCATGCCTGATATAAAAAACTTTTGCTAAAAAAGATTATTAAACTATCAAGGAGAAGATGCTTTGAACTTTGAAGAATTTTATGGTGACGCTCTGCCGGTTTTGAAGCTTGCGGAAAAACATATATTAAATACAATATCCGAATATCCCGGGTTTAACGAAACTCCTGAAGGAATTCAGGAAATTATATATTGCCGTTCAAGGATTAAATCACCCGAAAGCATGACAGAAAAGCTTAGGCGAAAGGGGTTGCCCGTTAATCTTAATTCGGCATTATATAAGGTTAATGATGCCATAGGCGTGCGGGTTGTATGTTCGTTTGCGGATGATGTGTACAATGTATATAGGTGGTTTAGCGGGCATCCTGATTTTGAAATTATAAATGTTAAAGATTATATAGCAAACCCTAAGCCAAATGGTTACCGGAGCCTGCATCTTATAATTAAAATAGTGTCAGGCGACGGGTGCGGTCTTACCGCTGAAATCCAGCTCCGTACAATAGCAACTGATTTCTGGGCGGCGCTTGAGCACCAGATGAAATACAAGCACGAAATAACCCATGAGGAGCTTATACGCAATGAGCTTAAGCGCTGCGCAGATGAAATTGCTTCCGTCGATTTATCCATGCAGACCCTGCGTGATATTATAATGAATAACTCCTGGGACAATGAAGCATAATTATTTTTTGAGCATTTAATTATTTCGCATCAGCGCTAAAATCCTTTTGGCTTTAATTTAACTATTTAAAAAACAACTTTGATAGTATATAATATATATATCTATTCACCCCGGTAAAACAGGTGTCTGACTCTGCAGCATTCCGGTGCATAATGTGATTTTTATATGCGACACCACTGCTTTGGGGAATATAAAAGGAGGAAGATATTTATGGATTATAATTGCGCAGTTGACGGCAGTAAGTACGTTCCTTATGAAGAACGAACAGGCAATGAATCGGTAGTTTATTTTACACGTGACCTTTCACCGGAAGGCTTGGAGAAAATCTATAAAAAAGTCAGTGCAAATATGACAGGAAGAATTGGCATCAAGCTTCACACAGGTGAAAAGAACGGTCCGAACATTATCCCTAGACCTTGGGTTAAGAATCTTATTGAAAAGCAGCTGCCTGACGCTAAGATTGTTGAAACCAACACCTATTATGAGGGCGACCGCTATACTACAGCTCAGCACCGCGAGACATTGCTTGTGAACGGCTGGACCTTCTGTGATGTAGATATTATGGATGATGAAGGAACTGTAGACCTTCCTGTAAAGGATGGAAAGTGGTTTGACCATATGACTATGGGAAAAAGCATTACTGATTATGATTCTCTGCTTGTTCTCACTCATTTCAAAGGACATGTTCAGGGCGGCTTCGGCGGCTCCAACAAAAACATCGGTATCGGCTGTGCTGACGGAAGAATCGGTAAGGCTATGATTCACACAACTCCGGGTCAGGACGATATGTGGGACATCGCAAAGGAAGAATTTATGGAGCGAATCACAGAGTCAACAAAGGCTACCGTTGATTACTTCGGAAAGAACATTACATTTATCAATGTTCTCAGAAATATGTCTGTTTCATGCGACTGTGAGGGCTGCGCTGCAATGCCTGTAGTAACGCCGAACATCGGTATTGTTGCATCGACAGATATTCTTGCCGCGGACTCTGCCTCAATGGATCTCGTATACGCTCTTGATGAGAAGGACCATGCTGACCTTGTTGAAAGAATACAGTCAAGACACGGCCACAGACAGTTAAGCTACATGAAGGAGCTTGGCATGGGCAATGATAAATATGTGCTTATTGATATTGACAATGATGACGTAAGAATCTATCCTAAGCAGGCTGTAAAGGATGTAGTGCCTTTCGGAGAGTAAATTTTTAATTATAACAGCAAAAATATGCCGTCATAAAAGATACTGTACATCTGATATGACGGCATATATATTAACTTGTTGTATTTGCACATTTTTCGAGATAACGGTAATCTATCTTTCCTATTGACGTTAAAGGCATTGAATCAATAATGAAAAATGCCCGTGGCTGTGCATACTCCGGCAATTCCTCCTCGCACAAAAGCTTTAACTCCTTAAGAAGCTCATCCTGATTGCCCTTATCATTGCGAAGCACAATATATGCGACGGGAAGCATGCCCTGTGCATGGCTTAAATCATTCTGCCCGACTACGCAGCACTGCTTTACCAAAGGATTCTTCAAAATTGTATTCTCTATAAAGCCCGGGAACACCTTAAAGCCATCATGCCTGATAATCATTCTTTTGATTCTGCCCTCTATAAAAAGCATGCCATCCTCATCAATGTGTCCGAGATCGCCTGAATGAGCCCATATCCTGCCATCATCGTGCATTTTAAGAATGTTATCAGTCTCTTCTTCATTATCGTAATATCCGAGCATCGTGTTAGGTCCGGTAATGCATATCTCGCCCTTCTGCCCCTGCTTCAGCTCCTCGCCTGTGTCATGGTCAAACGCTGAAATAACAGTGTGCGCAAATGGTATGCCCACGCTTCCTCGTTTGTTGATTTCATCTGACATACAGGCACTTACAGCAGCCGATACCTCAGTCATACCATATCCCTTCAAAATATTGAACCTGACGTTGTGCTCCTTAAGGAAGCTATTGACCTTGTCCTCCAAATCAATCTTCATGGTGTCGCCGCCAACCACCGGAGATTCAAGATAAGACATATCTTTATTCTTCAGTCTCCTGCTGTTTATGATGCCCTCATAATGTGACGGCACACCTACTATCTGGGTCGGTCTGTATTTAATCATCAGCTTATCATATTTTTCAGGGTCGAATGCAGGAATAAGAACAACCTCCATTCCCTTAACCAGCGGCATATGCAGTCCGTTACCTATTCCATAGGCTATAAACGGCGGCATAACATCCGCCCATATATCGCCGCGCTTCATTGTGAAAGCACTATTCATCAACTGAAATGCCGAGCAGTTTAAATTATCATTGCTGAGCATAACTCCCTTAGGTCTGCCTGTTGTTCCGCCCGTATGAACTATAACACAGCAGGTATCCTTTTTATATGGCACATCCCTTACGACCTGATCTGCGCCATCAGCTACAAAGCTTCTCCAGCTTAGATAATCAGCAGTCTTTCCGGCCTTTGTTCCTTTACCAAGCCTGTACAAAAGCTTTTTGGCAGCCGGCAGTGAATCTGATGGTGACAGCATAATAACATGGCTGACATTAGTCCCGACTATGGCCTCTTTTATCTTTTCATATGCCATATCTAAAACAACAACAACCTTTGCGTCTACTTCAAGAATATACTCACGAATTCCCTCCGCACTTGTTCTCGGGTCTATCATATTTGAAACGGCACCTATGCGATTCAAGCCATAGAATGTATAAATAGTTTCAGGAATTGTAACAGAGATAACGGCAATAATATCCCCTTCTTTTACTCCTATTTGTAAAAATGCCTTCGCTGCATCTTCAATCCCCCTGAACAGCTGTCTGTATGTAAGCTTTCTGCCATAATAATTAAACGCAGTTCTGCTTAAATCATCTTTATTATTCTCCAGAATATAATCATATACCTTGCATTCCGGAAGGGCAGCATCAATCTGCTCTTTTGTATAATACTTTAGCCAGGGTCTGTCTATAGAAGGGTATCCTGTCTTTTTATCTAATCTAGTATCTGACAAAATCGTAATCTCCTTACATGATATTGTTATTACAACCGTCAACAAGCAACATTATTCATGCTTAGAATATAACTCAAATTACTTCTCTTGTCAATTGACTGTTATTTGATGAAAGTCCTGCCATATTTAACAGCTTTAGCTTTAAAAAGCAAACGGAAGCTCTGATTCCTTAAGCGGTTGTACTGTCATTTGACATATATATAAAGGTGGTTTGTTAAAATTTTAAATAAGGTGGTTTGTTAAAATTTAAAGTTTCATAACAGCACCATCTGCCTAAGGCTTTAGAAGCATTCCAAAGGGTAAAGCTGCCATCACATGTAAGCCGGAAGGAGCCTTTCTTGGAGCGGCAATGCCGGCAAATCTTTGGGCTTCAAGTCTGTCCGTCAGGCTCAGCCACAGATATCCCTCCTGTCCAGCATTTTCTCAAGACATACTACCGCCTGCTCATCCGGTGTGCATATAAGCCTGAACATTGGAACCTCGCTGTAAATCTGCTCCGCAAGCGCAATCACACGCTCTGTCTCCTTAATATTCCCGGCTTCAAATGTACATCCCTCCAGCAAAGCCACATAGGCATCCTTCAGGCTGACCGGTTCAACCCTGTTTTCTGCCCCCTGCTGCAAAAGCACAATTGCACCAACCGGTATCTTTTCATTGCAGCAAATCCCGGATGTGCCGCAAAACGGAGAGCCGCAGGCTATCCATGCGCCATCTGTGTGGCGCAGGAGAGCCCGGTCTCCATTCAATACAACTGCGTTTCTATGTTTCCGCCATAATTCTGCCTGAGTAGACTTTCCAATCTGCTTTCTGCCGGTAAATAAAATCGCTTTATCCTTCCATCGCACAAGGGAAGCATGCAGGAAAAGCGTCTCCATCTCCAAAAAAGCTTCCGGCAGATTCAGCCAGCGAAGAACCAGATATGAGCCAAGATGCGCCGCCGCATCCGGAGTAATTTCCGCCTGCTTTTCAGTCTGCGACAACTCTGTAATTCTGTACAGGAGCGCATCCTTACGTTCGTTCATACAGACGCGAACCCTGCGACCATAGCTGTCACGATAAACTGTCTCTCCGATTCTTTTCACATTGATTTCCGGTGAAATACAAATCTGCGGAACCTCACATATCGTCATGTGAATATCCGGCTCCCGGCGGCATTCCGTACGGAATGCCGCCAGATATTCTGACTCATGAAAAGGAAATGAATCGAGACTGATCTGAAATCCGCCTATCTCGTAGTTCATATGCATTGGGAGCATGGATTTATGAGCTGAATACATTGTTCCAGTCTGACGGTGCATGATAACATATAGTATCATCACCGGAAGGTGGTGTATATTCACATGCAATCTCGCTTGTAAATATTTCAATTTCTATGTCCGGGATTGTTACAGAGCACTGGTTCTCCCCAAGATTAGCAATTCCTTCACAGCTTGAGGAAATACTGCTGGAAAGTATAAAACTCTCATAATACATCTTCGGTTTTACATATGCTTTTTTCATTTCAGTTCCTCCTTATCGATTGGAAAAATATACTTCCGCAGCATCACCATATTTCATCATTTCACATATGAGAGCTGACAAAGCAGAGTTATTTTCCATCTGGCTTTGTGCATAAGACTCAATGCTGTAGCACAAGGTATCGCTAATCGGTGCCTGGTCTGCTTTTCTGACTACTGTTGCACTTACAACTGTCCTCATCTGTACAGACTTCAGTTCATCCAGTATTGCAACGTACAGAATTTTATTTCCATACCGCTTTGCTGCAAATGCCGAACCATCAATCACGCTTGTCTTTTCAGTGCCGTCAGCATCCTGCCATGAAAGCTCAAGAGCCGCTTCTTCCGCCGAAAGACCGCTTGCGGACAAATCTATGTAATAGTTGAGAGTTACATTACGCTTTAAGCTGAGTGAGTAGCCCTCGAATCCTGCCGTTGCGCCTTCAAGTGGAATTATACTCTTGTGATTTTCAAGTTCAGGCTCCTGTGCGGTTGCAAATTTCTTCTGCTCCTCTGTAAGTCCTGCATTTACCGGACTGTTTGTGCTTACACCAAAATACTTCTGTGCTTCAGTGCCGTAGTTAAGCATATTCACAAGCAAAGTCTTAAGCTCAGCATCATTTGTCCTTGCCAGCATATCCATTGCATACTGACGTATACTGTAGCTGAAAACATGGCTCATATGGTCTATGCCGTCTGCATTATAGAAAAGACGCGCTGTAATTTCTGTACCCATTTCTGCAGCGGCAATATTGCGGAAGCTGTACCTTCTGTAAAGAGTACCTCCAATTGACTTCTCAACATAGTCGTACTGGCAAATGTCAACAGAACCATCATCCGTATGCTTCGTAAATACTACATAAGGATTCGTCTTATCCGCAAGGAACTGCGCAGGAATATAAAAATGCAGTGAAAAGTCATTCTCAAGGCTTATGCTTGCTCCCGCAAATGCAGGATTCTCATCCAGTATGATTGGCAGTGCAGATAAGCTTCGAACCAGTCTGAGTGTCATCATTGCCTGGTCAGGCGAACCCTTCACAACATGTACAAGGTCTGCTTCATTTGCAACAGCTTCCTTGTAGGTAATCTTAAGATTGCGCAGTGAAATCGTACCGCTTTCTCCTGTGTTGGAAATAACGATTAAATCAGTCTGACTGCTGTCCGGTGCCCACTGAATTATGTCGCTGAGGTTATAATAGCATTCAGATGCAGTATTCAGAGTCAGCTCTGTGCTCTTATGCTCTTGCTCCGTACCACACGTAAATGTAACCTTAGCTTCATCATCAAAGATTCGCTTCATACTTACGTGTATCTGATCTATCTTGGCCGATTCACCCTTCTTAAGTCTGAAACCGACAGCCTGTCCCGGATCCAGATAAATCTCGTTATTCGGACCATACTGTTCAAATTCAGACAGCTCAGTAATAGTAATTCCGCCGTCAATATAAACAATACCCTTATCCTCATCCTGCTGCTCCTGTCCAAAGCTGCCCTGGCTAATCAAAAGCTTTCGCATCTCTATAAATTGCGGCCAGCCCTCGTGATCCTTAAGGTAATACTCCTCATCAAGTCCCTCAGCCGGTCCATAAATGCGGACGCCGTCAATATAAAGCTTGTATGAGCCGTTAATCTTTACATGGTCAAAGAATGTTGAATATTTTGGCTTTATAACTACTGTATATGTTCCATACGGAATACTTACATTTGCATCGCGGCTTGTGATTGCAGGCACCTGATACAGGGTATTACCTGCTCCGTCTGCCGTCCAGACATAATTCTTCTTGTAAACGATGAATGATGTGTGGTTTGTTGAAATATCCGTTGGATAATCTGCCTTAACCACGCAGCCGTCCTCTGTCGTTCCAACCTTTGCAGCTGCCGCTGCATCAGTCATTTCCGGACACTCAGTCTTTGCCACACGCCACAATCCATTATCGCCCGCATTTTCATCCCATACACAGAGATAGCGGATATAACCATTTTCGGAGCGTGTGCAGCCATAGAAGGTATCCACGGCCCAGCTTGCAATCCTGTTTTGAGCGGTTGCAGCCTTACCATTGTAAAGCTCAACTGTCATGAAGCCTGTGCTTCTGTCTGTCACAGCCAGCACATCAAAGCCTGTGCCTGTGAATGTAAATGATGCTGTAGGTGACATTCCGCTCAGAACAGTAACCATCTTAGAGCTTTCAAGGCTGTAGGTTGTGCCATTTGCATACCGGCTGTCATAACCATATATGTTGTTCATATCCAGTTCATCAGCACCAGGACGGTCCTCATCCTGTTCACCATACTGCGATGTTCCGGCATTGACCCATTCTGAAGAGAATTCAATAAAATCATCCTCGTAGTAAATCATTGTAGCAGGAACAACAGTAACCTTAGTGTAATAATGCACTCCCTCCGCACTCTTTAATGCAACAGCTACGTTAACAGGCTTGTCAAACATCATGCTTCCCGGAATGTAACGCAGCCTGCTTACAGCCTCATCTTCTACCTTTTCAGGTACGCTGAAGCTGCCGTATTGCGGCTGCACACCGCTTACAGGAGCTACAGGTGTCGGAACGCCTTCAATATTCTGAACATCCAGTGCTGCAACAGGTACCTCGTTGTCTTCATTGTCCTTTGTGTCGTAACGTGAAACCTTCTGCAGGTCGTTAAGCGGCAGGATGCCCTCAACTTCCATTTCAGACAATGCAAATTCATATTTTGTTTTAAGATAATCAATCACACTTATACTAACCGGCAGACCGAAATCTACAACTATAGTCTGTTCCATAGCAGCCTGATTTGTGAGCTTTGCTACATAGCCGCCATCCTTATCGGTAAAGAAGTTCAGCTTGTCAGCCACATCAGCGTCTGCATATGCTGTACCGGTAATATAGCCTGAAGGCACTGCCTCGGTTACATAATAGCTGTAATGGGTCAGTACGCCGCTGATGGTTTCTGTTGCAGGCACAGTAAGCTTCTTCGTCCAGACATTTTCCGTGAACGGATTTGCGTCTGCAGCAGTCAGTGTCACGGTATCATATTGTGTCGGAGTACCGCCATCTGCTGCCTGCCAGATTGTGAATGTAACACTCACATTTTCTCCCGAAGCTCTAAGTCCAAGAGTACCGTCCATGTCATCCCATACCTTGTGAAGCGTCAGCTCTGCATAAGGCTCACACGGATTCTGCATTTCAGCAGTCTCTGTGACAAGAGTCTGAGAATTCGGTGGAAGCACATCATCCTCCATAAGCTTAACCTTCGCATCTGTTTCAAACGGTGCGCTGCCCGGCATCTCCTGCCTATGAGCAGTTCCATTGAACTTATCGTTCGTTTCCTTTGAAGTCTGACTGTTAGCATTATAAATCGAATCATCATAGTAGCAGCCTGTAAACGGACCTACCTTCTGAATATTTCCGCCAACATTTGCAGGAGTACCTCGAACCACATCACAGTTTACTGTCTCGCAGTTTGTGATTTCGCCAAGATTATTGAAGCCCGCAAAACCGCCGGCATATCCATTCACATGGGTTCCGTCCGCATCCTGTGACGCTCCTCCGCCAAAGACATCATAGCCCTTCTGTGTATCAGCAGCTGATACATTACTGTTATTAATCGTTGTATAGAATAATGGTATCAGACGAACCGTCGCATTAGAGCGATTAAGTGTGCCATCGCTGTTGCAAGGCAGTTCGATGTAAGAATCACCGATTGTTACCTTAGCAACATCCACGCCGTCCGGTCCTTCTCCTATGCCGAGGCTGACAGTGATACGTATTCCAAGGAGTGAAATTGCAATCAGATTGCCCTCTGACAAAACGTCAAGTCCAAGAATATCAGCTTCGCTGTAGCCTAACGCACCGAGTGAAATATTGATTAAATTCATTCGCTCGGCTTCAGGCAGTCTGAGCGCCTGAACTAAAATATCTACAACCGCAAGCAGGTCATTCAGTATCGGAGAGCTTGCCTGCAGCTCCAGAAGATAACCCTTGGTTGTCTTACCGACAAAGCCTCCGGCAATCTGCTCACTGCTGACAAATTTCAAGCCTGAAGCAGAGCATGCCAGTGCAGCCTCCGGTTCACTGTCGATAACAGGTGTCTTAACACCAATCTTCGCAAGATCTGCATAGCCTGCAAAACCGCCCGCAACCGGTTCCTGTCCACCAACAGCATAAACAGTATAACCATGCTCCACGCCGCTTACAGATGAACTCTTTATGTGTGAACCAAATGCATCTGCAACACCTGCATTAAGCCCCAGCAGATCTGTAAGCTTAGCTCCGTCCACGTCAGCAAGACCGCTCTTGCCGCTGTGTCCCACAAACCCTCCGGCATAGTTAGGTGCTTTGACATCACTTAAGTTTATTACCTGGCTGTTCTTTATACTTCCATCCAGTAAAGCTCCTGCAAAACCGCCTGAACAGCCTGAATACCGGGTTGAACACATAATTCCGGACTCTGTCTCTTCAGTCGATAAAACAGTAAAGCCCTCTGAAACACCTGTAACCTTTGAGTTAAAAATATATGGTCGGAAAATATCCAATGCTGAAACCTGATTAAGCTTTAGCAGCGTGAGGACATTTGCACCGTTTCCTGCTACAGAAGCAGCGCCTCCAACATTAGCCACACCAACGAAACCGCCGGCATAGTATCTTGCCTGTACGCCCCTTAAGTTTTCAATTTCAATATTGGTTTCCGTCATGGTTTTGTTCTTATTGTTGCCGACAATAGCGCCTTCCATGGCACCTGCGAAGCCGCCCGCACACAGCGGTACATTTCCGTCAAGGCCGCCAACTGTAAAGCCCCATTCAGTGTCTGCAACAGTTACCTTAGCCTTGCGTACTGTTGAAACAGTAGCGTTTACAAGGCTGAGCAGTGAGGAAGCATTATCCGTACCGCTCTTAACAACAAGGTCCAGAAGATCCTGCAGCGGACCTTCGCTTATATTCGTACCTGCCTCGGCAGTTGAGCCTGAGCTAAGATTACCGATGTATCCTCCGACATAACGTGTACCCTGTACCTTCTTCAGGTTAAATACATTACAGCCGTCCAAAGGATTATCGCTACCGGTATCATCACCCCAGATTTGTGCACCACGCGCCGTACCGGCATAGCCGCCTGCGTTGCCGCAGCCATCTATAGAATCGCCAAAGGCAACTACTGTCATTCCGTTCTGATAACCATGAACAGAAGATGTCTTGACTACAGGAACAAATACGCCAAGTGCGCTTTTCAGCAGCTGTTCAAGGTCAAGGTTAAGTCCGAGAGCCGATGCCTGTCCGAGATTTGCAACAGAGCCGGTCTTCATCTCGCCCGCGAAACCGCCTGCATTTCGCATGGCCTTAACCTGCTTACAGTTATAAGCCTGACCATTTGTAATTGTACCGCTTCGCATAGCGCCGACATAGCCGCCTGCGCAGCCTGCATACACGGTCATAGCGTCATTATTAAACTCATCTCTGCCTGCCGTGACATGGTAACCGTAGAGATACTTAGCAAGAATATCAGCAAATTGCGCATCTGTGGTATTTTCATCAATACGCTCCATTCCAAGACCATATCCGCCATACTGTCCCACATAATCAACCCATGCATTCCAGCTATCCTTGCTCACTCCGTAAAGAGGACCGTATACTGCGGTATTTTCCTCTGTAGGATATGAAATCTTCAGAGCGTCAAGCAGACCATTGAGCTTTACAAGGTCATAAAGCAGAGAAATATTTCCGGTGTCTGCGGTTGAGCCTGCCTCCATAAGACCTGTAAATCCGCCTGCATATTCTGCACCATAGACCGAAAGGATACGTATAGCCGCACATTCAGACTGCGGTCCGTTATAACGTTTATCATTGTCGGTCGGCTCGTATTCATCTTTCCAAGGATCATCATTATTACCCCAGATCTGGCCGCCAAGATTGTGTCCTGCATAACCTCCTGCCATACCACGCTGTACCTCAGAGTCGGAAAATGCGTTTGCACGCACGGCACCGCCACAAGGAATACATGTGGTAACGGAATTTCTGATTGTAGGAACAAAATCCTTTGCAATGCTTAACAGTGAACCGCTCACATTTGCCAGTCCGTCAAGAACAGAGGTGTCGCCTATTGCGTCAGCCACGCTGCCCGGCTCCATTTCGCCGACATAGCCGCCTGCAGCAATCTGACCGATAATATATGAGAAATTCCATGAATGTGAATCCTGAATATGTGCGCCACGCATCCAGCCGGCAAAACCGCCTGCGCGACCCTCATAAGCAGGAACCTCTGCATCACCATCTGCATCAGAATCATCACCATCTGTATCAGAATCATCACCATCTGTATCTGATGCTGCCGGAAGCCAGCTTGCCTTTACCGCAAAACCGCCCGCGCCGCCATAGACATCAGAGTGCTCCACGGTGGAAATAACCACGTTCAGTGCGTCAAGCACATTCTTGGCTGAAATGCTGTCGCCAAGCACTTTAAGGCCGCCGCCAAGCGAAGCAGATGAGCCTATATCCAGACAGCCTGCATAACCGCCGCTATAGCGTGTACCTGTAACTGCATAAGCGCTGCTGCCATCATAGTAGCTGTCACCTGCCTTGCCATCCAGCTGAGCTGGTGGCACTACATTAGTATGACGAAGCTGCTTTACATCACAGTAAGAAATCTGTGCGCCCGAGGCATAACCTACAAAGCCTCCGGCTGCGCCTGAGGTCTTGTCCTCACCTGCGCCCGTAACAGTTACAATAAATCCAGGCTGTTCAGTACCTGACGCACCGCGTGAAGTACTGTTTACACCAGCCTTAATAATCTTAGGAACGTATGCCTTTACAAGATCAATCAAATCCTGTACATTAATATTCAGGCCATCAATATCTCCAAGAATACTAATGCCGCCACCGGCGTCAGCCAGAGCGCCTGAGAAGAGTCTTCCTCCAAAGCCTCCGCCGTAAAGACTTCCGGTAACATGGTCTATGTTGTAAACTGCATACCAGTCATCATTATTCTTTGCAGAGTTGTCTACAGTACCACTCTGGAAATCAGCAGCAAAGCCGCCGGCACATGCCGCCTGTACAAAGCCGCCGTTAACGTATGTTGTATCAACCAGAGTGTATTCAGGGATAAGATATCCAATGGCATCAAGCAGACCGTCCGCCTGAATCAGGCTCTTAATCTCTGTTCCCTCTGCACTGTCCATGGAAGCAAGGCCGCCTACCTCGGAAACGCCGATAAAGCCTCCTGCCCTTCCGTCTGTGTCATTCGCCTTAACCCATTGAACATTAACTGCATGACAGTCATTTGCTACAGTTGAATTGCTGCGGCCAAAGAATCCGCCCGCCGCATAGGTCGCAAGACCATTCTGTGCAACACTGCCTGAAGCCTCTACAGTATAGCCTGCCGTAACGCCTGTTACAGTCACGCTGTCCAGTGTAGTCTCCAGACCCTTGCCTAACGACAAAAGATTATTTGCCTTAAGAATGCTCAGTCCTAACAGCTGTACATTCAGACCGCCTGTGCCTAAAAGCTCTCCAGGACCAACGCATCCGGCAAATCCGCCTGCGCAGTTCATGCCGGTTACAGCCTTTAGTTCGTCAAGCTTTATACCGTAACCATTCTCATCAAGCGGGTGTATATTTCCGCCTAATGCAAGTCCGATACCACCGCCCACATAATAGTCCGTACCAGTGACAGTAAGACCGTCTGTAAGGCTTCCTACTGCATAAATCTCCGAAAAATCAAATTTTTCAAACTTACCCAGACCAACAGTATCACCTAAAAGGCTTGTAACGCTTGCGGTGTCTGCAAGACCTACAAGACCGCCTACATACTTGACGCCGTTAATCTCCTTGAGGCCCTTGGCGTTTACATGCTTAAATACGCCAACGTAAGCCTCAATATCACTGACATTCATATCATCGGCAGTAAGCTCCTGTCCCTCTGCTACGGTTGTGTAGGTTGTAGGAAGATTTGATTTGCGCCATAAATAAATGTTTCTAAGGCTAGGATTAGTGCTGCCTGTTTTGGCAGCTTCAAAGCAGCCTGAATTGTTAAAGCCAAGATAATAATCCTTTACGTTGAGTGTATCAGACTGAAGCAGTAATGCGTAAACATCTCCAACCGTATCACCCTCAGGAAGCGTTGTTCTGATTCCAAGCGACCATTGTGATTCGATGATGTTAAACGCTCCCGCATAGAGCCTTCCAACATAATCAGTACCAAAAAGAGACGGGTCGTTATCATATGCTTCTACCGAAAGATACGAGCCCGTAGCCTTGTTCTGGAAATAGTAATCAGTTCCAATCAAATCAGCCTTTGTAGCTGTAAAAACAAGACTGTTTGTAACGCCCACCAGATAATTTTTGTACTTCTCATGTATATGTACTCCATTTTCCGAAAGTGCGGTAGCACCTGCGGAATTGGCAGCATAATACTGGTTGTTTGCAAGACCGGTAAGAACCTTTACATCATTACCTGCAATGTTATGTGTGATAACATAGTCGCCTCCCCAGTCACGTGCGCTGTCCGGTTCCTCTAAGACAAGCTCGTAGGCTTCAGCTCCCGCCTTTGAGAATAATGCCTTTAATGTAATATCACGTGTAACAATGATGGTACTTCCGGCAGTATAAATCTTTTCAGGCTTAACGTCTGTGTGATCATAGTTGCCGGTTACCCAGCCCTCAAACACATATCCTGACGGTGCATTTGCCGAAGGCAGAACAAGCTCATAGCTGTTTGGTCCTACAGTGGTCGTTGTGCTTCCACTCATTGACGCACCTGTCATCAGCCTGTATGTTACTGTAAATGTAGTTTTCACAGGCATGTCAGGGAATACATCCCATGCGCCTAAATCACCATGCTCAAAATAGCTGATTTCTTCGAGCATATCAGTGGTAGTTCCTGTCATAACCAAAGCATCTGCCTGACCAACCAGACCACCGACGCAGTTTGCGCCTGTAACCTCAACCTCTTCTCCGCTTCCGTCAGCCTTACTCCAGTCAAACTGAAGACCGAGAATATATGACTTACCCACGCCGAGTAAATCCAGCAGGGAATCATTAAACCTGCCGCCAAGAATTGTTCCGAGCAGATGCTTTACTGTTGAAAGCAAATCCTCATTACCCGGAGCATCCTCATTGCCAAGGTTCATTGCCCAGCCAAGAGTTGCAACACCTGCAAAGCCTCCCACGCCGTCGCCGGTTCCGATAACCTTAAGAGATTTGCCCGGGCAATTCACTTCACTATTTACACAGTAAGCGTTTGCCATTGCGCCATTGAAGCCGCCAAGATAATTTTCACCCTTAACGGTGACATCGGAATTATTAATACTACAACGCACCTGTACACTTTCAAGGTTAGCATTGGCATTTTTGATAAGATCAACACCTAATCCTGTAAGCAGCTCCTGAATAACCGCATCTCTTGCACATCCGGCAAAGCCGCCGCCATACGTCTTAGCCCATACGGTATAATCACTGTCCGAAATGCTGCAGTTTACCATCTGAGTAGCAATCTTACACCCTACAAAGCCACCATTAAAGCGGACATCACCCTGGTCTGCGGTCGCTGAACCGGCATTCAGGGTATAGCTCCAGTCTGCATTTGCCAGATTAGACTGTGCAGGACCGATATTTCCGCCCAGATGTCTTACATCAGAATCATTTATAACAGGATTCAGATAATCCATCGGGATAAGATAGTTTACATGAAGCACCTGTGAAACGATAGTAATCAAGTCTCCAAGTCCAAGTCCCGGAATAAGATTTAATAAAGCCTTCAGGATGGATAATAATGGACCAGTGACTGGTAAATACTGCTCACAGCCTGTTGAATAACCTACAAATCCTCCGGTATAACCGTAACGGCTGGTTACAGTCACGGTATCAACATCACAGTTCTCAATCAATACGTCGCCGTCAATTCGCCCCGTAAAGCCACCGGTTGCAAGATTCGTAATATCACGCTGTCTTGCTGCCAGAAGATCGCTTAAGCTTTGCGTAAAGTTAGTGTATTCCGTATTACTAGCTGAAAGCAGCATTGGTAAAAGCATATCCAGTAATCTGCCGACCAGGATTCCAAGACCGTCCGTCAACAGATTGACTAGTGTCTGCTCCACATGAATGCCGGTAAAGCCATTGTTTACGCTGACATTATCAAGCTTTAAGTTTCGTACCTCAGCCCTTACAGGAGTAAATGAGAAATCAGAACCAGGCCGGTTGCTTGTTACGGAAGCAAAAAAGCCTACGCCAATATACTTCGTCGTGTAAAGCTCGCCTGTTGTACTTACAGATATATTTGAGATTGTCGGCTGCTTAATATTCATGCCGCCTTTTGCAATAGTATTAGCATAATCTGCACTTCGTCTGCTTGATAAAATCGCATTCACAGCATTCACAAGAGTCGGCTCTGATAATGAGCTCTCGCTTAAGGCTTCGCCCTTGATTCCAAGCATTCTTCCGTAAAACATCAGCGGAGTCCATGCCTCATTGTTTAAATTGATGTCACGGAAAACTACATAATTTCCACGTGGAGAGTATTTTCCGTAATTGTATGAGGTTATACTCTCATCCGGTGCATCCAGCGTACCGCCAACATAGAAGGTACGTGTATCTGCACCAATATGACCCTCGTAGTCATACTGCGTTCCAATTTTACGTCCGGTGTGCACACTGGTATTCGGTCCCGGAATACAATCATTTTCACCATATAGCGCATAGCCTGAGAAATCCGTCGGTGTACCGCCCACATCAATTCCATCAATCAAATCAGCATCGCCCGGATAGACGAGAGTTGCCGTGGTAGTTACCCACGGAGATGTATTATTGCTTCGGGTCTGTTCCAGACACCAGATTGGTCCGGTCACATCATAGCGCTGAGCCTCTGTCAGTGCGTCTGAATTTTCACCAAGAGAACCGGCACTGATAAAGTTCGGATAGTAGTCCAAAGCTTTAAGCTGCTGCTTCGTGCCAATTAAAATGTAGGTTGTGCCGCCTGCGTTTATTGCAACATCACCGGCGTTTGCACGTCCTTCACTCGGCGCACCCGCGCCACGAAGCTTCGGTACATCAATACCGCGGCTTGACTGCGTCTCGGCATCTTCTGTCTCAAAGGTCTCCGGCTCAGAGAACTCAGTTTCAGTTATCTCTGCTTCCGAAGCCAAGGGCTCAGATTCTTCCGTTTCGTCAGCCTCTGTAATCTCAGTCGATGTCCCGGAAGTGTCCTGTGGCTCAGTTGGAGAGGTATACTCGCCCAGCTGATTTGAAGAATCTTCAGCGGACTGATTTGTTTCCTCAGTCTGCGCCTGATTTGTTTCATCCTCTACTGCATACGCCGTAGATGGCAGATAGGAAACACACATCGCCAGAACCAAAAGAACTGAGATACAGCGTTTGAATCTTTTGTGTTTCATTATTTATCACTCCTTTCCTTATTCAGTCATTGTACATCCCGTAAATCACATAAAAGCTCATACAGGATTTATTTTCTGTCAGAAATGTAATTAGCTTTATAAAATCTGACAATTAAATAAAATATACTTAAACTGAATATAATAGTATATTTTATTTTTACTACATGAAATCCAAGATGTCAACAAAATTGTATGTTGCATTCTTTAAATATTTTTATTTCAAAAATTTATCTATATATATCATATTATTATATTTAATTCTATATTTGTTATAATTATTATTTTATTTAATATAAATGTCTTATAATCTCTTGGAACCCATTTTTATATTTGTATCACACAGGTGAATTTGTTTTTCTTACTAAAATAAATACAGATTATAACTCGTCAAAGTATTTAAATAGGAAATTATTATTAAAGCCACGAGGGTGCCCTCAAAAGTATTATGACTTTTGAGGACACCCTCGTGGCTTTAAAATATATGCTGTTATTATAAAAATATTCGTCAAATTATAATTAACATGCCCTATCAGCTTTCCTTCTTTATTTTATCTGACAGCCTGAGCTTAAATGCCCTGATTCCCGCAGAATATCTGCTTGTTAATATAACACCCACTATAATCATTCCAAATGAGAGTCCAAGACCAAAGCTGCCTATTTCTTCATATGGCGACGTTGTATCAAGTCCCAGCAAATCAATTATAATGAATGCCAGTATACCAGTCAGACCGGCAATAAACAGCCAATGCATTCTGCGTAAGATTCTTTTCTTTGCGAAGCTCCTGAAGATATTTACCGATTTTCATAATGTCCATAGTCTGATGACCTCCTTTACGCCTTCAGTATACTGTCATTTTTACTTTAAAAACAGGACACAAAGTGAGCAAATCCCATGTTTTCAAAATGAGACACATAATGTCTCACGTTTATATATTATTTTGCTGACGGCAATATTTAATTTCACAGCTTAAATGCATCTTATATCAAATCCTGGGCCTCAAACAATACGCCGGCTTAGGCATACGATACCCCATAGCAAAAAACATACCGCCATAAAAGATAATGTGCATCTGATATGACGGCATTTCATAACATCAGAGTCAGAATCACTTCCGGCATCTGTTAAATTTTTATACTTCAAACATCAAATCGCCGTATGACGGTACCGGCCACATGTCCTTGTCAACTATCATCTCGGCCTTGTCAATCGGCTCCCTGAGTGCCTCCATCGCAGGCATAACCATGTCGTAATAAGCGTGTGCCTGCTCCTGTGCATCCTCGATTGCATACGCCTCCTTCTGTGCCTTAATAAGCGCCTTGAGTGCCTTTCTGGCCTCAGAAAGATATGTGCTTGCCTCTACCAGAAGCTCCTCCTGTGCGCTTGTGTCCGCAAGCTCACAGGCATCCTTGACAAGGCATACCGACTCGGCAAGTGATGACGTATAGGCAATGATTGCAGGGATGAGCTGCTTTGACGCCATGTCTATCATTACAAGTGCCTCTATGTTAATAACCTTTGAATATGTCTCATATAAAATCTCGGCTCTTGACTCAAGCTCTTCTCTTGTAAAGATACCAAACTTCTCGAAGAGCTTTACCGACTTATCTGTTGTAAGCGCAGGCACTGTATCGACCATGGACTTAATGTTCGGAAGTCCTCTTCTTTGCGCCTCTGCTACCCACTCCTCCGAATAGCCGTCGCCATTGAAAATAATTCTCTGATGCTCAGCAAGATTTCTCTTAATCAAATCGTGAAGCGCAAGGTCAAAATCATCTGCAGACTCAAGAATGTCTGCCGCTTCACAAAATGCCTCTGCAACCATAGCATTTAACACTGTGTTCGGACTTGCGATTGAATCATCCGAACCTACCATACGGAACTCAAATTTGTTGCCTGTAAAGGCAAATGGTGAGGTTCTGTTTCGGTCTGTGGCGTCCTTTACAAGGTTCGGCAGTGTCTTAACGCCCGTGTCAAGCACATCGCCGGTAATGAGTGTCGAAGCCTCACCGGTTTCAATAAGCTGCTTTACCACATCCTCTAACTGCTCGCCGAGGAATATCGAAATAATTGCAGGCGGAGCCTCATCTGCTCCAAGTCTGTGGTCGTTGCCCACATCTGCTGCCGACTGGCGAAGCAGGTCAGCGTGTATATCAACAGCCTTTACTATACATGAAAGCACAAGTAAAAACTGCATGTTTTCATTTGGAGTGTCGCCCGGATCGAGCATATTCACGCCATTGTCAGTTGAAAGCGACCAGTTGTTGTGCTTGCCGGAACCATTCACTCCCGCGAAAGGCTTTTCGTGAAGCAGGCAGGCAAGCCCGTGGCGCTCTGCTACCCTCTTCATGGTCTCCATAACAAGCTGGTTGTGGTCTACAGCGATATTTGCGGTATCAAAAATCGGTGCAAGCTCGTGCTGTCCCGGTGCAACCTCATTGTGCTGTGTCTTGGCAGTAATACCAAGCTTCCACAGTTCAATGTTCAAATCCTTCATAAATCCGCCGACGCGCTCTCTGATAACGCCAAAATACTGGTCCTCAAGCTCCTGTCCCTTCGGAGCCGGTGCGCCGAACAATGTACGTCCCGAATATATAAGGTCCTTTCTCTGTAAATACTTCTTCCTGTCAACAAGGAAGTATTCCTGCTCAGGTCCCACGCACGCATCCACCTTTGTAGCGGTAGTGTTGCCGAAAAGCTTCGCAATTCTGAGTGCCTGGTCGCTTACTGCCTCCATTGAACGAAGCAGCGGAGTCTTCTTGTCAAGTGCTTCTCCTTTGTACGAGCAGAATGCTGTAGGTATACAAAGCACCGGCCCCGTTGAGCTTTCTTTTATAAATGCAGGGGAAGTGATGTCCCATGTAGTATAGCCTCTTGCCTCAAATGTAGCACGAAGTCCTCCCGAAGGAAATGATGACGCATCAGGCTCGCCCTTTATAAGCTCCTTGCCCGAGAACTCCATAATCATCTTGCCGTCCTTTGGTATGGTTACAAAGGAATCATGCTTTTCAGCGGTAATGCCCGTAAGCGGCTGGAACCAGTGGCTGTAATGTGTTGCCCCCTTTGAAACCGCCCAGTCCTTCATTGCCGCCGCCACGACATCAGCCGCAGCAAGAGACATCTCCTGACCGGTTGCCATCATATTCTTAACTTCAGCGAATACCTTCTTGGGAAGCACTTCTCTCATTGTTGATTCATCAAAAACATTTGACCCGAAAATCTCAGATACATTTAATACTTCACTCATGAACTTATGTCCTCTCTTTTTCATGCTGATATGGAATCACCGGCACCGCAGCGTTCCATCCACTTCATGCTGATATGGAATCGCCGGCACCGCAGCTTTCCATACGCTTCATGCTGATATGGAATCACCGGCACATTTTATCATCAGGCACGTATACTGCAACATTCCATACGCCGACTTTTTATAATAAACTATTTTATATAATCACAAATTAATTGCAAGCATTTTTTGCGGAATTCCGCCTATATTTACACCGCACCGCTTTACTCAGAGTGCAAAACACAGGCTTTAAACAAAGCGGTAGTATTTATGTGCTTTGCACACTGCAGTCATTAATTAAATTCCTGCTATCCTATGCGCTTTGCATGCACTATATAGCGATCCTTATTATTGTTTACACATGTGGACAGCGTAATAATCTTGTCCTGCGGATAAACATCTACGGGATACTTTACATCCGAGCGGTTCTTTATCATCATCACATAATTCATAAAGTCCTCACCGTCCGCAAACGATGTCCTGTAGGTGTCGCTGATTGGCGAGGTAGTATAAACCGAGAACACCTGATATTCGTACGCACCTGTAGATGTATAAACCGAAAAGGAAGGATGTGTATTTCTGAAATCACTCTTCATAAACTTCTTTAGTCCCGCAAACATCGAACCGTTCTTCATATTGTGTCCGTAAACAATAGGATTCTTAGCCTCAAGACCACCCTCTATCCTGTAATCGACAAACAGGCACGCCGAAAATACAGGCTCCTTATAAAATGTGTGTCCAAGGTAAAAATCATTGTCGGTACCCTGCACTATAGGATAATTTATCTTCGTACCGTTTATGTAAATCCAGCCCTGGTAATCATTATTGATTCCGTGCATGGTGTCATACAACGCCCGCCAGTCCACATTGTCAATAAAAACCGGTGCGATAACCGGAGGAATCTCTACTATAGGCGGCTCAACAGTCACGCCATCCTCCGGCGCCTGTGTGTAATCATCCTCAGCATATCCATCATCCTCTTCGGTTTCCTCCTCAGTATACTCCTGCGTATCAATTTCATGTTCTGTCGGCTTCACATATTCCGGAGAAGTGTCATCATAATACGGAATCATAAGCGCAAGCTTGTCATACTCATCATCCGCCTTCTTATACTCCCTGAAAATCTTGCCTAAATTAAATGCCGACACACAAAAAACTATAAGACACACAATAATAATAATCGTCGAAATGATATCAAAGCCTTTTTTCTTTTTTTTATTTTCATTTTTATTCTCAGACATTCAGTAACCTTCTTTCTGCCAGACAATTATCTCGCCATATATTCCAGAGTCTTGTTTTTGTCAGCTTAAAGCTCAGCCCTCACGCACTTTAGCGCCTCTGCCACAATATGATGCATGTCGAAGTATTTGTACATGCCGAGTCTTCCGCCGAAAACAACCTTGTCCTCAGCGTCCGCAAGCGCCCTGTACCTTGCGTAAAGCGCATTGTTCTTCTCATCATTCATAGGATAGTAAGGCTCGTCCCCATGCTTCCATGTGGCAGGATACTCCCTCGTAATGACGGTCTTTGGCTGTGTACCGTACTCAAAATGCTTATGCTCGATAATTCTCGTGTACGGGACCTCATACTCGGTATAATTTACAACCGCATTGCCCTGATAGTTCTCCTCGTCAAGCACCTCTGTCTCAAACCTTAAGCTTCTGTATTCCAGCTCGCCATAACAGTAATTATAATACTCATCTATCATTCCGGTAAATACAATTTTCTCTGAAATTTCTGTTAAGCGTTCCCTGTCTGCAAAGAAATCGGTATTAAGCCTTACCTCAATGCCATCAAGCAGCTTCTCTATAATCTGCGTATAGCCGCCGACAGGTATGCCCTGATACTTGTCATTAAAATAATTGTTGTCATATGTAAATCTTACAGGCAGTCTCTTAATGATAAACGCCGGAAGCTCCTTTGCCCTTCTTCCCCACTGCTTTTCGGTGTAGCCCTTCACAAGCTTCTCGTAAATATCACGTCCGACAAGCGACAGCGCCTGCTCCTCAAGGTTTTTCGGCTCGGTAATTCCTGCCTCCCTCACCTGCTTTTCAATCGCCTCCTTTGCCTGCTTCGGCGTAACAACGCCCCACATCTTATTAAATGTGTTCATGTTAAACGGCAGATTGTAAAGCTCGTCCTTAAAGCGCGCCACCGGGCTGTTCGTATAGCGGTTAAACTCTGCGAACTGCTGTATATAGTCCCAGACCTCCTTGTTGCTTGTATGGAAAATATGCGCACCATACTGATGCACTTGTATTCCCTCAACCTCTTTTGTATAAATATTGCCTCCAATGTGCTCTCTCTTGTCAATGACCAGACACTTTTTGCCTGCCTTTGCCGCCTCGTATGCAAATATAGAACCGAAAAGTCCTGCGCCGACTATAAGATAATCATACTTCATAATGTGTACCACCCTTTATACCTTTAATCAAATACTATCACAGCTGACAAGTTCCCAGGTCTTGCCATTCACAGCAAAAAAACACTCTGCCACCCACTATCCGCACGACTTGCCGTCCGCAGGAGTAAATTAAATCTTATTCAACTGCTACTTCAACATGCTTGCCGCTGAATGCAACACCGTATTTTATAATGTTATTAATGCCCTTTGCTGTCATGGAGATAGTATAATTGTTTTTGTTTATTTGTTCAAGTGCTGTTTTTGCAAGCCCAGCTAATTGCTCACCGCCCATATTCTTTTCATGCTTAAGCTCGATTATGATTCCCGGGTCATTAATCCTTCGCGGTTCAAGCTGGATATCATATCTTCCGTCTCCCGATTCCGTATTTGAAGTAACAATGTAATCATCCATCATCGCCGTAAGCCCGATAAGAAGCCCCTGAAAATACAGCTCCCTGACTGTATCATATGAGCTCGCCGACTCAAGCAGAAGCCTTCTTAACTGCTCCCTTAACGCCTGCGGATTCTTTGTATAAAGTGCCTCCTGAACGGAATTGCTCTTTGACTGTGGAATTATATGCGTAAGCCTTCCTAATATCTCTTTTCTGTACACATATGATATCTCCTTATTCGGAATTGCGGTCTCACACATATAAGTTCCGTTGAAATATTCGCAGCGCACAATTTTCAAATAACCTGCGACCAGCAGAAAGCTGTAAACCGACGCCGGGTTTGTCCTTATCTCAGGATAGATTACGCCTGTGTCAAGGTTTGTCAGAACATGCTCACCCTGCAATATCTTACTTAGGTTACCATACATCTCTTCATCCGCAAGCGAAAGTATCTCTCCAATCGCCTCATTGCTGCCTGTAGCCTGCCAAAAGGTCAGCGGCTTGCAGTAATTGTTGAAATAATTAATGACTGACCACGGATTATATATGTCTGTATCGCCAAATCTGTAGCCGTCATACCACTCGCGCAGTTCTGCAATCTTATCGCCCCTGTTATAGTAGCGCGCCATTGCCTTAACCTCAGCCTCTGTAAATCCAAAATACTCACTGTACCGGTCATCAATAATAGAATTGATTTTGAGGTTGTTTAATCCGCTGAATATGCTCTCTTTTGCCACACGAAGGATTCCCGTCAAAAAACCATAGGAAAGATGCGAATTGTCCTTTAATCCTCCCGAAAAAAGATTTCTCATAAAATCAATAACCTGATTGTAATAGCCCCGGGAATGTCCCTGCTGAATCGGCGTATCATACTCATCAATGATAATTACAGGTGCTATACCATAATAATCATCCAGCATTCTTGAAAGCACCTTAAATGCGGCTGTAAGCTCCGGATAACTAATGTCTTTTGTCAAAATCTTCTGGAAATAAATCTTATCAGTTTCGGCAGGCATATCAGACTGAATAATGCCTCTGTGCCTGCTGTATTCGTCCTTAAATACATCCTTAATGTTATCGAGGGTATCCTCCCATGTATCATACTTAACATCCTTAAATGACACGAAAATAACAGGGTATCTTCCCTGATACTTTCGATATCTTTCACCTGCCGCCCAGATTTTTTTGTCCCTGAAATACACAGATGTATCTTCATCCGATATTTCAAAAAATGTTTTCAGCATATCCATATTTAACGTCTTTCCGAATCTTCTCGGACGCGTAAATAACGAAACCAACACCTTTTCATCAATAAAATCCTTTATCATCATGGTTTTATCGACATAATAATACTCCGTTGATGCCTTCTTGTAATCAGAAACACCTATAGGAAGCGGGAGCAGGGTTTTATATTTGCCGATCTCTCTTATATATCTTCCGCTCTTGATTCTGGCGTCTGCAGGCTTTGGAGTACCGTCCGGTATAAGCCAGCTTTTGCCGTCCTTTATGGCACCTTCTATCTTCCCATCCCTGCAGTACCTTGTTATAATTGAGTCTGTAATATTCCATAGTCTTGACGCTTCTTTTACTGTCATTATAATCACCTCATTTAGATTTATTATAGTGATTATTAAGTACAATGTCTATTATTCTTGATATTATTCCGAAACAATATCATTTTATCTTTATATTATTCTGAATTAACATAATTTTATCTTGATATTATTCCTTATATTATGTAATATTTCTGATATTATAACAATAAAACAACAAGCTACAAACAGTATTTCCTAAACAATAATAAAAGATGGCTCTAAACTTTACTTGGGGGTAAGGTTTAGAGCCAGCTTCATTTTTTATAAAAAAAAGTAGGCATAGAAGTCATATTCCTTTATAATTAAATCACCACAAAATAACGAAAGGAGACTTTGCTATGCCTAATAATAAT
>JAFRXK010000031.1 GCA_017442865.1 Lachnospiraceae bacterium | reverse complement strand
TTAGATACTTTTGACATATCTTTACCTCATCATACCCCTTTTTTTCGGGATCTTAATTTACTTCGACAAACAGGATTTTTCCTTTGCAGAATAGTACGCTCACTCTAAGCTCAGCTTATAATAATGGGCATCAAAATAGGTTTCTTCTCCCCATTTTTTATAGCGTGTTTTTCTGTCCTCTGAAAACCCGAATTTGCGCGTTTCTACGAGCGGTGCGTAATCAGAACGGAATCAACTGCCGGGAGCTTGCTCACAGACAGGTGCATTCCGTTTGGGTCACATAGCGCGACAGCGCGGCATGAGCATGCAGCGTAGCGGAATGCGAATGAACGCACAGCAATAAACTCAAATTTGTCGTATTCTCTTGCAATTCATTTCCTAGTCAATTAAGTGTAAAGTTCAGATTAGTTTAGCCTCTGTATTTGTTCTTTATACTTTGACCGGTGTTGTTATCTCTTTCAAGTTTATATCACATAGATAATCAGCTTGTTTCTTATCCATTTGTCCACTAACGTATATATTAGATGATAATATTATTTTCTGATAATACGTATTTTTAAACATGTCATGATACTTCATATGGATAACAATATCAAAGTTTTTGTATTTCTGCATTACTTCATGTTTTACAGAATATCTAAATAATCCAGGTTCACCAAAATCAATAAAATCATCTTCCGTAATCTTGTCGAAGTTGAAATAAATATGTATAGGGAATGCAGCCTCCTCACCAGGTTGCAACAAATTAACCGTTCGATTTGATGTATCGGCGTTTCGTTGCATAAGGATGGGATAATGAGTTCTTCCATCCTTAATCTCATCCATATCAAAATCAAATTCAACTGCGGGCCCCAATCCAATATTTTTAATATAAACGATACTCGTGTATTCAGGACCGTTGTTTTCCTTTGGCTCGCAGCCAATCGGCAATTCCGCAATAATCTTGTTTGTTCCTACTAACTTGTTGTCATGGACATAGCGTATTGCACAATAAGGCCTAACTTGCAATTCTCGATCTTTTTTATTCTGTTCGTTCGTATACCGAATCGTAATGATAATACCAACAAGAGAAACAATTGCACCAATGAGAGCACCTATGTATCCACCAAAAAAACTAACCCAATCAGAGTTTTCTATATTGCTTGGAAATCCGTTCCCGATTATCAGCCAATCAATAGCAATCGGTAGTCCAATTATTAGTATCAATGATATTAATATGATGATAAATACCGTTTTCTTTTTCATAGCAATTACCTTACCCAAAATATTTTTACAGCAAACTATTAAACAAGGTCTGTGTTCTGTTAAGTATATTCTGTACGATAAATTCCGATTCTTCTATACGTTTACCATTCACAAACATAACTACATCACACAAACAACTGATAATACACCACATCCAGCCATCTGCCGAACTTACTTCCTGCCTCCTTTAATGTCCCGCAATATTCAAAGCAGTACTTCTCATGAAGCCTTACACTGGCTTTGTTGCTGCCCGTTATAACAGAGATGACGGAGTGAATGCTCTCGTCAGCCTTAGCGATATCTAATATGTGCTTCATCAGGGCGTCTCCTATGCCGCGTCCCCTGTAGTCATGCGCAACATACAGCGAAAGCTCCACGGTTTCATCATATGCGGATTTTGAGCGAAATTCAGACAGCGACGCATATCCCACAACCTTTTCATCAATCTCGGCAACGTAGAGCGGATGATTTTTTATGTTGTGATTTCTAAGCCACGCAAGCCTCTCTTCTTCGCTTGCCGGATTTATATCAAATGTTGCAACGCCATTTAGAACTTCGTAATTGTATATTTCCAACAGGTCTTTCAAATCCTTCTCTTCTGCTTTGCGAATTATCATACACATTCTCCAATCTATTACTAAATCTCTATAGTTTCCAAATCATAAGGTACAAACAGATTTCCGCTGAAATGCTGTTTTCCCTCATTCGTATATAATTCTTTTCTCCTTGCAATATTTTCATCCTCTGTATGATACAGGAGTAAATTCTGAACGGAAAGCTTTTCAGCCAGCTCGCACGCATCCTTTACTGTTGAATGATGTTTTTCGTATGGACTAAAAATATCAGCCTCCGAATACAGACAGAATGCTTCATGTAACAGCCACTTACTGTTTACTGCATATTCATAGCACTTTTCATTGTAAGGTTCATCTCCACAGCAGGTTATTCTGTCACCATTTCCGATATCCATACAGAAGCCAAATTGTTTTGCTTTAGTAGAATGAATATCAAAAAATGTTACTTTTCGATCTATTATAATCTTTTCTTCTCCATCAAAAAGCTCAACAAAATGAAGCCTGTCGTCAATATATTTAGTTACCTTTGCCGATATAAGCTTAAATGACAAATCACGAAGCAGTTCAATCACTTCATCATTTGCGTATATATTCACATCACCCTTGTATTCGCCTTTTTTCATGGACTGACAGATTATTCGTATCAGCCAAAGCACTCCAAGCAAATGATCTGTGTGCTTATGTGTAACAAAAATATCATGCACATTAAGCAAATCAAAACTAGCATGCTTTAACTGATGAAGAATGGTGTTGCCACCTCCACCATCAATCAAAAAAAGCTTTTCATTGTCACTTATCATAAAACAGGTGTTATAACACTCCGTAACAAGAGCATTTCCTGTTCCAAGCATTGTTATCTTCAAAAAATCACCTCATCATAATTAATTTAAATCCACGATAACCAGCTCCGGGCGGTCATAAATTCTCGGCACTCTTGTATTTTCTCTAGCAAGTCCGCGGCTTACTATCATCTTTGTCCTGCCATCATTGTACTCTCCGCCTGCATACTTAGGAAACAGTCCCTGGTTCGGTGCGTACAATCCATTTAAAATGCCCGGTATTCTCCACTGTCCGCCGTGCGCATGCCCGCAAAGCACCAAATCAAAATCATACTTTGTATAGTTTTTAAACAACTCTGGACGATGAGATATTAAAATCGTGTAATTGCCGTTGTCCGACAATTCATTAACCCTGATAAGCTGCTCATCAAAGCTTAAATCATTTTGGTAAGCACTCTTTGATGCAACCATATACGCATCCGGGTCATCAACTCCACAAACATTTATAGTCTCGCCATTAACCGTAACAGCCTCAAATTCACCCGATAATCTTTTAACACCATACTTCTCTAAAACAGCCATTTTCTCAGAAAACGCACTGCTGCCGCTCCAGTACTCGTGATTACCCGTAACATAATAGCATGGATATTTCTCCACAACGCCCTGCAGAAAATATTCTGTATTATCGTCAGGAATGACATTATCGAAAATATCGCCTGCCATCATAATAATGTCCGGCTTCTGTTCATCAATCGCCTCTATAAGCTCCTGCTCCTTTTCTCCATACCTGCACGAATGCAGGTCAGTAACCAGCGCTATCCTTATCGAATTACTGATATTAACGGCATTGACACTGTAATGCTGAATTTTGAGGTCATTAAAAAGTCCCGGCACTATAAACGCTGCAAGCACTATAAATACTATCAAAATAATAATCCATTTCATCTTTTTTCTGCTCACTTTACCACCTTTTGTTTTTCATAACAATCTGTCAAATCCAGCTTCAAAACAATCTCTCCATCATTCATCTGCCCATTTTCCACAAAGCCCGCCTGATGATAAAGATGTAAGGCTCTTAAGTTGCTCTCCTTCGTTGACAGAGTGATGATGTCTGCATGCTCATCTTCGAAATACTTTATTATCTCTTTAAGTGCTGCCCTGCCATAGCCTCTGCCCTGACACTTTTCGTCAATCATAAATCTCCAGAGCCAGTATTTATCTTCCGGGTCTTCATTTTCTTCATCAAATGCAAACATTGTAAAGCCTATCATTTTATCGCCACTATAAATTGCAAACGGGCGGGCGACACCTGCATTTTCAACTGCTTCGTTTAAAGAGTCTGCATTGCCTGCTATATACTGACTTTGCTCGTCGGTGACTTTCAGACTCTCACATTCCGCCCTGTTTTCATCGTCAATTATCCTTAATGTAATACTCATAATATTTTCAACTCATTTATCAATTCTTTTATAGTCAAGTCAAGAGACTTCCTTAAAAAGACATTATATGTTATTGGAATTGCACTGTCAATATACCGCTCTGCAAATATACTAACTCTAAATTCCTCTTGCAATTATTTATTTCGGTAGTATAATGTTTGATGTTTTGCTAAATTTAATGACTTAAATCTGCTATGCCATACAGATGGCATAGTGAAAATTTTTTGCCGTCCCCAGGGCGGCACTGTAAACACCATTATTATGTCGCCCACTGCGGCACAACGGAGGCTACCATGAATAAAGACAAACTCAAACCAATGCTTTTCAGCACCATTAAACACTATAGCGGCAAGCAGCTTACAAGCGATATTATTTCGGGAATAATTGTTGCGATTATCGCACTGCCGCTTTCGATTGCCCTTGCGCTTGCATCCGGCGTGGGTCCTGAAGAAGGTATCTACACAGCCATCGTTGCCGGCTTTATTATTTCATTTCTTGGCGGCAGCCGTGTGCAGATTGCCGGACCGACGGCGGCATTTGCGACCATCGTCGCAGGCATTGTTGCAACAAAAGGCATGGAAGGGCTGATGCTCGCCACGATTATTGCGGGCATACTGCTTATCCTGATGGGTCTGTTTAGGCTCGGCGGACTGATAAAGTTCATTCCATATACGATTACGACAGGCTTTACCGCAGGTATCGCAGTAACAATACTTATCGGCCAGTTCAAGGATTTCTTCGGTCTTACATACCCGGCAGGCACCGTCACGATAGAAACGATAGACAAGCTCAAGGCATTTGCTTCAAACCTCAAAACTTTTAATCCTTTCGCGCTTTTAGTCGGCGCAATAAGCCTTGCAATTCTTATTGTCTGGCCAAAGGTCAGTGAAAAGATTCCTGGTTCACTCATTGCAGTAATTGCCGGCATCCTGATTGTCAGGTTTGGCAAATTAAATGTAAACACAATCGGCGACCTTTACACAATTAATAATTCACTGCCGCATTTCCATACATTAAGCTTCAACTTCTCGGACATCCGCGCGGTTGCCTCTGACGGCTTTACAATCGCAATTCTTGCGGCTATCGAATCGCTTCTGTCATGTGTGGTTGCCGACAGTATGATAAATTCGCACCACCGTTCCAACATGGAGCTTATCGCCCAGGGCTGCGGTAACATCGGTTCAGCATTCTTTGGCGGCATCCCTGCCACCGGTGCAATTGCCAGAACTGCCGCAAATATTAAGAACGGCGGACGTACCCCTGTTGCCGGTATCGTCCATTCAGTAGTGCTTATTTTAGTTCTTATTGTGCTTATGCCTTACGCGACGCTTATTCCGATGCCGACTATTGCAGCAATATTATTTATGGTCGCATATAATATGTGCCAGTGGAGAACATTCGTCCACCTGTGCAAAACCGCGCCGAAAAGCGACATCATCGTGCTTGTGACGACATTTATCCTGACTGTCGTGTTCGACCTTGTAATTGCCATTGAAATAGGCATGGCTCTCGCAATCATTCTTTTCATGAAGCGAATGAGCGAGGAGTCGTCCATTAAGAGCTGGAAATATTACGACCCTGACGAGGACCCTGACGGCATGGATTTAAAGCCAATTCCTAAACAGGTGCGTGTATATGAAATCTACGGTCCTATGTTCTTCGGCGACTCTGAGCAGATTGCCGCAATGGACTTTAAGGAATTCACAAAGGTAATAATTCTGAGAATGAGAGGCGTGCCGGCAATCGACGCTACCGCCATGCACCACCTTGAACAGTTTCATGCGCGCTGCCGTGAAAACGGAATTACTCTTGTATTCTCGCATGTAAACGAGCAGCCGTGGCGCACCATGGAAAAGGACGGCTTCATAGAAATGGTCGGCAAAGAAAACTTCCGCCCGCATATCGACGACGCGATAGCATGGGCGACAAAGCTTTGCGAGAAATAATAAAAAAATATATATGTTTAACGGGGCTGCGAAAATTCGCAGCCCCGTGTGTACTTAAAAACGACAGAACTTTAACTGTCTCAATTATTCATATGGACAATACCTTATTCATATGCGCTTACCTGTACAGGTGAATATACAATACCTGCTGCACCGGACTTATCCAGATACTTCACATATGCCGTGGCATATATTGTCCTTAATTTTGTTGTTGCACTTACATTAAGGTTGAAGTTACAGTTACCATTTGCGGTCTTGTTCGTTGCAACATGATTCTTAATATTTGTATTGTCCACAT
>JAFRXK010000030.1 GCA_017442865.1 Lachnospiraceae bacterium | reverse complement strand
CTTTGCATATAATTCGCCATATATCTCTTCCGCTTTTTTATACTTCTCCTCTGCTGCTTCCGGCTTTCCTGTATTTTTCAATAAATTTGCATAGTTGTTTAGCGAACTTGCATATTCTTTTCCGTAGGCTTCCGGGTGCTTTGCATATAATTCGCCATATATCTCTTCCGCTTTTTTATACTTCTCCTCTGCTGCTTCCGGCTTTCCTGTGTCTGCTAATAATGCTGCATAGTTGTTTAGCGACATTGCATAATCGTTTCCATAGGCTTCCGGGTGCTTTGCATATAATTCGCCATATATCTCTTCCGCTTTTTTATACTTCTCCTCTGCTGCTTCCGGCTTTCCTGTATTTTTCAATAAATTTGCATAGTTGTTTAGCGAACTTGCATAATCGTTTCCGTAGGCTTCCGGGTGCTTTGCATATCTAAGCTTGCATATATCTACATTCTTATTGTACAATACATCAGCATATATATAGCTGCGATTTGCCTCAAGCTCATAAGCATATGAAAAGCTTATATTTTCCTCTGTATCTAAGACATTATCTTCATCATTTTTAATTTCAAGCCTTGCAAGCTTAGATGCAATATATTCAAGATACGGAGCGTTTTTATATTTTTTCTCTATATCAAATGACTTGTATTCATCAATAAACCCATTCAGCAGCCCGCTGCACTTTATGTAATCAGGCTCTGCCTTATCAAACGCCAAATCTGATATAACAGGTATAAGATATATAACGCCTTCATCAGATTTCTCAACCCATCTCATCTTTATCAGCTCATTTAACGCCTTCTTTTGCGGTGAGCCTTCCGATATACCGCACCACCGCATGAATTTGCCCTGCTCAATTCCGTCTGACGGAAGGAGTGAAAGATTTGCCAGTATATCATGGCTTTCGTCACTTAATTCGGCAATGTTGAATACTATGTTAAGGCACTCGTAGGCAGTCTTGTCCCTGTATGTAGCAGAATCGCCGTCCTTGGTGAAATCTATGGCATCTTTTCCCGCATTTTTTAAGCCATCCGTAATGCGTCCACGCATATCTTTGGCACTTATACCGCCATACTCCTTTTGCGTTGCAATGAGAATAATTGCAGTAGTATGATATCCAAGCTTTTTGATTATCTGCTTTATATCATTTTCATCTTCACTTTTTTTCTCAGGCGAATGCACGTAAAATAATTTAAGAGCAGCCTCTTCATCCAGTATGCTTAAGTCTACTGATTCGTAACGCTTACTGTAATTATATTTTGTGGTAAATATCATTTTGCAGTTTAAGCTAAGTATCTCGCTTAATGCCTCGTCATTGTCCACGTTGAAGTTATCAATAACAATCAGCACTTTTTCACTTACAAGCCCTCTCAGGCAGCTTAGCTTCGCCTCATAATACGCTTTTCTTTCTTCAACTATCGAGGGAGGCGTGTCCGCATTCTGCATGGCGTCTCTGCCTTTATTTGCACTGCCTGCAAATGGCGGATAATTTGATATTGCAAGACTTTCAATTAATCTGCGAAGTCCTGACCTTTCAACAAAATCGCCCTTTTCTTCGCCCGCCATGTAATTCATATGCAGTATGGTGTCATATTCATTTTTATGCGCCAAGACATACTGCGCCGCTAGCTCACTCTTACCAATTCCGCCCACGCCGCATATAAATACCTTATGATGCGCATTTATTTTATTCTTTAATTCCTCAAGCTTCTCGCCACGACCTATGAAGCTATCAGGGTTGATGGCTAACGGAAGCTTGGTTGGAAGAGAATACTTGATTGAATGTCTTGACATATTTTTTATGTCTTCTTTTGTAGCAAGCTCTTCCGTCATATATTCATAAGTTTTTTTGCCGGTATCCTTGATATCTTCAACGTTCTTATCTATCTTTTCTATTTTTTGATAACCATAATAGCTAAGGGTATTAATATCACTAAAAAGCACTTTCCTGAAGCCTGCTAAAATTTTACTGACAAAATCATCTATATTTTTGTCACTAATATTGTCAATAAAAACATTATTCTTTTTCAGTGAATCAATTATCACTTCTTTTAATGTGTCAATATCACCTGTTGACATTGTTTTTTCATCAAGCTTCTGCTTTGCAATTGTCCTAATAACATCATCTTCACTTTCTCTGTTATTAATCACAAAACCAATTTCTTTATTGACTATTTCGTGTAATTTATTCTCTAAAGCCGACTTAAAATACTCCGGCAGGTTTTTTTTCTTTTTACTAAACAATTTACCGAACAGTTTTTCTGTAACCTTACCTGCTGCTTTCCCCACAATCGCATTTTGTGTTAAAACCACCATTCCATCTTCTGCGCATTTACTTAAAATAGTGCTAGCTATATCGTAATAATCTTCTTTAATCTTAATCCCCATACCTATTCCTCCTGCGTAAGAATATATATTTTAATTCTACCACATCTTCTTTATTTTACATACTATTTATTCTAATTTAATTCAAAAAACTTGCATAAAGTTTCATGCACTATTCCATCAATTATTCCTATACTTTTTTCTATTCCCGCTCATCCACTCCAAGCAAGCTAGTTGACTGCATTTCACACTTTTCTATTTTTTAGTCATCCATCGCCGCAAAGCAAGTTGACTTCATTTTGCACTTTTCTGCTTTGCAGTCAAGTTTGCGTCCAAGCAAGCACAAATATTTGCCACACACGACATTTCGCTCCTTATGATTACTCAAAATGCCTTCATAAAAGCGCAAAATGCGTGGCAGCACAAAATTACTCAAAATGCCTTCATAAAAGCGCAAAATGCGTGGCAGCTCGCAAAGCGGGCTGCCACGCATCTTTATATCAACTTATTATTTATTTGAAGTATGTGGGCGGGGGATTACATCATGCCCATGCCGCCGCCTGCCGGCATCGGTGGTTCCGGCTCTTTGATGTCTGCAACTACTGACTCTGTTGTAAGAAGTGTAGAAGCAACGCTTGTAGCGTTCTGGAGAGCGCATCTTGTAACCTTTGCAGGGTCAAGGATGCCTGCTGCCACCATGTCTACGTATTCTTCCTTGTATGCGTCAAAGCCTACGCCTTCCTTTGACTCGCGAACCTTGTTGATGATTACTGAGCCTTCAAGACCTGCATTTGCTGCGATGTGGAATAACGGAGCCTCAAGAGCCTTGAGTACGATTTCAGCACCTGTCTTCTCGTCGCCTGTAAGGCCGGCTACTGCTTCCTTAACCTTCTTTGCTGCGTGGATGTATGCTGAACCGCCGCCTGATACGATACCCTCTTCAACGGCAGCCTTTGTTGCTGCAAGGGCATCCTCCATACGAAGCTTAGCTTCCTTCATCTCAGTCTCTGTTGCAGCGCCTACGCGGATAACTGCAACGCCGCCTGAAAGCTTTGCAAGTCTCTCCTGAAGCTTCTCGCGGTCGAAATCTGATGTCGTCTCTTCAATCTGAGTCTTAATCTGTGCAATTCTTGCAGCGATGTCGTCAGGGTTGCCCTCACCGTCAACGATGATAGTGTTCTCCTTCTGAACCTTAACTGACTTTGCACGTCCGAGCATGGACATATCAGCGTCCTTAAGCTCAATACCAACCTCTGATGAAATGACTGTACCGCCTGTAAGTGTAGCGATATCCTTTAACATTTCCTTTCTTCTGTCGCCGTAGCCCGGTGCCTTAACGCCTACTACGTTAAATGTTCCACGAAGCTTGTTGAGGATAAGTGTTGTAAGAGCCTCGCCCTCAATGTCCTCAGCGATAATAAGAAGTCTTGCGCCGCTCTGGACAATCTGCTCAAGTATCGGAAGAATCTCCTGAATGTTGCTTATCTTCTTGTCTGTGATGAGAATGTATGGATTGTCAAGCTCTGCAACCATCTTCTCCATATCTGTACACATGTATGCTGAAACATAGCCTCTGTCAAACTGCATACCTTCTACGAGGTCAAGCTCTGTCTTCATAGTCTTTGACTCTTCAATAGTGATAACGCCGTCCTTTGACACCTTATCCATAGCGTCAGCAACAAGCTCGCCAACCTCTTCATCGCCTGCTGAAATAGCGGCAACCTTAGAAATCTGCTCCTTGCCTGTAATCGGGCTGCTCATAGCCTTGATAGCCTCAACTGCAGCGTCTGTAGCCTTCTTCATACCCTTTCTGAGCACGATAGGATTTGCGCCTGCTGCAAGGTTTCTCATGCCGGCATTTACCATAGCCTGTGCAAGAACTGTAGCTGTGGTTGTACCATCACCTGCCACGTCATTTGTCTTGCTTGCAACTTCCTTGATGAGCTGTGCGCCCATATTTTCAAATGAATCCTCAAGCTCGATTTCCTTTGCAATGGTAACACCGTCATTTGTAATAAGCGGTGTTCCGAACTTCTTGTCAAGTACGACATTCCTTCCCTTCGGGCCTAATGTGACCCTGACTGTATCTGCGAGCTGATTTACGCCTGCCTCAAGGGCCTTTCTGGCCTCAGCACCGTATTTAATCTCCTTAGCCATAATTAATATCCTCCTAAAACTATTCTACTATTGCAAGTATATCATTCTGCTTAACAATGATGTATTCCTCGTCATCAAGCTTAACCTCTGTGCCTGCGTACTTTGAGTAAATAACCTTATCGCCAGTCTTTACAGACATAGTAACTTCCTTGCCGTCAACCATACCGCCCGGACCAACAGCGATAACCTCAGCCTGCTGCGGCTTCTCCTGTGCTGTACCAGGTAATACAATGCCTGACTTTGTAGTTTCTTCTGCAACTAACTGTTTTAAAACAACTCTGTCTCCTAATGGTACTAACTTCATATCATTACCTCCTGTGATATTGTTAGCACTCATAAAAGTTGAGTGCTAAACCTTAACTACTATTGTAGCAAATAAAATCTAAAATGCAACAGTTATTTTCATAAAAAATATAAAATATATATAATATTTCGCCCATACATTTCATTCTACCGGTGGCACCGCTCTGTATATTATTACAACAAACATTCGCCGCGCCGTCTGCCACCTTAAATCAACCCGAAATGCTTAAGCGCATTATATATTCCGTCATCTTCAATATTTGTTGTTATGTAATCTGCATATTTTTTTGCTTCATCAAATGCGCCGCCCATAACTATCCCGGTGTTCGCATATACGAGCATCTCCGCATCATTCAGGCTGTCGCCTATCGCAAATGTGTCCGCTCTGTCAATGCCGGCCGCCTGCAAAAACTTTTCCATGCCTGTAGCCTTGTTATAAATCTTCGGCACCGCCTCAACGGCGACATTTCCATGAACATGTATATCAAAATAGTCCTCAAAGCTTTTGTAGCCCGAAAGGTCAAACTCCCTGCCGTTAAGCGGAGTATAAATCTTGTTGAGCTCCATGTCATCCCTCACAGGCATAAACTTGTCGCCCAGTATCGTCTTGTAATACTGTGCTGCGCCCATCACTTCCTCCGTCATAATATCAGGGAAATAATATATGCCCTGCCACGATTCATAAAACGGTATCAGGTTATCCTCAATAAGTGCCTGTGCAAGGGCTTCTGTCCTCTCTTTATCGGCAATCTCAGAATATACCACATCACCGTCATACTCTACATATGCACCGCAGCCCGCAACTATTCCGTCAAATCCTAAATCAAAGACCTCCTTCATAATAAGCGGCAGCGTCCTGCCTGTTGAAACGACCGCCAGATGCCCGTTCTCCCTTAATAATCTTATCGCCTCAACCGTTGAATCAGGTATGGGACTTCTATACGGCACAAGCGTGCCGTCAATATCAAAAAATACTGCCTTCTTTGTCATATTGTACTCCATTTCTTTTATATCGCTGCCGTTTCAGACATTATATAATTAATTATAATTATTCTGATATACTGTACAATGTCTGTAGCCTGCTCCGGATTGCGAGCTTATAAGTCCGGCAAAAATTCCTTCCCATGTTGCCTCGGGGTCATCCACAAGCACATAATTGTCATACTTTGAATACAACGCCGTCGCCGGGGCCTCCCCTGTAAAATGGAGCAAATACTTATATGTATCATGCTTTTCAATTTCTTCTGATTTACTGTCGCGAACCTTTACAGTATATTTTTCACCATCATACTCTACTAAATAAAAGTACAAAACAGGATAACTGTCCTTTTCCTGTTCATACAATTCTTCACTTACACGAGTCTCATCTAAAGTATAATAATATGCGCAGAGAACCGATGCCAGTGAATTACTGCTTACCGACTGATAAAACCTGTCCCAGATTTCACTGCCCGAAACACAGTGCAGGTTTTCAAAAACAACTGTATCTGTTTCCTTTGACATATTAAGTGCATCTGAAGCGGAGCATATTGTTTTAAACAGTGAATCGGCATCAGCGGCATTATTAAAGGTGTTATACTCATAGGTTTTACCCTCAGCAATCCAACTCTTTTCATCAGGAAAAACGCTCTTGTTAACCTTTAATGCCTTTATCTTATTTTCAGATATGACTTTAAATAAAGCTATCTCGTCTGACCCTGTATCATTCATGGCTGTTATTATATCCTTCTTCTGACTATAAATTCCGCCAATACTCCACGAAACTGCAATTCCTGCGCCACATCTCCAGGTATTGCTTTTAGAATCAAATGTAACATAAGGCTGCATCTCATCATCCATAATAACATATAAGCCATCTTTTACCATTTCATGTTTCTCTTTTCTCATAAAACACAACACAAGTATTATAATCAGAAAAGCCGGTAACAAAAACGCAAGTGCTTTTCTCATTCTTTATCTGTCCTCCTTATGTTTCTTTAACAAAACATTCTGCATAAGCAGTGTTTGAAATCAATAAATTATCAGTTTTTATACTTAAAGACGGATCATCTGACCCGTCTTTTTATAAAATCCCAAAATGCCGTTTCCTATAATTTTGACTCCTAGCAAAGCTAGGTGGGTGACCGCACACAGGCTTTTGCCGTCCTCTCGATGAAGGCTTGACAGCCACCTGAAAATATAGGAATCCCGTATGTCAATCTGTAGGTTCAAAAATATAGGACTGTCGAACACCCCAGGATATATATTCTCTCTTTTCACTTATAGTATACTATAATATTGTTTAAAATACAACACTTTATACACCTTAGATTTTACCAAAAAACCAGTTAAACTCAATTTAAAACACATATCTCATATTCAAAACTATACTTTTGTTGACTAAAATAAAAACTTATGATACCCTATTAACGATAAAATATACTTGAACAGGCAGAACCTATGCCGATTATATACTGTCTGAAATTGCAGAAGACACTACATTGATTGTTATTTGTGCCGTTGTTTAAAAGCGGCAGAACGGAGTTTTTATGAAAAAATACAAAATTGGATATACTACAGGGGTCTACGATATGTTCCATGTTGGACACCTTAATATATTGCGCCATGCCAAAGAACAATGTGACTATCTCATCGTCGGAGTATCTACCGATGAATGTGTGCAAACCTACAAACACAAAACCCCTGTTATTCCTTTTGAGGACCGCAAGGCCATCGTATCTGCCATACGCTATGTTGACGAAGTCGTTCCACAGGAAACCATGGATAAATATGCTGCCTGGGAGAAGCTCCATTTTGATGCAATCTTCCACGGTGATGACTGGAAGGGTTCAACAATGTACAACGAAATAGAGGACAAGCTTAAAAAGCACGGAGTTGAATTTGTTTATATACCATACACAAAAGGTATCTCATCCTCAAAGCTCAGAGAAGAGTTAAAGGATAGCTCCGTTCCGAACAGCAACGATTCTATTCGCTCACTTCGTGAAGTGGAAATACATAAAAACAACAATTAATTGAAGAAGATCGTTTACAGAAAAACTTCCATACTTTCGTATACCATCACGTATAGCTGCTTTATATGCAGGTAAATTATATTGTCGATATGCAGGCATAAACCTTATGCATAAAGGTTTTATGCCTGTTTTTATTGATTATACCACACAACTTTTCTTATCCTCTGCAAATTCAGTCATGCAGTCCCTGTACCACATAGGCAGCATGTTTCTCTGACAGGCCGGATTTTTTCTTTCATCTATGCCTATCGTATTGAAAAACACTCTCCACAAAAACTCATATGTATCATTCTCATACATATCCCTTATCTGCTCAACCTCTGCGTCTGTAAGCATCGATATGTAATACTGTCTGCCTGCCGGATGAATTGCCGCAAGCCTTCTTTTCTTATCGTAAATTATCCAGTTCTCGTCCGGCATTCTCTCTTCAAAGTGCGGAGCAACCAGAGTGAGCACATTGCACTTTGGCTCTATCTGTGCAAAAAGCACACGATTCTTCATCTCTTCAAATCTGATAAAGCCGAGAAAGAGATGCGATTCATTGCCCGCCTTCTTTGCAATCCTGTTAATCTGCCTTACCGATTCCAGCCTATAGTCATATAACGCACGTCCCCCATACTTAAAACCATCAATTAAAAAGCGGTATATTATATCAAGGCGCTCCTTTTCAAAGGACATGGCCGCCCTGTATACAACAGTATACGCCTCCATGGATATCTTCTGCTGTATAGCCCTTATAACCTTATAAAACTTCTCATGAACCGTCTCTGACATAATGTATTCGGTAAAGAGCTCATATTCAAACTCTCCGTCTATCATCAGTCTGACATTCTCATGTCCTGCCTTTGACGCCCACGCATCATAAATGCAGCACATCATATCCTCAAAATTGTCCTTGCAATAAAAAACCTTCAAAATATCCCCCCATCTGCTATAATACCATATGTGCACACGGCAGCGCGCTTTGCAAAAGCATAACGCGGCAGAACAGCACCTACACCAAAAGCATCATATGACAACTCGCCCCTAAAACAATATCATCTGAGCATCCTATGACTGTGGCGCATATTTAAATGCCCCTCTAAGGCTCATAACTGCCCCGATAACGCCTTGCAGGTGTCCTCTGCAGTATATGGTGCATTAAAGCTATAATCATCAAATAAACTCATCTGACGGTATGAATTATAATCGCTCAATTTGTGTATATCCCTTCTGTCATTTGACGTAAGACAGTTTGTAATATAATTCTCTTCTATTCTAAGCGGTATCATAGTCTTCCCTAAACATGTTATGAAATATACCGCCCTTTTTAGAACTACTCCCATGTGCTTTATATCGTCAAAGTTCAGCATACCGCACCTGCGCGCCTTGATAATACGCCGTGCAGACTTAACTCCTATGCCCGGCACCTTAAGAAGCGTCTCATAATCCGCCCTGTTTATCTCCACCGGGAAATACTCCAGATGGCGAAGCGCCCAGTCGCACTTCGGATCAAGAAGTATATTGAAATTCGGTCTGTCCTCACTCAATAGTTCATCTGTGGTAAAACCGTAATATCTAAGCAGCCAGTCTGCCTGATACAGACGATGCTCACGAAGCAGAGGCGGCGGCGTACCGATAACCGGCAGCACAGAATCGTCATTGACCGGAACATAGGCAGAATAAAAAACTCTCTTTAAATCAAAGCCTGTGTATAATGCCTGCGACACCTTCATAATCTGATAGTCCGTCTCCTGCGTCGCTCCGATAATCATCTGCGTGCTCTGCCCCGCAGGCACAAAATCCTCCCTCTCATACCTTGCCGACGGCAGCTTTTTGTCGGTGTCGATAAAACGCATGCCGCTGTCCTTAAATATGCTGTTTTTAAACATATCATTGCCATAAGCCCTGTCCATAGCAGGATTCTTATTCAACGCAAGTCTGTTCATAGCAATACCGGACTGAATAAGTCTCATAGGCTTCGTAATGGAATCCCTGCTCTTATGCGGTGCCAGCGTCTTGAGACTGTCTGCAGTCGGAAGCTCCAGATTAATACTCATGCGGTCTGCCAGAAACCCCATCCTCTCCACAAGCTCCTGCGAAGCTCCCGGAATCGCCTTCACATGAATATATCCTCTGAACTTATGAACCACCCTGAGCTTGTATATCGCCTCGTACATAAGCTCTGTAGTTTTGTCCGGCGACTGCCTCACGCCGGAGCTTAAAAACAGCCCCTCAATATAATTCCTGCGGTAAAACTCCATGGTGAGCGTGCAGACCTCATCAGGCGTAAATGAGGCTCTCTCTATATCATTCGAGCGGCGGTTGGCGCAATATCTACAGTCAAACACACATTCATTTGACAATAATATCTTAAGAAGCGATATACATCTGCCGTCAGAAGCAAATGTATGACATATGCCCGACGCCTGACAGCTTCCGAGACTTCCGGACGCACCTTTTCTGTCAACGCCGCTTGATGTACAAGCCGCATCATACTTCGCCGCATCAGATAAAATTCTCAGCTTGTCTTCCAATGTATACTCACTCATAATAAGCCTCCGTAAGAACATTTGTTCGATATAATAATATCACAAGCTTTAACACTTTTCAAGTGTTTTTCGAACATTTGTTTGTTGTTTTCGCGGAAGCGATTTTCTTTATAAACGCATTACTGATTTTCAAATTCAGTATAAAAAGGCGGCTCCTGCATTTTTAAAGCTGCTGTGCACTAACCCTTCTGCCAAGGGCATGCAGCTTCTATTTGCAGGAGCCTCAAACCACCTTTTATTTATTTCAAATTAAACTGACTAACATTATTAATAACATTTTTTAGTAACTGTTTTAGACATCATGAAACAGTGCTTCCCTGCTTTCATAGCCTTCAACATCAATATAATCACTATGGCTGTATTTTAATTCCTGATACAGCGAAGCATATGTATAATGCTTATATGGCGTTACAAAGAATATTGAAAGCATGCCGCAGGTCAATAATGAAAGCAATAGCCAGCCAACAAATGACAAATCCAGAATAAATGTGTCAAACTTATTACCTCTCATTAAGCGTCTGGTTTCCCTAAAAGCCTCCCTCGAAGAAATGTCCGGATTCTCGGCAACAATGTAAGGAATCATGCGGTATTCGTAGGCTTTGATTATGCCCGGAATAATAAACAGCATCGACCACAAAAACACCTTTAAAAACATTAAAAGTGTTATTTTTATACTGTTTGCATAGCCGTTATTAAATATGGCAAACGCATCATTAATACCTGCTCTCCTGCTTAATGATTTGTAAAAAAAGCCTCTGCTTCCAACTGAAAATGGTATCCTGATAAATATCGCATACGCCAGCAGTGCCACAAATGTAAACCATACAATTGTTTCCCTGCTGAATTCTCTTTTCAGCATCAGTTTATCAATAATAATCGTAATCACAGAACCAATATTAACCTGAGAGTCCTCTATTTCCTCTTTTAAAGCATCCGAAAACTGTGATGTGTTCTCGCAGCTTATTATTTTATCAAAATCAATCCTTGCTGCATTATATAATCTGTCACCGCTGACCAGATCGCCTATCAGCAGAATCAGCAGCCCTACCAATACTGCCTTCCAGTAATTTAGCTTTAAAACTTTTTTAGCATTTGCTTTTATACCTGCTCTTGTCCACATAAAAATCACTCCCATCAAAAAACACATGGTTAAAATTTTCAATGCTGTTTAATACCATTATATTGAGAAGTTTCGCCTTGTCAATATTCCTGAAAGCGATATTTTTTTATTATATATTAGGGGTATTTAACGTGTAAAACGGTGAACTTTAGATGTGGGAAATGTGCCGCTGAGAGTAAAATTTTCAAAGCAGATATAACCCCCTCTCGGTCGCCTCGGGCACATTTGCTGCCGGACGCTCCACTTAAGCGTCCGCCTGCGCAAATACCCTCTAGGGGTTCGCTCCCTTTTATTCCCCTGAGGGGAGTCGAATTGAGGCTGCTTCGCACCCTACGCCCTTCGGCTCCCCTTTCGGTCGCCTCGGGCACATTTG
>JAFRXK010000029.1 GCA_017442865.1 Lachnospiraceae bacterium | reverse complement strand
TAGATAGCCTGCCCTTTCTGCTGTTGGCAATGCCGTATATCTGGTTGTCGGTCCATATACATACTTCTGGCTCTTTGTTTCACATGTTCCTCCGTTTGCATTAAATTTCACTGTATATGTTCTTGCTGTCCAGTGTGCATACAGGGTTCTGTCGGTTGCCGCTACTCCTGTATTCGTTGTTATCTTTGTTCCTCCTTCTGCTGACGTATACCACCCTGCAAACGTATAGCCTGTTCTTGTTGCTGTTGGTAGAGCTGTATATCTGTTTGTCGGTCCATATATATACTTCTGGCTCTTTGTTTCACACGTTCCTCCGTTTGCATTAAATTTCACTGTATATGCTCTTGCTGTCCAGTGTGCATACAGGGTTCTGTCGGTTGCTGCTACTCCTGTATTTGTTGTTATCTTCGTTCCTCCTTCTGCTGACGTATACCATCCCTCAAATGTATATCCTGTCCTTGTTGCTGTTGGAAGAGCTGTATATCTGTTATTTGGTCCATACGTATATTGCTGACTCTTTACGCTGCAATTTCCTCCATTTGCATTATATGTGATGGTATACGCTTTTACTGTCCAGTGTGCATACAGGGTTCTGTTGGTTGCTGCTACTCCTGTATTTGTTGTTATCTTTGTTCCTCCTTCTGCTGACGTATACCAGCCCGCAAATGTATAGCCTGTCCTTGTTGCTGTTGGAAGAGCTGTATATCTGTTATTTGGTCCATACGTATACTGCTGACTCTTTACGCTGCAATTTCCTCCATTTGCATTATAAGTAACAGTATATGTTTTCTCACTTACTATCTGTTCCCATCTTGCATATAAAGTTACTGTTGCAGACCTAACAAATGTTGTACTGGAAACCTTATCTTTATCTGCCCAATTCTTATTAAAATACCATCCCAAAAATTTATAGCCACTCCTTGTAGGTGTCGGTAATGTTCCATATGCTGTTCCACATTTATAAGAATCACTTGTTTTACTACAACTTCCGCCATTTCCATCAAAATATGTTGTATAGTACTGTGCTGTTTCCGCTGAATATAAAATACTAGTATTAATATTATTTGATTTTTCAGCATATACAGTTTCTTTTTTTATAAGCAATAATAAACTAAAACATAAAAATAAAATCAGTGCTTTTTTAATTTTACAATTCTTTTTCATAGAGTCTCCTTATATTATTTGTTGTATTTCCATAGTACCAATCCAATATTCTTTTGATTACTACGCCTGTTCTCCCCTCCCTTCCAAAATTATCTTAAAGTATTCTTTTGTACTATGGCTTTGAACACTTTTATTCAAACAATTGATTAATTATATTAACTAATTCTTCCTTATTCAAATTGTTTTCATTTCTAATATTTATCGAATCATTGCTAAAATAATTTATTATTTTCAAGAACATCTTAATCTTATCTTTTCTATTGCAATTGCTATACGACAACCAAGTTTGTTCAAAATCTTTTTCTTCCCCATATAAAATATAATCCGAGGATACATCTAACTGCTCTTTTAAAATTCTTAACGCCTTTAAAGAAATATTATTTTCAGCGCTCTCTATTTTTTTATATGCAGATAAAGATATTTCAAACATATCTGCCATATTCTCCTGTGAATATCCGCAAGCAATTCTAATTTTTCTTATTCTTTCTGCACGATCTTTCTTTTCTTTTAAAACAGTCTTCTTCATATCATTCATCCATTTTCCTGCATCTTCTTATTACTTTTATTATTATAAATTTTTCTAATTTTTGTTCCAGCAACTTTCAATATACTAAAAGTATATTATTAATATATTTATTTTTTGAAATTGACATAAAATAACATGCTATCACATTTGTGATTATTAATCACCAACGTAACAGCATGTTCAAGACAAAAAAAATATGCTGATTGTCATAGGAACCACCAAAAAAGGCTGCTACATTAACAACATTCGTTAATGCAACAGCCTATATTATTTAATAAAATTGTTATTATATTATTACTCCTTAACACTACCTGCAGTAATACTGCTGATAATGTATCTTGAGAAGAAGCAGAATGCTATGATAATCGGAACTATAGAAATAGCAACTGCCATGTACTTTGCGCCCTGATTAGCTGCAATATCCTGTGATGAATTAAGTGAAGCAATCATAACAGGAAGCGTAAATTTTTCAGGCGGCGAAGTAAGTATAAGCAACGGAACGAGGTATGAATTCCAGTTACCGATAAATGCACCTATTGACATAGTTGCAATACCAGGTGCCATAATTGGTAAAACAATCCTATGGAATATTCTCACCTCACTTGCACCGTCAATTCTTGCTGCCTCCAAAAGTGAAGGTGACAGGATTGAAAGTACATATTGTCTCAGGAAGAATACTGTACCAGGTGAAGCAATAGCCGGAATAATAAGCGGCCAGTATGTATTAATCATACCAAGCTTAAAACACAGGTTGTAGAAACCGATAAGGCTTAACTGTCCCGGAATCATCATAAAGATAACTATTACATAAAAGATAATATTTCTTCCATGGAACTTATAAATAGCAAGAGCATACGCTGTAATAGCTGAGAAATAAGCAGTAAGAATAGTTGCAGGAATAGCAACAATTAAACTGTTTCTCATACCAATAAAAAGATTAAAATAATCAAAAACCAAATCCCAGTTTTCCTTTGCACTTGTACCCGGAATTAAAGTGAATCCCGACATAATCTGCGCACCACTTCTTGTAGCATTTACAATCATCATGGCAAATGGAATTACACAAATAACTGCAAGGAATATAAGAAACAAATACAAGAAAAATCTTCCGACTTTTTTGCCCATTTATTTATCCTCCTTCCTGTTAAATAAGAAAAATTGTGCTACTGAGAATGCAAATATAATAAGGAATAATATGTAGGCAACTGCTGACGCATAGCCCATCTGTCTGTTATTACCAAAGCCAAACGAGTACAGATACATCATAGCCGTTCTTATAGAACTGTATGCCTGATTACCCGGTCTAACCATAAGATATGGTAAATCAAACATCTGCAAGCCACCGATAAGTGAGGTAATAGCCACATAAAGAAGTATAGGCTTAATAAGCGGAAGTGTAATCTTTCCAAACACCTTCCATCTGTTAGCACCGTCAATAGCTGCTGCCTCAAAATAATCTGTCGGAATACCCTGTACGCTTGCCATAAGCATGATAAACGAATTACCAAACCACATCCATGCTGCGACAATTGCAATTATAAGGAATGCTGTGTTTTTGTCCCCCAGCCAGTCAACCATTTTATACCTTGGTATAAAACTAAAGGTTTTATTCAGTTTTATAGATGCGTCATAAATAATTTTGTTAAAGCTTCCATAATTCTTATCCATCAATGCCTGAAAAAGAAGTGCTACTGATGTAGCAGCAATAATATTTGGCAGATAAAATACTGCCCTGAATATACTAAGGCCTTTTACCTTATACTTTATATCACTAAATATAATAGTAAGGAGGAAAGCAAGTCCTAACTGAAGCACGATATTGATGCCCCATATCTTCCATGTATTGCCAAACGATTGCCAAAATATCTTATCTGTAAGAACTCTTATATAATTGTCAAGTCCAAGCCACTTTGGAGTTCCAAAGCCTTTATACTGAGTAAAGCTTAGGTATAATGTTCTTAACACAGGATATATACTAAATACGCAAAAGACAACTACAAACGGAACTACAAACGCATAGCCCCACCTGTTATAGCTTGTAAGCTTACTTCTTATACGTACCTTCTTTTCTGTGTCCTCATTAACTACCTGCATATTATCGGTAAGATTGATTTCTTCCTTTTTTTTTGCAGCCATAAATCCTACACCTCCATATTATTTATTGTTTAAAAGGGTGGAGAATCGATGATCCTCCACCCTCGTAACTACTCAAAATAATTTTTTAAACTCTATTAAAAATTAGTCCTCTAATAAAGTTCTCTCAATTGTAAGCTCTGGATATGCACTTGCAACTTCGTCATAGAAGAACTCATAAGCTGCCTTCTTATCCATTTCACCTGTCTTATACTTACCGATTGCCTCGCCCCACTTGTTACCAATGATTGTGTCATACTGTGTAACCTTTGAGTAATCAATACCCTCAGCTAACTTCATCCACATAGCATATGTACTCTGGTTGTTGTAAAGCGGGTTCTTGAAATCCTTGTTAGCTTCAAGAACAGAAATCTTAGAAACTACATCGCCTTCTGACTTATCAATCCACCATGTAAGAGTCTCATCCGAAAGCATCCACTGAATGAACTTATAAGCTTCTTCCTTCTTCTCTGAAAGCTCACTAACGCCTACAAATGTACCGCCGCCGAAACCATATGAAGGACCGCCACAGATACCCCACTTGCCCTTTGTATCACCATAGTGATCTCTCATAACAAGTGTTCCCCATGCTGGAAGACCATATGCAAAAATCTCAGTCTGTGCGTAACCTTCTGTTGCTTCTGCAAATGCATCGCCATCCCAAACGTTTACATCACTGTCAGCTGTAAGAACAGGAACAGGACCTGCCATAGCTGCATACCAAGGAGCTGACCAAGCTGCTGCATAAGCTGTGTAATCGCCCTGGTATAACTCTGTTGCGAAATCAAAATACTGAACACGGCTAGGGTCAACATTAAGCTTGCCATCAACAACCCAAGCTGAATCGCCTGAGAAGTAGTTTGTCTCACCATCTGAAGCAAAGATTCTGTAACCAGCCTCCTTTAACTTCTTAGCTGCATCAATAATTCCATCATATGTTGCAAAATACTTGCCAATCTCTTCAGCATCGCTTGTTCCGAATACCTTCTCAGCAATATCCGTTCTGTAGTAGAAACCAGCCGGTGTTACCTGATAAGAGATAGCTCTTAAAACGCCGTCAGCATCTGTACCAACATCCCATACGTAATCAACAATCTGTCCTTCGAATTCACTTCCGCCTAAAGCGCCAAGATCTGCGAAAAGGCCAGCATCATACATATTACCAACCATCTGAGGCTCGCCGCAGATGATATCGATTGACTTGTCGCCGCCAAGGATAGCGGTCTGTGTCTTATCAACATACTCGCCTGGGTCAATAACAACTGTCTCAATTGTTACATTCTTGTGTTCTTCCATGTACTTCTCAGCAAATGTCTTTAAGTCACCTGCGAGTGTCCAGATAGTAAGCTTAACTGCATCTTCTGCAGGAGCTTCTGTCTCAACAGCTTCCTTTGTTGTATCAGCTTCTGGAGCCTTTGTCTCTTCTGCTGCCTTTGTTGTCTCAGCATCCTTTGATCCGTTGCCACTGCCGCATCCTGTTAATAAGCCGAATACCATAACAAGTGCAAGCATAAGTGCTAACATTTTCTTCATAATAAAACTTCCTCCTTATTTACTTTGAAACTTTCGCGTTTCTATGATGGCTTAATTATATAACGTTTAAGTTAGCGTGTCAACTGTTCTTTTTCGTTTTATCAATCGTTTTACTGTGTAAAATTGCTGTTTTTTTAGCACTTTGACTACACTTATTAATAATAATATCTCTGTTTTTTATTGTTTTATATGTAATTATTCCAAAATAGTATATAATCTCTCTGACATTTATTGTGCATATTGCCAGTACTGTTTTTTTCATTTTTATTTAAAAAAACGTTACACTTTATTTATACGTTTAAGTAAAACGTGCCATTTTATCGTTTTATCACGCCTTTTTTGTTATATTTTTTTGTTTAATATAACTAATTCTATGCTGACAGGTCAAAATAAATGCCCGAATGCGCCTCTTAATGCTAAGTTTTATGTGGTTAATGTGCAAGATTATATAAGATTTTAAATTATACAACTTTTTTATAATTGTTGTACAGTTTAAAACCGGGGCGGCGCACAGCTTCCTTGTTTTTTGTTATCTGCTGTGCGCCGCCCCTAAAGGATTATATGAAGTTTTTTTATATTTGCCTTTAATCTGCCTTTAATCTGCTTTCTTAAGTCCGAAGCCTTTTTCAAAAAGAACACCATCTTCTTTTCTGTCCTTAAAGTCATCTCCGGTCTTAAACCATGTATAGTTAAGCTTTCCGGTAAAATCATAATCTCCGAAAAGTACATCTGCTATACCTTCACACTCTGTTCCCGGCAGCCATGCACAGACTATTGCATCTGCATTGTCTATGTACTTATCCATAACAAGCGTTCTTCCTGTTATGAGTATTACAAGCACCGGCACGTCAGGATTCTGCTCCTTTATTGCTTCAACTACCTTCCACTCTGAGTTCATAAACTGGAGTGACTTGTAGGTTCTGTCACCGTTGCTCTCTGCGTAAGGAATCTCTGAAACTGCAACTATCGCAATCTCTGTATTCTCAGGCATGTCCTTGCCGTCTCTGCTGTATACTGCATCCTTGCCGGTTACTTCCTTGATACCGTCAAGTATTGTTGTTCCGATGGTACATTTGCCTGTCTGGCCCTGCCAGCTTATTGTCCAGCCGCCGCACTGGGTTCCGATATCGTTCGCACCTTTTCCTGCCACAAATATATTTTCAGCGTTCTTAAGCACATCAAATACATTCTTATCAGCAGCAACCTTATCATTCTTAAGAAGCACAAGTGACTCTCTTACTGCCTGCCTTGCAAGCTCCCTGCTCTCATCCGAGCCTGTCTCCTTGATGTAGTCTGCATTTGAATAAGGGTTCTCAAATAAACCAAGCTCAAATTTTGCGGTAAGTATTCTGCGTACCGAGTCATCAAGTCTTTCCTGTGAAAGCTTGCCGTTTTCCACGAAATCAACTATATCGTCTGTTATCTCGCGCCACATAAATGGCTCCATTGTAACATCTAAGCCTGCATCTATTGCTGTGAGCAGCTGGTCCTCGAACTTGCCGCCCGGCACTGTTATCTGCTGAATTGCATTGTAATCGCCGATTACGATTCCGTCAAATCCAAGCTCGCCACGCAAAATGTCTGTTATCAGGTGCTTATTTCCGTGACACTTCAGGCCGTTTACACTGTTGTAGGATATCATAACGGTCTTTGCGCCGTTCTCAACCGCCTGCTTGAAAGGCTCTATAACGCCCGACTTTAAGAGCTCGTCAAATTCCTCATCGCTCATGTTTACATTACCCTGGTTCATACCGTTCATGGTGTAGCCTTCGCCTATGTAATGCTTTGCGGTAGCAAGTGCCTTTGACTGTGAAAGGAATTCATCGCTGCCCAATACGCCCTGCATGCCTCTTACATACGCTGCGCCGTATGGAGCAACCTCCTTTGCGTCCTCGCTGAAGCATTCGTAGCTTCTGCCCCATGTTACGTACTGTGGGTTTCCGAGTGTCGGTGCGAATATCCAGTTTGCGCCGATTGCCCTTACATCCTTTGCTGTTGCAGCACCAATCTTCTCAACAAGCTCATAATCTCCTGTCGCTCCAAGTCCCACATTGTGAGGGAATATCGTCACACCGAAAAGGTTGCTGTTGCCGTGTACGGCATCAATACCATAAAGAATCGGTATGCCAAGTCTTGTCTTCTCAGTTGCAACCTGCTGATACTGATCTATCATCTTTGCCCAATCCTGTGAGGTGTTGCCGCTTGCAGGTGCCGAGCCGCCGCCGCTTAATATTGAACCAAGCGGATAGCTCTGAAGGTCTGCCGGACCGGCACCGCCGCTTGCTGTATTTCTCTCTGCCATAACCATCTGTGCAGCCTTTTCCTTTAATGTCATGTAAGACATGAGGTCTGCAACTCTCTCCTCCACGGACTTTGATGCGTCCTTATAAACTGCATCATCAGGGATTACCTCAAGCTGCTGTCTTCTTAAAAGCTCTTCCTCGCTCATGCCTGATTTGTTCTCTTCATTCTGTGAGCTGTTCTCTTCAACATTTGCCTGTGAAGCATTCTCGCCTGTCGAATCTGTATTGCCGCCCTTTTTCCCACATCCCGTAAGCAGCATACTTCCAACCAGAGCTGCCACCAGCATGCACAAAATCATTTTCTTTAGATTTTTCACTTAAACATCCTCCATACTCTTAAAAATATCGTACTGAAACGTTTTTATCGAATACAGTTTATAATATCCCGCCAATTAATACAAGTGTTTTTATCGAAAATCTTTTATTAATTAAGATAAACTCTCTTTTTTCTGTTTCGGATGACTGCATCTTGGATAATTTGTTTTGCAGTCATCCGCCTTAGCCGGTGCTGTTGACTGCATCTTAAAAAATTTGTTTTGCGGTCATCCGCCTTAGCCGGTGCTGTTGACTACATCTTGGATAATTTGATTTATACAAAAAAACGCGGCATTGAGGCTTCAACCTCTAACGCTGCGGCATTTAAATTGGCTCTAAGCCTTGCCCGAGGCAAAGCTTAGAGCCATAAATTCTCAACATCTAATTTCAAACCCTTGTCCGACAACACACTTCAGCCACAATGTCTATCCGATGACCTCAGGCGGAAGCTCCGGGACAACCGGTATCTCAGGCTGTGGCTCCGGAACAACCGGAACATCAGGTGTCTCCGGATTAACAGGCACATCCGGTATCTCCGGCTCAACCGGAACATCAGGTGTCTCCACCGGCGGCTCGGTAGGAATCTCCGGTGTAGGTTCCGGCGTCGGAACAGGCGTCGGTGTAGGAGTCGGTGCCGGTGTATGCTTGCCCGGATAGTTATAATTCACGCCCACAAGGAATTTTGCAGGTGACATCTTGTATCTGTCTGTGTGTAAACAGGTTTCCTCAACTATCTGGTCATTTACAATAACCCTCTTGTAAAGCTTAGCCGTACAAGCCGGATAATCGCCCTGTATCTGAAGGATTTCGTCAGGTCCTACAAGCTCCTCCTCAAGATGTCCGTTGACAGGTGAATACTGCGGATTGCCCGGTCTAACTACAATATACTGATAATCTGACTTATCTGCATATGTCTCGCTGAGCACCTCGCTGTAGTACTCAACCCTTCTGTTCGGGTCTCTTGTCTCCGCGCCGTATATCCTGATGCAGACCTTCATATCATATAAATATGCCTCTAAATAAACAGGCGTATTAAAATTGTTTCTAATAATAAGGTCCTTTGAGCCATTGTCATTTACAGTTGAATCAAAGGCTCTGTCCACATAACCCACTACCATGGAATGATTGCTTCTCTTTACAACCTCCATCTCGGCCCTTAGGCATGCATTGTAAAGCGTTGTGGCAATCTGGCATATACCTCCGCCGATGCTGTCTACATAGCCTCCGTTTGCATATGCCGTCGCGACCGCATAACCATTTTCAATTGTAAACGGTATGAGTGAATTGTATACCGATAATGTCTCACCCGGCATAAGCAGCTTGTCGTCAATCTTCGACACGCCATTCATAAGGTTCTGGCCTCTTCCGGTATTCGGACTTCCGCTGAACTGCGTCTCAAATGAACCAAGCAGATCCTTTATCGTATATAACTGCTCGGCTGTTATCTCCGGCATGCTTTCAACAGCATCTGCCTTAATCTCAATAACGCCTTCCTTCCAGCCGGTCAGTGCATCTCTGATTGCAGCGGTAGTATCCGCTATATCAAGTCCAACTCCGCGAACCTCGTCCGTAATTTCAAACTTTCCGTTAATTCTGTGAATCTCTGCGTTCTTCGGCATCTGGCCTATGTATGAATTGGACAGCTCTGTAACCTTCTGTGTTATAATCTCGTCATTTACATCAAACTCGACATCATAATCCTTGCGAGACTTGCTGGTAGTGGTTCTCTCCTTGTATTTAGTAATCAATGTACCATGATTTCCGTAAACCACCGCATCCTGCAGAATCTCCTCGAGCTTCTGCTCATCATAAGTAACTCCCACATCATTAAATGTACACAAATACTCATCGGTCGAAATACCAATCTTGATATTAGGCTCATTTAAAATGCCATTAAGTCTTTCTCTGACAAGCTCTCTGGCAGTATCGATGCTTTGTCCTCCTAAATCAATTCCCTCAACAAAAATATTGTTGCTGAAAACAGTTGCATCTCCCTGATTATCTGAATCAGGCTGCACATCCTCCGCCAAAGCATCCTGCTGTGCTTCTGCCTCAGGCAGCTCCTGCTGTGCATCATCTGCCGCCATAATCTGCATGGTATCGTCTTCAGCTATCGACTCCATAATCGTTGCATCCGACATAGCCTCATCTGCACTCAGCTCATGATTCATCTCCAGCGATTCTATCTGTGTCTGCGCAATATCTGCATTGTAATTTTCGGAGTTCCCCCGACGTCTGGCGTTGCCAAATATCATCATACCGGTCCCCGCAATAACAAAGGCCGCAACTATAAAAGAAGTGGTAATCAATATATTTCTTGTTCTCCTGACTTCCTTCCTCTTCTTTTCAACTTCACGAGATATCTCTCTCATCTTAACGCTCATATAAAAGCCTCTTTTCAATTTTGCGTCTTACTACGTATCTGTTTAAGCCAAAATAACATCTGTCAACATTTTATTTTACACCAAAAAATCTAATTAGTAAATAGCTAATATGTATCTATCATTTCTCCTGTTTCAAATTCAAATATACATTTTTCATAGGAATTAATTATCGTGGTCTCTTTATAATGTCTTGTTCGGTTAAATTTGTAGGAATATTCTCTGTGGACATGCCCATGCACCATGTATTTCGGCTTATACTTATCCATCAGCTCAACAAAGGTTTCAAAGCCCGAATGCGCCCTGTCATCAGTATCTCCAAGCCCCTTTGCCGGCGCGTGCGTAAGCAGTATATCAAAGCCCTTGCGGTATTTTGTCTTAAGCCACATTTTCACGGCTCTCTTATACATATCCTTTTCAGAATACTGGTTAATGCCCAATTTGTAACGTTTTGAACCGCCAAGTCCGAGTATTCTTATGCCCTTGTACTCATAGACCGTATCTTCTATGCATATACAGCCGTCAGGCGGCGTCTGCTCATATCCGTCATCATGATTGCCTCTGACATACAGCACCGGAGCAGTGGTGAAGGTCGCAAGAAATGAAAGATACTGCGGCTTTAAATCACCGCTCGACAGTATCAGGTCAATCCCCTTAAGCTTCGATTCATCATAATAATCCCATAATGATTTTGATTCTACATCGCCAATTACCAATATCCTCATCTTTCGCCCTGCTCACTTTTGTTAGTTGTTGTCGTCTCCGTTTGCCTTGTCAACGCCCTGTAAAAGCACAACCTCCTGTGCCTCCTCATTAAGCTCTTCAAGCTCCGGAATCCTGCCGATTACATTTTCGGCAAGCCAGTCCATCTGAATTATCTCCTCAGGCGTAAGGAAGCCCTCATTCTCGCTTACAACCTCGCCCTCCTGCGAATAAAGCACGCCCTCAAAAGGATCAAAATCCCCTGACTTTATCGTGCTTTTCAACAGCCTCACAAGCCTCTGCGTGCCTATCGGAAGCTTTGTCGAGCAAATGACATCTATAACCCCGGCAGACATTCCCCACCAGTAATTAAGCGCCTTTGCGTTCTTTCCCGATTCCTCACTGTCAAATGTACCCTTCTTGATGCTGTCAATTATTTTCTCGTAGAATTTGCCCCAGTGCCAAACCGGCATCGCCATGACATTCTGAGCGTCATTGTCCGCCTCGTGCAGACCGAACTGCCTCTTATCCTCCTCCGGCGTAATCATATCGGCATTTGAAATGTATGACACGCCATTTTCATGAAGCCTCTCGACCGGGTCACAGCCCTTAATCGTAGACCATTCAAGGTAAATCTTCGCCCTCGGATTAACCATCTTAGCTCCAAGCGCAAATGCATTGATATTTGCTATCATACCGTAAATAGGGTAATCCGCGATATAGCCTATCTTGTCGTCTCCAGCCATCGCACCGGCAATCACGCCGGTAATAAATTTCGCCTCGTACATTCTGCAGTAATAGGTTCTTATATATTTGTGCGGAAGGTTGAGCGAGCAGTTAAGTATCTTGACCTCGGGATGCGCTATGGCAGCCTTTAAGCTTTCCTGTATGTACTTAGGCGAGGTCGTAAATATCACCCTGTTGCCTGCCTTTATAAGCTCCTCAATTCGCTCCTCGCAGTCCTCAGGCTCAATATCGTTCAGCCATGTTACAGAAACATCATCTCCGTAAACCTCTTCTATATGCTGTCTTCCAAGCTCGTGACCGTAAATCCACGCCGATGACTGCGGATTCTTCTCATTTATAAATGCTATCTTAAGCTTTGACGGTCCCGGCGTAAATATCTTTCCGATAATGCTCTGCTCTTTGTTGCTCGGCTGCATAACCAGCTCTACCGACTCCTCTTTTGAATTGAGCTTTATCTCCTCCCATATCTTTGAAAGATTTTCTTTTATCTCGGACTGGCTCTGCTTCTTCAGTTCGTCGTAATCATATATGCCAAGGTACACCAAAAGAGCGTCGCCCGTTGTCATACCTAATTTTAAACCGCCCTTTGCCTCAAATGCCATATTAAAATACTGGTAAGCCGCGCGAAGCTCCATCAAATCGTCGTCGCTCCACTTATCCTCCGGCTTCTTTCCCACAAGCTCAACAAGCTTGTCAAAGCTGCCTTCCTTCGTAAAATAAATATAGTTGATTCTGGTCTTATCATGGAAGTCCATATATTCATAATAAATCTTATTCTCTTTAGTATCAGTCTTCTTCGGAACCTTGCGGATTACATTCGCCGCCACCTCCGGCGACTCGAAATATTTTAATACGCTTACTCTTTTATTACCCTCTATAACATAATACTGATGCATGTATTCATAACACTTGATTGCGTCATGTATTCCTTCTTTTATATGCGAATCACACAGTCTGCTCCACTTTAACGCGAACTCCGAATTTGCCTCCAGAATAGGCATAAAATTCGGGGCAAATGATTTGCTTCTGCCGTCCGCAAATGTTCCCACTATAAGATTTGTCGGTATCTGCTCAAGTCCCAGATTAACATCAGCCAAAACACTGTTATTATCCAAAATGTCTTCAAGCACAGGAAGATATTCTTTGCCCTTCGGTGCCGCCAGATAAGCCCTCTGACCCAGCCTGTATGCCTTATTGTAATCTTCCATTGACATAAGCATTTCCTCCTTAACACTCCAACGACGCATACCCATATATGCGCTTAACCTGACCCTAAAATTCAATCATTTAAAACAAGTTGTGCTTAAATATCCTTTTTATAATACAAATAATCCTGATTGTCAACCACTTAATTTTCCTATGCATTATAAAAATGCATTCATATCATTTCTACCTGATACCGAATGCACTTTTTCTCTTAAATATTGTATTTTACTTATTATTTAAAATGAATCATACTTGTTAAGCTTAAACTCTTTCCACTCACGCTCTTTTGTGCCTATCTGCGATTTATCAAATGCCGCTATGCCGTCCGATGTAAATTCAAACAGATAATCTTCATCTCCGTATAAACAAAAGCGGTCCCTATACTCTATGGTATCCACAATATTTCCTATACCATCATCCCGGCTATCGCCACGCTTGCTATAACCCCCGCAAGCGTCGCAATAAGTGCCCCGGGAAACGTCCACCTTGTCTTATTGACGTTTGCAGCCATAAAATAGACCGACATTGTATAAAATATTGTCTCCGTGCTGCTTAGTGCTATGGACGCCGCAAGCCCAATAAATGAATCAGTGCCGTATTCCTTAAAAATATCAAGCATAAGTCCGGTTGCCGCAGACGACGAAAGCATTTTCACTATTGCCAGCGGTATGATTTCAACCGGAAAGTTCATTATACTGCCTGCGCCGCTAAGCATCTGCGTCAGAAAATCCAGAAAGCCTGAGCTTCTTAATACACTGACAGCAATCATCAGTCCGATAAGCGTCGGCAGTACATTTGCCACGGTTTTCATGCCGTCCGCCGCACCATCGGTAAAGTCCTTAAACACAGGGCGTTTCTTTATAATTCCCTTGAACACGACATATACAATTATCACCGGAATAAGCATATTTGATATGTAAATAACGTACCGCATAAAAACACCGCACAGCATTTTTATAAAATGTTATGCGGCAGCTGATGCTATTATTCTGCCCGAAAAGCCTGAATTAATTTATGTGCGGCGCCGCCAGGTCTTTTATCCTCCGCATTATTTTTCGCGGCGCCGCCCTGCCTTTTACCCTCCGCATTATTTTTCGCGGCGCCGCCCTGCCTCGTATGCTTTTACGTCTGCAGCGACCTCGCCGCTTAATACCAGCAGGCATACTAGATTAGGTATAATCATTAGTGCATTTGCGATATCTGAAAGGCACCATACCGTTGTAACAGACGCTATTGCTCCGGCATAAACGCTTAAAGAAAATATTATTCGGTAAATTATATTATATCTGCAGGTTCCGAGTATAAATTCAAACGCTTTTTCGCCGTTGTACTCCCACCCCAAAATTGTCGAAAACGCAAAAATTATTATTCCGAGCGTAACAAGCCGCCCGCCCATTCTGCCCATGACACTTTCAAAAGCAAGGATTGTCAGCGAGGCACCTGTAACAGTTTCGCTCACGCCCAGCACCCCTGTGACTGCAATGCACAGCCCCGTAATTGTACAGACAATCATTGTGTCCCAGAAATTGCTCGTCATGCTTATGTATCCCTGGCTGACATGATTATCCGTGGTCGCCGCAGCTGCAATTATAGCCGCCGAGCCCATTCCCGCTTCGTTTGAAAATACGCCTCTTGCCGCGCCGTAGCGCAGTGCACTAAACATTGACACGGCGGCGCTGCCTCCCAGGCCGCCGCCCACAGCCTTTATGCTGAATGCACTTTTAAAAATCATCACCAGACCGGCGGGAACCCTCGAAATATTGAGAAGTATTACCGCAAGCCCGCCTAAAATATAAAGTGCCGCCATAACAGGTATTATCAATGACGCTGCCTTTGAAATGTTTTTGATTCCGCCGGTTATTATTACGAATGCCAGTAATGTTATTATGGCGCCGCTAAGCTTCTCCGGAATGCTAAAGGATTCTCCTGCCGCTTTTGCAATCGAATTTGACTGTGTAAGGTTGCCTATCCCAAAGGACGCCGCTACGGTAAACGCTGCAAATGTAAGCCCTGCAAATCTGCCTGCTTTTTTATGTGCAAATGCATTTTTCATTGTGTACATCGGGCCGCCGCACATTTCGCCCATGTCATTTATCTCGCGGTATTTTACCGCAAGCATGCACTCTGAAAATTTAGTGGTTAAGCCCAACGCCGCAGAAATCCACATCCAGACAAGCGCACCCGCTCCGCCTGAAACCATTGCAGTCGCAACGCCGACTATATTTCCTGTCCCGATTGTCGCGGCAAGCGACGTTGCAAGCGATGCAAAGGGCGAAATGTCGCCTTCTCCTTTTTTTGATGTGCCTGTACAAAACGCTTTCCCGAGAGCATATTTCAAATTCTTTTGTATGGTAAACCGCGTCCTGATACTCAAAAACAGTCCCGTCCCAAGCAGCAGGGCAATCATTGCCGGTCCCCACAAAAAATCATCTATAAACACAATCATCTGCGGAAAATTCTTCATATCATTTTATTTCTTTCAGATTATTTTGCATGGCATTACTCTCGATTTACTGTTTTGTTAAATATGTTTTTCATGGCGTTACGCTTGCTTTACCTGTCCTTCTCATCATGATTTTGCAGAATAATACGGCAGTCAGCGTGCTAACAAGCGTCGCCGCAATCGCCGGCAGAATAATTCCCGCGGGCTCCACGCTGCCGTACTGGCTTCTGTAGGCAATGATATTCACCGGAATAAGCTGCAGCGAAGAAATATTTAATATTAAAAATGTGCACATCGCATTGCTCGCCGCTTTGCCTTTAAACGATGCCGGCCCGCCGCCTGACCTGCCTTCAGCTTCCGAAACATCTGTCCCTGACAGCTCCTCCATTGCCTTAAGTCCCGCAGGAGTTGCCGCCCACCCAAGTCCAAGCACATTTGCAGCAATATTCGTACACATATAATTGTAAGCTGGGGTGTTCTTTTTAACGTCCGGAAACATAAACCTCATAAACGGGCTCATTTTCTCCGAAATACCATTTATCAGCCCGGACCTTTCCGCAATCTTCATAACGCCGGTCCATGCCGACATGATTCCAAGCATTGTAATGCCTAACGTGACTGCGTCCTTTGCACCCGACAGCACGCCCTGAGTGACTTCATCCGCCCTTCCGTTAAACAACCCCCACAGCACGCCGACCGCCAGCATAACCGTCCACAAATAATCAAGCATATTTTCACCATGCTTTTTTGAATATTATATGCTTTCACAGGCAGGCTTATGATACCTGACCCGCTTCCTCTTGCTATAGTCTGAATTTTATATACTTTTATAGGGAGGCTTATGATACCTGACCCGCTTCCTCTTGCTATAGTCTGAATTTTATATGTTTTTACAGGAAGGCTTATGATAACGCATCATAATGGTATTTTTCAATGATAAATATTTATCATGGTTGATTATTTATTTCAGTATAATATTAATTTTTTTGTCCATAATTTAATAACAACAGACATGCATGCCGCACCTGTAAAATTGCAGGCGGATGCATTAATGATAATTCTTAACTTAGTCAAATACTCCGCAGCAAGCTACGGGGCATTACCTAGCTTGTTTTTAGTTTGTGCGCCCCAAAGGGGCCGGGTATTTGGTCTACGTTCCACTACGGTCGGCGATGAACAGCTGCCACTGGCAGCTATCGCCCCTCGCGGCAGTCGCCAAATGGACGAGCAAGCTCGTCCGCTTGGCTCGTTGCTCACAGGAATAAACCAGCATGAAAAGCATTATTTTCTGCTGACTACGCCGCTGCAAACGGCAGATTGGAGATTTTATGAACGAAGACACCATTAAATTGTTACGAGAATGTAATTCCGGCTGCAAATCAGCCACCAACAGCATTGAACAGGTCATGCCATACACAAAGGATGAGGGGCTGATTGAGCTTCTAAATAAATACAATGAAAAGCATATTCATGTGGGAGACAGCTGCCACAACATTCTTAATTCTGCAGGAGAGGACGAAAAGGATCCGCCAGCCTTTGTGCAGGCAATGGCACAGTTTGGCACAGAAATGAAGCTTATGATAAATGACGACACCTCTAAAATTGCCGAGCTGATGGTCGATGGCTGCAATATGGGCATCAAATCCTTAAGCCGCTATCTGCACCAGTACAAGGCGGCAGATTCCGAAAGCATTCATCTCACAGAAAAATTAATTAAAATCGAAGAGGATTTTATGCACGAGCTGCTGGCTTATCTTTAAGCCAAAAACATCCCGGGTAAAATGCCTCGGGCGCCGCAGGCGCCCGGACTCTGGTGGCTTGCCATATATATGCCTCGGGCGCCGCAGGCGCCCGGACTCTGGTGGCTTGCCGTATATATGCCTCGGGCGGTGTATCAAAATGTCAACCTTTTGATACACCGCCCATGCTTTACTTCTTCACATTAGTCAAATTCAATTATATTGTCGTCGCCTATCCAGCTTTCACCCTCTTCAAGCTCTCCATGCTCTTCGCCTGAAGCCGGCTGTGTCTCTGACGACGAGCCCATGCCTGCAAGCTCAATCCAGTTGATTGCATAGCCTGCTGCTCCGGCTGCCTCAAGCTTTATTGTGTGGTTTCCTGCTCCGATATATACAGGTGCGCTTGAGAATGTCTGGAAGGTTGCAAATGAGCCTGTGCTCTGGATATCTACTGTTCCGGCAAGCACTCCGTCTACATATACGTTCATAACCTTTGTTCCCGCATACTTGATGGATGCTCTTACATCTACCCTGTAGCTTCCTCCGTTTGATACATTTACATTGTAGGTTGCTGTATCATTCTTCGCAAAGCCTGTGATATACTGTGAGTTTTCATACTGCTTTGCAGGTACATTTACGCCGCCTGTTACGCTTGCATAGTCCTCTGCCTCGATATGGATTGTTGTTGTCGGTCCCTGTGGCTGAGTCTGAGGAGCCTGTGTTTCAGGTGCCTGTGTCTCAGGTGCCGCGTCGCTTCCCTTAAGCTCAATCCAGTTGATTGCATAGCCTGCTGCTCCCGCTGCCTCAAGCTTTATTGTGTGGTTTCCTGCTCCAATGTATACAGGTGCGCTTGAGAATGTCTGGAAGGTTGCAAATGAGCCTGTGCTCTGGATATCTACTGTTCCTGCAAGGTTTCCGTCTACATATACGTTTACTGTCTTTGTTCCCGCATACTTGATGGATGCCCTGATATCTATTGTGCAGTTTCCGCCGCCTGCTACATTCACATTGTAGGTTGCCGTATCATTCTTTGCAAAACCTGTGATGTACTGTGAATCCTCATAGGTCTTTGTTCCTATTGAAACGCCGCCTGTCTTTGAAGCAAAGTCCTCTGCCTCGATATGTACTGTTGTAAGCGTTCCCTGTGGCTGTGTCTGCGGCTGTGTTGCCGGCTGTGTCTGTGGCTGTGTCTCAGGTGCCGCATCACTTCCCTTAAGCTCCATCCAGTTGATTGCATAGCCTTCTGCTCCCGCTGCCTCAAGCTTTATTGTATGGTTTCCTGCTCCGATGTATACAGGTGCGCTTGAGAATGTCTGGAAGGTTGCAAATGAGCCTGTGCTCTGGATGTCTACTGTTCCTGCAAGTGTTCCGTCCACATATACGTTCATAACCTTTGTTCCGGCATACTTGATGGATGCTCTTATGTCTATTGTGCACATGCCGCCATCTGCAACATTTACATTGTATGTTGCGCTGTCGCCCTTTGCAAAGCCTGTGATGTACTGTGAATCCTCATAGGTCTTTGCACCAACCGCTACCGCGCCTGTCTTTGAAGCAAAATCCTCTGCCTCGATATGCACTGTTGTAAGCGTTCCCGCCGGCTGCGTCTGTGGCTGTGTTGCTGGCTGCGTCTGCGGCTGCGTTACAGGCTGCGTCTGCGGCTGTGTTTCTGGCTGTGTCTGCGGCTGCGTTGCAGGCTGCGTCTGCGGCTGTGTTGCAGGCTGTGTCTGCGGCTGCGTTACAGGTGCCTGTGTTGCAGGGGCGTATGGTATTGTAAGGCTGATTGAATACTGGTTGTTGCCCTCGTTTACTTCGTTAGGGAATCTGTTTACATCATCAACCCACGCCATGATTGTATGTGTTCCGTTTTCTGCACTCCACTTGCTGCCGTTTATTCCTCCGTTGGTCGTAAGCACCCTTGATTCGCCCGGTGCAAGACCTCCAGAATAAGAGTCACACCATGTTATATTTCCGGTGTTGCCGTCTACCTGTACCTGATAACCGATTATCGTGCCTGCCGGTACTGCAGCATCACCATTATTCTTTACTGTTACCTGCCATGCTACCTGTGTACCGGCTGATATCGCAGAGTCTCCCCAGCCGATATCTGTTACCACAAGGTCGTATCCGCCTGACACTCCCGGCTGCGTTGCAGGCTGGGTCTGTGGCTGGGTCTGAGGCGTCTGTGCATTAACGGTTATTGTTGTTGAATACTGATTATTGTTTGTATCCGACTCCGGATATCTTGTTAAATCATTTATCCACGCCATTACGGTGTGTGTGCCCTGTGATGCGTTGTTCCAGTAGGCATCTCCGTCAGAGCCGTAATTTGCGGTAAGCGTAACTGTCTGTCCCGGCTGTATTGCCGTCGCATTTGTGTCTGACCAGGCTACGCATTCTCCGTCAACATGAAATGAAAGACCGTTTATAATTCCGTTGTCTGCCGCACCTGTGCCGATATTTTTAACATCTGCACTGAACACTATATTATCTCCCGCAACAGGCGATGCCGGCGTCCAGTGAATGCCTGTAACTATCATGTCAGGATATCTTACCTCTTCCGCTGCCGAGAACTTAAAATAATCCAGATTACATACATAGCTCGTATCTGTCTTATACACAAGATAAATGTTCTGCGTTCCGGTCACCTTTGAAATATCCGTCGTCACCTCTCTCCAGTCTTCCCAGTTTGAAGTGTTATCAAGGTAAGCAGTTCCAAGAAGTGTGCCGTTTGCGCTTCCGAGTCTTATTTCTATTCTTCCCTGTGCGCCCTGAGCCTCAGGTGCCTTAGAATATCTGAATGTAACTCTTGAAGCTCCGGTACTGCCAAAATTAACATTATAATATGCGGTATAGTGGTTATTCTGAACTCCGCCAAGACTTCGTCCGCCGCTCGTGCCGCTTGAATTTTCAGAAATCAGACCCTTACAATAATCCATATCTTCTGCTTCTATTACCGAATATGCATCTCTCTCAAGCGTATTTGCATATGTAGGCATATTTGCAAATAATGAAATGGCATTGTATGCGGCAAATGAATCCCATGTCACATTTTCAGGTGTCTTCTTCTGCCATGAACACTGGAAAAGATTCTGTGAGTTTTTGTTCATCCATGCAATTCTGGCATTGTCCTTAAAGAATGACAGGAACTCGCCCTTGTTGAAGTCTACAATAAATTTTCTTATGTATCTTACAAGAATACCCCTCATGCCCGAAAGGTCGCCGCTGTTTGTATTTTCTTCCTTAAGAATATTGTTGTAGCACAGCGCCCTGATTGTGTAGTTGTAAATATTGCAGGCGTCATTATAATACATCTGGTCGCCGTAATGCTCATAAAGCATTACCGCAGCACCAAGATATGTACCCTGATTGTATGTTGAACACCAGTTATTGCTGAGCGAATCAAGCACTCTTCCGGCGTCATTTCCGTCTGCAATGTAAAGCTTTGCCCTCTGTGCCGCATAAATATTTTTCGCCTTTGTAAAATAGCTTTCGTCTCCGGTTGCAATGCCAAGATAACATGCTGCAACTGTTGCAGGACCGTTGATACATGAATTTGAGCCTGAGGTATTCATCTCCCACAGCAGAAGCCCGTCATCTCTTACATTTGCCCTGTTGTACATGTAATCGTAGTTGTTTCTTGCAATTGTAAGATATCTGTCATTTCCGAAAAGCAGATATGCTCTTACGGAATCAAGAACCGCCCATGTAATGTCGTCATTATACGAATTGTTCGACCAGAAATCACCGTTTCTCGCAATGAAATCATTGTATGTTCCCTCGAACATTGTTCTGTATTCGCTTCTTCCGGTTGTTTCATACCCGTCAAGCATAGCCTCCATTACCTCGGCAATTCCCCAGAAGCCGCCGCCAAGGCTGTCATAGCCAGTATTATTATTTCTGACAAAATACTTGTTTCTGAAAGCATTTAAAGCCTGAAGATTCATATCTTCGGTAAAGCTTAAAGCATCCGCAGATGCAGGATTGATACGCCATATCTGCCTTGGCTCTGTTCCTGATGCCTTCGTCCAGATGCGCACCTGTGCTCCATCGTTTGTATTGGAGTTTGAGTCACTCGTTACCTCCAGATACTCGTCCTGTCCGTTGTCATTCTTTACAGCCGAAACAATATAATAGCATCCGCTGTATTCTCCGCTTGTAATCGGCACAAGTCTCCACTTGTAATTGTTTGAATTGTCATACCCGTTGAAGTCACAGTTGTTGCCGTCATTGTTGCCGGTAATCTTCATGCTTTTTCCGGACACAATGTTGGTCACGCTGTAATATTCATTTCTCTCATCCAGTCTCCACTTTGCAAGGTCGCTGAGTGCATTTGTATTCCACACAACGCAGTTTGCATAAAATGTTGACAAATCGGTCTGGGTAATCGCTTTCCCGTTAAACGCCGATACAATAGTGTAGGTTCCACCGTTCGAAATTCCCGCTGCTGCCGCCTGTGCTTTATTATCCGACACGCCATACACCGGAACAAGTGTCATAACCATGCATAATACAAGCATCAGCGACAAAATTTTCTTAACCTTTCTCACAATAATACCATTCCTTCTCTTTTATTTTTTTATCTCAATCAGCCAGCGTCTGAAAGACGCTGGCTGACCAATATACATAATAATATATAATTGTTTTCCGCACAGACAGTCTGCTTTTTAATTATAAAGCATTCCGCCTTGGCTGGCAATGTTATTAGCCTATAAAATCAACTATATTGTCATCGCCGATGAACAATTCACCATCAAAATCACCGAATTCGATATCATTGTCGATATCAGGTGTCTCTGGCTCCTGTGGCTGTGTCTCAGGTGCTGTTGTATAGCCCTTGAGCTCAATCCAGTTGATTGTGTAGCCTGCTGCTCCTGCTGCCTCAAGCTTGATTGTATGATTGCCTGCTGCAAGTGCAAATTCAGTACTTGTGAATGTCTGGAATGTTGCAAATGAGCCTGTAGAATCAATATTTACTGTTGCTGCAAGTACATCGTCTACATACACGTTAACAGCCTTTGTTCCAAGATACTTGATTGATGATCTTAAGTCTACTGTGTAATTGCCGCTTTCTGCTATATTTACGTTGTAGCTTGCTGTATCATTCTTTGCGAAGCCTGTGATATAGTATGAATCCTCATACTTCTTTGTTGATACATAAACTCCGCCTGTTGCACTCGCATAATCCTCTGCCTCAATATGAATTGTATCTACTGCTACCTGCGGCTGTGTTTCAGGCTGTGTCTCAGGCTCTGAATCACCCTTGAGCTCAATCCAGTTAATTGCATAGCCTGCTGCTCCTGCTGCCTCAAGCTTTATTGTGTGGCTTCCTGCTGTAAGGTAAACCTGCTCGCCCTCGAAGGTCTGGAAGGTTGCAAATGAGCCTGTGCTTTCAATATTTACTGTTGTTGCAAGCACTCCGTCTACATATACGTTTACTGTCTTTGTTCCCGCATACTTAATTGAAGCCCTTATATCTACTGCGTAATATCCGCTGCCTGCCACATTTACATCGTAGCTTGCGCTGTCGCCCTTTGCAAAGCCTGTGATATAATGTGAATTCTCGTACTGCTTTGTCGGTACATTTACTCCGCCTGTTACGCTTGCATAATCCTCTGCCTCAATATGAATTGTTGTTGTTCCGTGTGGCTGAGGCTGTGTCTCCGGTTCAACATTGCTTCCCTTAAGCTCAATCCAGTTGATTGCATAGCCTGCTGCTCCTGCTGCCTCAAGCTTTATTGTATGGTTTCCTGCTCCAACGTAAATCGGCTGGCTTGAGAAGGTCTGGAAGGTTGCAAATGAGCCTGTGCTCTGAATGTCAACTGTTCCTGCAAGTGTTCCGTCTACATATACATTTACTACCTTTGTGCCCGCATACTTAATTGATGCTCTTATGTCAACCGTGCACATACCGCCGTCAGCTACATTTACATTGTATGTTGCGCTGTCGCCCTTTGCAAAGCCTGTGATATACTGTGAATCCTCATAAGTCTTTGCTCCAACTGCTACTGCACCTGTTACGCTTGCAAAGTCCTCTGCCTCAATATGAATTGTTTCAAGTGCTCCCGGTGCCTGTGTTTCAGGTGCCTGTGTCTCAGGTGCCTGTGTTTCAGGTGCCTGTGTTTCAGGTGCCTGTGTTTCAGGTGCCTGTGTTTCAGGTGCCTGTGTCTCCGGCGCCTGTGTCTCAGGTGCCTGTGTTTCAGGTGCCTGTGTCTCAGGCTCAGGTACGCCTACATAAAGTGTAGTTCTTAACTGGTTGTTGTTTTCATTTATTTCATCTTCAAGTCTGTTAATATCGTCAACCCATGCTACAAACGGATGCTCGCCGTTTGTTGCTGTCCATGTGTTTCCGCCATTTCCGCCGTTTGCCGTAATTGTTACAGTCTGTCCCGGTGCAAGACCGCCCTGGTATGTATCTCCCCATGTGTACTGTCCTTCGTCAACATTGAAGAGAACACCGATAACTGTTCCCGCAGGAACCGGCTGTGTACCAACATTCTGTACCTCTGCCGAGAATACAACCTGGTCACCTGCATTAATTGTAGCAGGTGTATGGCTTACGCTCTTAACAACAAGGTCATATGAATTTGTATCTACAACTCCGCCGTTCTTCTGATATACTCTTACATAGTCTACTGACATCGTTGCAGGAAGCTTTGACTCGTCAAGATTGAAGCCTGGCCAGTTACCGCATACTGCAAGATTTAATAAGATGAAGTGTGGCTTGTGGAATTCTTCTGTGTTACCATTGTTATTTGCTATGTTAATAGTATGATACTGCTGTCCATCTACAAACCATGTCAAAGCCTGGTCTGTCCACTCTATTGAATATGTATGGAACTGTGTTACATCAATATTATTAAATGGTGAACCATTTGATGTATAACCATTTGCATCCCAGTGAGCTGTACCATAAACAATATTCTCTGCGTTGATATGCTCCATGATATCAATCTCACCGCACTTAGGCCATCCAACGTTTCCGATGTTCTCGCCAAGCATCCAGAATGCAGGCCATAAGCCCATTCCGCTCGGCAGCTTGATTCTTGCCTCAATTATACCATACTTGAAGGACCTCTGACCCTGTGTCTTAATTCTTCCTGAGGTATAATTTGCGCCATCATAGCTTTCTTTCTTTGCAATAATGTTAAGATAACCGTTCTCAACCTTTAAGTTATCTGTACGTCCTGTGTAATACTCCCACTCGTTGTTACCCCAGCCGCTTGCTCCGATTTCAGGAGTCCAGCTTGTTCTGTCTAATGCGTTGCCATCAAACTCGTCACTCCATACAAGCTCATATTCGCCTGAAAGGCTCTGAGGCTGTGTCTGAGGCTGTGTCTGAGGCTGTGTCTGCGGCTGTGTAGCACCCTGAGCTACATTTAAAGTAATATTTAATTTGTTATTATTTTCATTTGATTCATTTGGAAGTCTGTTTACATCATCAACAAATGCTTCAACACTATGACTTCCCGCTGTCGCTGTCCACTTATTTCCGCCATTTCCACCGTTTGCAGTGACTGTTACGCTCTGTCCCGGTGCGAGGCCGTTCTGATAGTTGTCACACCATGTATAGTTTCCGCCATCAACACTGAAAAGAACACCGATGATTGTTCCTGAAGGAACTGCTGCTTCTCCAGCATTCTCTACTACTGCTGAGAATGTAACCTGGTCACCACTGCTAACCTCTGATGGTGTATAGCTTACATTCTTAACAACGAGGTCATAGCTGCCTGTCTGTGCCTGTGTCTGTGCCTGTGTCTGCGGCTGTGTCTGTGCCTGTGTCTGAGGCTGTGAGCCGCCGCCATTGCCCTTCTGATATACTCTTACATAATCTACCGACATAGTTGCCGGAAGCTTTGACTCATCAAGAGTGAATCCCGGCCAGTTACCGCAGACTGCAAGGTTGAATAAAATGAAATGAGCCTTGTGGAACTCGTCTGTATCTCCTGCATTGTTTGATATATCAATAACATGATACTGCTGTCCATCTATAAACCACTTTATAAACTGATCTGTCCACTCGATTGTATATGTGTGGAACTGTGTAACATTAACATTATCAACATGTCCGCCGTACTCAGCATGACCGTTTGCATCCCAGTGAACTGTACCATATACAGTTGACTGGTCATTGATATGCTCCATGATATCAATCTCGCCGCACTTAGGCCAGCCGACAGTTCCTATGTTCTCGCCGAGCATCCAGAATGCAGGCCATAAGCCCATTCCGCTAGGCATAGACATTCTTGCCTCAATCTTTCCATATTTAAAAGATCTTAATCCCTGCGTCTTAATTCTGGCAGACGTGTAATTAGCGCCACCATAGCTTTCTTTTCTGGCGATAATGTTAAGGAATCCGTTCTGAACATTTATGTTCTCTGCACGGTCTGTGTAGTACTCCCATTCGTTGTTACCCCAGCCGCTTGCTCCAAATTCATTTACCCAGTTGCTTCTGTCTAATGAATTGCCATTGAACTCATCGCTCCATACAAGCTCATACTCGCCTGTGCCTGAGCCGCCCTGTGATGCCTGTGTAGGAACCATCTGAATGTTTGTAATTCTTATAGTTCCTGCCCGATCTCCGTCAGCTATCCTTCCGAAGCTCATTACGAATCTTAAGTTTGTAAGATTGTTCATCTGTGAGGTTGTAATTTCAACTGTTCTTTTGTTTCCTGCCGTAACTAAAGATGATGCCGAACCTAAGTCTGCTATCCATGTTCCGTCAGCCTGTGTATCCTGAATATAAGTATTTACCATCTTTGACATGGTAGACTCAAGATCAAAGGATACCTTATAAGTTGTTCCGTTAGTATATGGAATACCATCCTGATAAAGCTGAATACCCCATTCACTGTTACCAACAGCACCGATATTGATGCTGATACCGCTTCCTGCGATAGGTGTAAATGTTGCTGATGAGCCGGCCCAGTCATTACCTACATATGTAGTCCATAAATTAGTGCCATTGCTAAAGTCTGCATTCTGAATAATATTGTCGGCAGCCTTTGCTGTCTTTGCACCCATATTCACACTTACGAGTGAAAGAATCATCACCAGTGCCATAAATGCTGCCAAAGGCTTTCTAAGCCAGTTTGCCTTTTTTGAATACATCATATTCCCTCCTTGAATAAAATAAAAGTTGCAGTGTCTGCAGATTAATTATAGTCGTGTCGCTGCAATATAACGTTTTCGCTCTTTACTTATAGGTTTAAGCAAGTATTCTTATTATACTTAACTTAAAGCTTTAAGTAAAGAGGTTTTTAAAATTTTTTTGTGCATTTTGCTTATTTTTTTTTATCATTGTCATCTTATTAGTTGAAAAGTGACTATTTTTACATTAATTATTAAACGTTTTATTCGCAATTGTTACAATTATTTATTAAATTCGTGCAAAAGCTCTGTGCTTTTGCTGATATTAGTATTATAAAAAACCGCTGCCTCAGTCATTAATCATTAAAAATTTTTACTGTTTCAAAATTTATTAAATTTCTAAAAAACAAATTGTTAAAAAAATATTAAGAAAACTATTGTTATTTTTTTTAATTATGTTATAATAATCTTTACAGTAACAACGGAAGTAAAAGTAATTCACATATTATTAGAGATTATATTTACTTGTAGTCTGTAATAATATGTGAATTTTTTTAAAGTTTACTTATTTATCAAAGATGGAGGATTTTTAACATGACAGGCAAAGTTAAGTGGTTCAACGCAGAAAAAGGCTATGGATTCATCACAGCAGATGGCGGTGAGGATGTATTCGTACATTTCTCAGCAATCGTTGCTGATGGCTACAAGACTCTTGAAGAGGGACAGGCTGTTTCATTTGACATCGTTGAAGGTCAGAGAGGCAAGCAGGCTGCCAATGTAGAGAAGCTTTAATCTCAGTATTTAAATATTCATATATTTAATATACAACAAGGCTACGAACGAAAAGGGGAGCGCCGCATGGTAAGTGTTTCATTAACCACCTTACATGCGGCGCTCCCTTGTTTTTTTATTCAAATTTAGCAGTCGGGATTTAGTTCTTTCATTCTGTTATCTCTATCAGGTTTCCTTCAAATGCAACAACACATGATTCATAATACCCGTCTCCGGTTGTCCTTGGACCGCTTACCACTTCAAAGCCACTCTCCTTCAATCCGGCTGTTATCTCATCCACACGCTCCCTGCTGCCGACAGAAAATGCAACATGTGCATATCCTGTACGGTTTAATACCTTTTCATCGTCCTTCATATCCGGCTTCGTCATGATTTCCAGTCTCGCGCCACCCTCAAAGCTTATAAAATATGATCTGAAATCAGTATTTTTGTTGTGATATCCGGCATTGGAACAGCCGCCAAGGCAGGTAACGAAAAAATCTCTGGCTGCCTCTAAATCGTTCACATACAATGCGACATGCTCTATTCTCATAATTGTCCCCTCTAATATATTATTAACTTTTATTATATTATGAACCGAAACCCATGCAATATGAACAGGCAGTCATTTTGTGCCTTTATCATTCAAACGCCACGTGTTTTGCAGGCTCGCCTGTATCTTCATCGACGATTGTATAATCCTTAAACTGTCCGCCCTCGGACGCATCCTCCTCCATCACAAAATATCCGGACGTGCGCACGCCGCCGTTTAAGGTCAGAGGATACAGGTAATAAATTGCCTTCTCCATGTTCGTTGCAGCAGCCATAACTGCAGCTTCGCTTCCCGAAACGTCCAGTTTAACATCCTTGTCAACCATAAGGCATGACTGGCTGTATTCAGAATTTAAGAAAATGCCATACTGATAGCTCATATCATCATTTATCGTGAGGCTGCCGTCTCCGGTTATCTTCACGCTTCCGCCATAATAGAAGCCCCAGATTAATATATATCCGAGATGATTTTCTCCCTTTAGGTTAATGGTGAAGCCATTGCCCATGAGGTTTACATTGAGCACCGGACCCGTAAAGTTGTCAAGTGTAAGCGTATTTGTACTCTCATCATACTCAATACCCGGAATCGAAGCTATACTCACAGGACCATAAGCATCTCCGCCATAAATAAATATCTGTGATGAGCCTGTTTCCAGTCTGATAAACTCCTCATCCAATACTCCAAAGCCCTCAACCGGACCATTCGGCTCCAGGTTTGACAAAACAGGGAATGCCGCATCAGCAGTCTCTGAAGATAAGCTTTCTTCAACACTCTCCTGTGTCGTCTCCTGCGTTGTCTCCTGCGTTGTCTCCACTGTTGTCTCCTGAGTGCTCTGCTCTGTGACAGACTCGCTCTCGTTCTCATCCGGCGCGGCTGTGCTTGTCTCAACAACAGCCTCACCGCTGTCATTTAAAAAATCGGCCCTTAGAGGGTCTGCACCAACTGCCGATATAAATACCGTTATCGCCGCTATCGCTGCCGCCGCCTGAGCAAATATATATTTTTTCAGTGGTTTATCATTATTTTTAAGCTGAATTTCATCCCTGCCATAGCGTTTTCCTTCCTGCGGGTACTCCTGCGCCGCCTCAGTAAATTCGCTGCCCGTATTAAATTCATCCTCCGGGAAATGAAATTCCTCGTCGCTAATTCGTTTCAATTGTCTGCCACCTCCTCTTGAAGGTGTCTTTCGGGCTAATAATCCAAAAGTCACTCTTTCATCACTTGTTATGAACGTCAACCTGTGGGAACGGACACTCTACGCCGAGCTGTCTGAAGCCTAAAAGCAGGTCGTGGTTCAATAATCTTGCACCCGAAAAGATGTCCTTTTCATCAACATCAACTACGAATCTTAATACCACTGCGCTGTCCGCAAGCTCCTGCACGCCAAGATATCTCGGCACACTCTTCATCACATCCTTGTGATTTTCATACATTGTCTGAAGCAGCCCCGGAATTCCCTCTTCAAGCTTCTCCAGATCAGTCTCGTAAGGAATACCGATATCGCTTACGCTTCTTGAAAGCTTATCCGAACGGTTCAGGATATTTTTCATTGCGGAATTGTTTACAATCTTAACATTGTCTCCTGTATCGGTAATACATGTCGTTCTGATGCCGATATTGCTAACGGTTCCCCTGAAACCGTCCACCTCCACGATATCGCCGACATTGTACTGATTTTCAAAAATCATAAATGCACCCGTTACCACATCCGAAATAAGGCTCTCCGCACTGAAGCCTACAATGAGTGCAACGATTCCAACACTGGCAACTATTGTCGATATATTTACCCCGATAATCGACAGACCCCAGCACAGAATAACTATTGCCGCCACATACTTCATAATACTTGACACTATGGAAAGCACGGAGCGTACACGGTGATTCTTCGGATTCGGAATCCCAAGCAGAAATACTATCAATGTCTCTACTGCAATTACCGCAAAAATCATCACCAGAAGCTTTGCAATAACCGAAAAATCAAATCTCGTAATGTTCTTTAAATCCTCGGCACTGAAAAGCTTTGTAAAAAGCCCCATAGGAATCAGTATTGCAAGTATTACTGCACATAAAATTAGTCTTACAATTCTTGATTTGTTCCCGTTTCTCATTTACACCACATCTCCTTTGCATTTTTTGTTTTTATACTTTAAATATAATACATTTCTTGTATTTTGTATATAAAAAATGGTCTCCGAAATATAAATTATCGAAAACCATTTTCATATATTTTTTAATTGTTTAACATTAGCTTGTACAGCACACCACTGGCTTTTCAAATCATGCCATCAGCTTCGACGACAAAACCATTGAAAACAGTGAGAAAATCATAACAGCCAGGCACAATAAAACAAATAAAATCATACCGATATTTAAAATTGATTCCTTAAACTGCTCTGATGTATTCATCTTAGTGACTTTATCTCCGAATACGAAGCTCTTAATTTCTTTTCTCTTTGAAACCACAATTACTATTGCCGCAATTATAAGCAGTATGGAGAACACGGTCAATGCTATCCCGGTAATATCATTTTCAGGAAGCACAATCACTAATACTCCTCCAATAAAATTCATAAGCATATGAAGGAAGATATTAAGAAGAATATTGCCATATCTAAGATAAATATATCCGAGCACAAAGCCTAAGACAAGTGCGTAAGGAATCTGTGAAAGCGTTCCGTGAACAAATCCGAAGGCTGTCGCAGATACTAAAAGTGCTGCAAATCTTCCGTGTATAAGCATCTTCTTAATAATAAAACCTCTGAAAAACAGCTCCTCAACTATCGGCGCACAGATACATACCATCAGAATATACTGAGGTATAGTGAAGCTTTCCGAAAGTGCATTAACCGCATTCAGCTGCTCTGTCGTCATGCCGAACAGCTTGCCTGTCAGCCACAGAATTCCTTCCGAAACATATCCGAAGGCATATATTGCTCCAAGGCTTACAGCCGCGCAAAGTAATATATCTTTTACGGAAAGCGGTCTTTTCTCAGGTGTCACAGACGGCTGCTTTCTTAAAAACAGATATGCCGCCAATGGTGCCGCAACATACGAAGCGATAACGCTTGTAATCAGCAAAACCCATCCATTCTGCATGCCTGCCATCATATCTGCCGGGTTTACCGTCCCTTCGCCTTTGAGCGCCATAAAAAACGCAGCGGCAAATGCATATACAAACATTATGATAAATTCCACTGCAAATGTAACCACAAGATAAATAATCATTGCATATCCTATTTTTTCAGCAGTCCTTCTCATCTCACTCTTTACCATCTTATTTTTCCTCGTTCTTTCTGTATTGTACTTCTCTCTGTCTTATGCGCTCTGCCTTTGCTTCCTTTTCATCCATGCTCTTTAGCTTTCCATCGATTGGATATATAAAAATACCAAGTGCAAAAACATATGAAACCTCAAGGAACAGCGCAATCGCCATTACCGCCAGCAGAAAAATAGGCGCAATAAACCACCTGTTTTTTAAATGCTTTTTAGTAATATCATATACATACTTACCGGCAAGTGCCAGAAAAAGCACTGATGCAAATATTAAAAAAAATGTGTTTAACAACTATTTGTCCTCCCAGGTAATTTTATTCCGAAAGCATTGCCTTGCTGATGCTTTCCATGCGTTTATCAAGCATATAAACTATGTCGGCACACTCCTTAAGCTCTGCCTTAAGCGCCGGCGGAGTATCGCCATCATATTTATAATTAATCTTGTGCTCAATGCTCGCCCAGAAATCCATGGCAATTGTTCTAATCTGAATCTCAACCTTCACCGGCACGCTCTCGCCATTAAAATATACCGGAACCGTCACCACCATGTGATAGCTCTTGTAGCCGTTCGGCTTTGGATTGTTCATATAATCCTTTACCAGAACCACATCTAAATCGTCCTGCTCCTTTATCTTGTCCGCTATAATCATGACATCCTTCATAAATGAGCAGATAATCCTGATACCGGCAATATCGTTCAGATAAAGCTCCATGTTCTCAATACTGTCCTCATAGCCCAGCCTCTTAAGCTTCTCAGCTATGCTTCTCGGAGACTTGATTCTGGATTTTACATGCTCTATCGGATTCATATTGTAGAAGCTCTGGAATTCGTCATTTAACACGCTGATTCTGGTCTCCATCTTGTTTAATGCAGAGCGATAGAGGAACATAAGCTCCTCCCATCTTCTGACCTGGTTTTCGTTTTCTGCTGCCACCTCTGTCTCCTCCGAAAACCTAGTCAAACTTAAAGCCTGCAAGAAGTGAGCCTAAGCTTGTGGATGCTGTCGCTTCCTCGGTATACTCAACCGGAGCTTCCTCTTCCTCTGTCTCTGCCTTAGTATCCGCAACATCCATAAGTGCCTTCATGCTGAGGCTTAGCTTGTTGTTGTCAATTGAAATAATCTTAACAGTAACTCTGTCGCCCTCGTTTAAAACTGCCGCCGGAGTCTTGATTCTCTTGTCGGATATCTGCGAAATGTGTAAAAGTCCCGAAAGGCCGTTGTCCAGCATAATAAATGCACCGTATTTCTTAATTGAATCTACAACGCCCTCAACAACCGAGCCGACCTCGCATCTTGCGATTCTCTTATTCTTCTCATCCGCCGCCTTCATAAGAAGAACTTCCTTTGCCGAAAGCACAAGCTTATTTTCTTCCTTATCTGCCGTAATAACCTGAACCTCAAGGTCCCTGCCAAGATACTCTTCTATATCCTCAACATAAGAGGTGCTAAGCTTTGAAGCCGGAATAAAGCCGCGCATGCCTTCAACCATCGCAATAACTCCGCCTTTAACAACGCCGCTTACCTTCACAGGAATAATGGTTCTGTTCACAAGATACTCATTGAGCTTATCCCACATCTCTATATCATTTGCTTCCTTTCTTGAAAGCACAACTCTTCCCTCATTGTCAGAGGTCTCAATAACCGTGGCAGTAATCTCCGAGCCGATTACTGCAGCCTCCTTCAAAATGCAGTCCGGGTCATTTGAGAAGTTTTCCTTGCTGATGACTGCACCCGTAAAATAGCCCATATCAACGAGCACCTCCTGCTCATCAACGCCGACGATGATACCCTTTACAATGTCGCCTTCCTTTACACGCTTCATGGAAGCCTCGATTTCCTTCTCATAATCCGCCATGGATTCAGCCGGCTGCGCCTGCTTTACAGCCTCTGCTGCCTTCGCAGCTTCTGCTGCCTCTGCTGCATTTTCTACGGCCATCGCTGCTTCTTCTTTTGCTGCATCCGCTGCTGCTTCTGCTGCCTCTGCTGCATTTTCTGCTGCCTTCGCTGCTTCTTCTTTTGCTGCAGCTTCTACAGTATCTTTTATCTCGTCTGCCGTCGCAGAGGCGGCATCTGCAACACCCTCGGCTGCCGTCTGCGCCTTTCCATCAATGATATCCATAACATCTTCCATAGAAATATTCTTATCCTCAGGTACTGCACCTGCAACTATTTCTTCCATGCTTAACTTATCCTCGCTCATAAAGACCTCCATAAATAATTATTTCCCGACTTTAAAAAGTCAGATTTACCCGCTTATATAAGTATAACATCTTTTTATCCTTCTGTGTATAAAACTTTTATCAATAAGAACCGTATTACTCACAAAATGCGGCTATGATTACTTATAAGCATTAAAAATCACCTGAACCACTTGTCTGCAAGAACCGCCTTCTCATATCCCCAGTCCTCCGCTACAGCCTCTGCCGTCATAATAAAATCATTCTTCTGAAGCACGCGCGCAGACGCCTTATTCTCAATCATAGTGCTTGCCGTAATAATTTCAATGTCCGTCTGCGAATACAAATAATCAACCATAAGCCTGACCGCCCTGGTTGCAAGCTTCTGCCCCCAGTATTCCTTCATCAGCCTGTAGCCGATACAAACCTTGTGTATTGAGTCCTTATATCCGTAGAACTCAGCCATGCCGCAAAAGCTTAAGCTCTCCTTTAAATAAATGCCCAGAATCAGCGACTCCTTTCTGTAAAACAGGTCGCCGTAAAGCTCCCTTATCATCTGCCTGATATCCTCATACTGCAGTTCAAAAAGAAATGTCGGCAGATACCTGTACACCTCGCTGCTTTCGGTCATTTCGCGTATAGCTTTCGCATCCTTTTCTTCAATTTTCTTAAGAACAATCCGCTCATCCTCCAAATACGGAAGCTCATCAAAAAGTTTTTTCATTTTCCCACCTCAAACAGCAAGACACATGCCATAAATTTTTTTCATTTTCCCGCCTCAAACGGCAAGACCTTAGTGCCGCCACAAAATCACTCAACACTTTTAAGCGACTCTATCATGTCGATTTTCTTCAATCTGAAATACATTACAGCATTGACAATCACCGCAAATACTATCGTCACCAGGATGCTGAGCGCATAGCTTGCAGCCGAAATGTCCCTGCCAAACATTATAATATCTATCTCTGCAGTCTGAACCACAAACGCCTGAAGGTATTTTCCCATGATAAGTCCCGCCGCAATTCCGATAAGCGTCAGAAACACATTTTCACGATATACATATCCCGCAACCTCATGGTCGTAAAAGCCCAGCACCTTAATTGTCGCAAGCTCCCTTATTCTCTCGGTTATATTTATATTATTAAGATTATACAGCACCACAAACGCCAAAAGTCCGGCAGAAATAATAAGCACCCAGACTACCGCATCAAGGCTTGACATCATTTTGTTCATGGTATTTAAGGTATCCGCAACAATTCCGACTGATGTAACCGCCTTACACTCAAGCAGCTTCTCTGCTGCAAGCCTCTGCTCTTCATTATCCGGTGTCATATTTAAAAGCATCTGACCATACTCCGGCTTTTCCCCAAACACATTTTCATAAAGTGACGGACTCATATACACATAATGATACACATAGCTTTCCGCGACAGCGCCAACCTTCACATCATAATAAGAGGTGTCGCTTTCCTTAAGCCTGAACACATCGCCGGCCGACAGGCCCAAAAGCTTAGAAAGCTTTTCGCTTATAATCACTTCATTGTCACCGAGTACATACCCTTCCTTTGATATCCTGTCGTGCAGTGATACAAAATCCTCAAACCTTTCCATGCTCTCCGGCACAAAAAGATAAATGGACTTAACGGCGTTGTTATACTCTGCCTCCATTTCGTTCACATAAGCGCGCATGCTGTTTTCTATGTAAGGACTTTCACTGACAACTAAATCAAGCTTATCAAGCTCACCTTCATTAGCCTTCGCATCAATTGTTACAGTGCCCTCATAAAGCCACACTCTCTCAAACTGGTTCCCGACAATCGCCGAGATAGCATCCCTGAGTCCGAAGCCTACCACCAGAAGCGCCGTGCAGGCACCTATACCGAATATGGTCATAAACAGCCTCTTTTTATATCTGAAAAGATTTCTTAAGGTCGATTTCTGGCTGAAATTAAACCGCTTCCATACAAATGGTATGCGCTCAAGCAGTATTTTCTTCCCCTGCTTTGGTGCTGTCGGACGCATAAGCTGCGCCGCCTGTGAGCCAAGCGCCCTGTAGCACGCCGCAACCGCCGCAGCTGTAGTGCAGAAAACAGCCGCAACTGCTGCCATAACCGAATATTTTAAATTCAGAGGCGTACACATATAAGGATTATTATTGTATAGCATTGCGTAGGCGCGCATTATGGCGTTCGGGAACAGCCTTCCGCCTGCCAATGCTCCCAGAATACTTCCGCCTACACTTGCGGAAAGTGCATAAAAAATATACTTAAGGGATACTGCTAAGGTACTATAGCCCAGGGCCTTATATGTTCCTATCTGTATACGCTCATCCTCCACCATTCTTGTCATTGTAGTAAGGCATACCAGCGCCGCTACCAGAAAGAATATAACAGGGAACACCCTGCCTATCGCTCCCATACGCTCTGCATCCGTTCCATACTCAACATATGTCTGTACGGTATTTCTGTCTAAAATATACCATTTTGGCATTTCAAGCTTATTAAGCTCCTGCCAGCCCTCATCAAGCTCCTGCCTTGCCGACTTAAGCTCCTTCTTAGCATCATTTACGCCCTTTTCATACTCTGCCCTCGCATTTTCAAGCTCTGCCTCGCCACTTTTAAGCTCCTTTTCACCATCTGCTATCTGCTGCCTTGCATCCTCAAGCTGAACTTTTCCGTCTGCCAGCTCCTTTTCGCCGCCCGATATCTGCTTTGCGGCATTATCAAGCTCTGCTCTGGCATCCTTTAACACTCCATCTGCACCCTCAAGCTCTGACCTTGCCGCATAATACTGCTGCCATCCGCTTATTAATTCATTTTCTGAGGCTTTAAGCAATGCCTCGTTTTCATCTATCTGCTTCTTAGCTTCATCAAGCCTTCCTTCAGCCTCGTCAAGCGCTGCCGCTCCATTTTCATACTGCTTAAGTCCCTCATCATATTCTGCTTTAGCCTCTTCTAATGCCGCCGCTCCGGCTTCATACTGCTTAAGTCCCTCATCATACTTTGCTCTGGCCTCCTCTAATGCCGCTGCTCCGTCCTCATACTGCTTAAGCCCCGCATCATATTCTGCCTGAGCCTGACTTAACCATTCATAGCTTCCCAGACCGATATTATAAAGACGCCAGCCCGCTTCAAGCATCGCCGCCGACACATCAAGCGTCCTTTTTGCAGCGTTTAGCTCCCTGCTCTTTTCATTTATTGTATTAAGCCCTGCATCAAGCTCTGCCTTTGCAGTCTTAAGCGTCTCGCTATTAGCATTTATAACTGCAAGCCCTGCGTCAAGCTCTGCCTTTGCAGTCTTAAGCGCTTCACTATTGACATTATACTCTGCCTCTCCGCTTTCATATTCTGCCTTCGCTGCCTCAAACGCCTTTACGCCCGCATCATATTCCTTCTGTCCTGATGTTAATTTTTCATACGAAGCTTCAAGCTCTTTTCCGGCAGCCGAGAGTCTCTGCTCGTTTGACACAAGCTCACTTTCCTTTCCGGCAAGCATATTCTTTGCATCCGAAAGCTCATTTTCACCCGATTTAAGCTCTTCCTCCTTATCGGCAAGCTCCTTACGTCCATCCTCAAGCTTATCGTAGCCATCTGCAATTTCAGCATCGGCTGATTCTATTTCATTTGCAGCCTCCAAAAGCTTTTCATCAGCCTCTTTACTCGCCTTTTCATACTCATTTTCACCATCAAGCAGAGTATCTTTTGCATCATTATAAAAATAATCAAACCTTGCCTGACACCTTTCAGAGGATATTTCATCTATTCTGTCCTTAATCTTCTCTTCGATGTCCTCATATTCATCCGAATAACAGTTTAATTCCTTTAAGTCATCCGATGTAATGTAAATCTGATTATAATAGTCCTGTGTAAATTCACTGCTGTCAAGCATAACAAACGCCGAAACACTTCCGTTACCTATCGTCGTGCTTCCACGCTGAAACGTCAGGTAGAACGGACTCATCGCAAACCCGGTGATAGTGTAAGTGTCATTTGACAAAATGTCGCTTAACTTATCACCATCCGCCGCCTTAAAGGTCAGAGCATCCCCTGTTTTAAATCCGTAAATATTACGCAGTGCTGCATCCGCAAGGCACTCACCGGCATTTTGCGGCAGTCTACCCTCGATAATATACGCCTCATTCATTCCGTCAGCTATGGACATTACGTGAATAACCATCTGCTCATCCTGAGTTTCCGTAATCAGATCCTTTTCATATGCGCCCTGCACGCCGCTCACGCCTTCAATATCATTTAAAGCCTTAATATCCTCATCCGTAAGTCCCAGCGTACTTATAACCCTCACGTCCATAAAATGTGCATCATCAAGATATGTATCAACCGTAAGCCTCATATCAGGCTCCGTTGAGCGCACTCCGGCAAAAAACGCCACGCCGAGTGCCGATATGAAAAATATGGATAAATATCTGTTAAGGCTCTTTTTTATTTCTCTTAAAAAATCCTTTACCTGTGCCTTTTTCAAATCTTAACCTCCGCTTTTATCAAGGCTCCTGCCCCCATGCTACCATTCTATACTGTCTATTGACACCGGGTTCTCATTTTCCCTTATCCTTGAAACTCTTCCGTTCTTGATTTCAATAACCCTGTCCGCCATAGGCGCTATCGCAAGATTATGGGTTATAACTATAACAGTCATGCCCTTTTCCCTGCATGTATCCTGCAAAAGCTTTAATATCGCCTTGCCCGTCTGATAGTCCAGCGCGCCCGTCGGCTCGTCACACAAAAGCAGCTTTGGATTCTTCGCCAGCGCTCTTGCTATTGAAACCCTCTGCTGCTCGCCGCCGGAAAGCTGCGCCGGGAAATTGTCCTTTCTTTCATCCAGGCCCACGCCCTTAAGAACCTCCTCTGCATTCAGATGGTCCTTGCATATCTGTATCGCAAGCTCTACATTTTCAAGGGCGGTAAGATTCTGGACAAGGTTATAAAACTGGAACACAAAGCCTATATCATCACGCCTGAATTTAGTAAGCTGCCGGTTATTAAAGTCCGCAACATTCTCTCCGTCTACCCATACCTGTCCGCTTGTCGCCTTGTCCATTCCGCCAAGTATATTTAAAACCGTGGTCTTTCCTGCGCCGCTCGGCCCGACAATAACGGCAAACTCGCCTTTATTTATTGAAAAATCAATGCCTGCAGCCGCCTCAATAAGCAGCTCGCCCATTTTATATATTTTCTTTACATTTTTAAGCTCAACATATGCACTCATGTTTTATTAAAAACCTCTCCCCAATTATCGTTTTTATGCTTTTTGCAGCTAACAACAATTATAATTTTTCATTCCGCATTAGTAAATAAATCATCTATTAAAATATTAAAAATATTAAAGAAAATATTGACCGTAATTTTATATATGCTATAATAATAGTAACGATTACTATTTTGTCAGGAGGTCATATGAAAGCTCTAAAATACAGCCGGCAGCGGGAAAGCATAGAGGCCTTTTTAAAGACGCGCTGTGACCATCCTACTGCTGATGTTATTTACAACAACATCCGGCTCGAATACCCGAACATCAGTCTGGGGACGGTATACAGAAATCTTTCGCTTTTAGCCGGGCTTGGCAGAATCAATATAGTAAACTGCGGTGACGGCGTTGAGCATTTTGATTCAGACACAACTCCTCACTACCATTTTAAATGTAAACAATGCGGCAGAATACTTGATGTCCGGCTTACGCCCTCCTGTCAGCTCAACGAGCTTGCGTCCGAGGCGCTCGGCTGTTCTGTTACCGGTCATTTACTGGTATTTGAAGGCATATGTAAAGAATGCAGCACTAAAGCCCCGGCAGATGTGCATCATGTTGATACCTTGTAATGGCAGGATAGAAAAAATCAAAGATATAGAATTTTTGGCAGATGTACATCTTGTTGATACCTTGTAATGGCAGGATAGAAAAAATCAAAGATATAGTATTTCTGGAAGATGTGCATCTTGTTGATACCTGTCAGTATGTAAAAATGCAAAAATCTGAAGCTTAAGCTTCAGTAAATATAAAAAAAGGAGACATAATATTATGAAGAAATTTGTATGTGACATTTGTGGTTATGTATATGAAGGTGAGGCTGCTCCTGCAGAGTGTCCTGTATGTCATGCTCCTGCTTCTAAGTTTACAGAGCAGTCAGGCGAGATGACATGGGCATGCGAGCACATCGTTGGAGTTGCACAGGGCGTAAGCGAAGACATTATTGAAGACTTAAGATCAAACTTTAATGGCGAGTGTTCAGAAGTTGGTATGTACCTTGCTATGGCAAGAGTTGCTTTCAGAGAAGGTTATCCTGAGATTGGTATGTACTGGGAAAAGGCAGCTTATGAAGAGGCTGAGCACGCTGCTAAATTTGCAGAGCTCCTCGGCGAGGTTGTTACTCCAAGCACAAAGAAGAACCTTGAGATGAGAGTTGCTGCAGAGAACGGCGCTACAGCAGGCAAGCTTGACCTTGCAAAGCGTGCAAAGGCTGCAAACCTCGATGCAATCCACGACACCGTTCACGAGATGGCAAGAGACGAGGCAAGACACGGCAGAGCATTTAAGGGTCTCTTAGAGAGATACTTTGGTTAAGTAACGAGTCATGCGACAAAGCAATAATAAAAGCACCATGCAAGCTTGCTTGTGATGGTGCTTTTATTATTGCTTTGGCATAGGACGACAGAATCCATGAGCAAAATGCGATGCGTAAGCGAGCATTTTGCGAATGGGTCTGCCGGCGCATGACGAGTTCCTTCTCAACTTAACACGACAGAATCCATGAGCTAGCTATGGCGAATGCGATGCATAAGCG
>JAFRXK010000028.1 GCA_017442865.1 Lachnospiraceae bacterium | reverse complement strand
TTGGTTACTATTTTGAACTGGTGCCTTCGGCGGAGGTTACGGGCATCGACCTTGCACCGGGTATGCTTGAGGCACTGCGCAACAAATTTCCTGATAAGAATATGACTTTGATTTTGGGCTCGTATTTTGATGTGCCGTTTGGCGAGAATTCTTTTGATGCAGCGGTGGCTGTGGAATCTCTTCACCATTTTACAGGGGAGGAGAAAATACGACTGTATGAGAAACTCCTAAAAGCGCTGAAACGCGGAGGAAGCTTCATCCTTACGGATTATTTTGCAAAGTCCGATGAAGAAGAGTGTTTTCGCCGTGCAGAGCTGCTTCGCTTGAAAAAAGAACAAAACATAGCGGACGATACTTTTTATCATTACGATACTCCATTAACAGTTGAACACGAAATAGAAGCCTTAAATAAAGCGGGTTTTTCATCTGTTTCAGTTTTGAACAGCTGGGGACCGACTTCTGTGCTGAAAGCAATCGAATAAATTCGAGTTTGTCGGGCTGAAGTTGGCGTATTATATCGGAAGATAATCTGACAAAAACATCCTTGACAGCAATTTGTCAGTCAACTATACTTACAACTAATTATTTCCAGAAAGAGAGACGCTATGGAAAGACTTATACTTGTCACAATGTATATGGCCATTACATCATCCGTGAATATGCTTCAGGGGTCTGTTTTTTATATGCATGATGAGGATAAGATTATATGTAAGGCATAGTCAGTGCTTTATAACTGATATAGTTTACAGAACCTCATCAAGCTAGAGTTTGATGAGGTTTATTTATTTTTAATGAGCAAAACTTCAGGAGGTGGCTATGAGAATAAAGGAGCAGAAATATCTTTTACCTGATGGACGAGAAGTAACAATCAAGAGCGCAGGTCCGGAGGATGCCATGAAAGTAAAAGGCAAATGGCTATGAGAAGGTTGAGCTTGGGGTATACAGCGATAATGACAGGGCTAGGCATATGTATAAAAAGATGGGTTTCAAGGAATATGGAATGAATCCCAGGGCATTTAAGCTAAAGGATGGGACATATAGGGATGAAATTATAATGGCAAACATATTTGAGTGAGGAGGCGACCTATGGACAATTTTGTTGATGAAAGAGATTTCAAATTGCTGGAGTGTGATACATACACATTCTTTGTTATGCGGAGAATTCTGGGCGCTGACTGTAACCTGCTTTTAACTGATCACGAGCAGCTTATCATCTGTTTTACCGGAGCGCCGCATCCTGTATGGATTTGGACTCCGGATGGAGCATCTGATCAAGAATATGAAAATGCCTATCAGATTGCTAAAGAGAATGGCTTGATCGATGGGGAGCATACATTCAATGTAAAGTATGAGCTTGCTGATTATTTTATAAAAAGAGCTGCGGGTGAAGGTCAGGAGCTTGCTGTTACAATGAATATGTTTGCATATGATTGTCCGGACGCGATCCCGCCTAAAACAGAGGTGAGCGGGAATATATATAAATGCACGGAAAAGGATGTGGCTGAGCTGGTTGATTTCCTTGATCTGTTCCATGAAGAAGTAGGAGTAGATAAAAAGAGTAGAGCAGAGTACCGGCAGGATGCTGAAAACTATGCCAAGGCAGGAAGACTGTATTTCTGGGTTAATGAGGAAGGCAGGAAAGTAGCAAGCTGTCAGTACGCACCTACAGGGAATATGGCTTCGCTTAATCTGGTATATACGAGGAAGGAATACCGCAGGAAACATTACGCGGAGCAGCTTGTCTATCAGGTGACTAAGATAGCGCAGGATTCAGGTTATACACCTATGCTTTATACAAATGCAGATTATGTCGCATCAAATGCCTGCTATGAAAAAATCGGATATGTACAAAGAGGCAAGCTCTGTACAATAGGCTATAATGATATTAATGGAAATATATAATTACAGTAAAACGATTCATGAACAATGAGGTTTTAAGTAATGAATAATGGTGAGATAAAGGAGATCGCGTTGAAGCAGTCTGCAGAGGATATAGGCTGCCAGGCGCATGATTTCCTTTCAGATAAGAATGTTATTGTGCCATTTTGTTTAGGCAAGA
>JAFRXK010000027.1 GCA_017442865.1 Lachnospiraceae bacterium | reverse complement strand
TGTTTTTCCACTTGCGATTTTGCCGCATAAAGCTATTACTTTACCTTTATTTTGCTCCATTGTTTGCACCTTCTTATCTAAAATAATTCATCTAATAACATATAATATTTTAACTTAAAATACAATTGTAAATTATTGCATTTTCGCCTTTGTTTTTAGCTGTTTAGCCGGCTTTCCTTTTTGCTCTGACAAAAAGGAAAGCCGGCTAAACAATACCGCACACTGAAATAAACCATATGTCTATCTAATGGTTTATTTCAGCGTGCGGTACTAAAAAGTTCATAAAAAATCCCGAAAAAAAATTCTCATAAAGATACGCCTGCTCGCCGTTCAAATCCACAATAATGATATTGGCCGGGACTGGTTTGCCTTTAATTCTTAAAGCAGACAGATATTTTACGCACTGAAACAAGACAGAGTTTAAATCGTTTACACGAAGTTTAAACTCCAGCAGATTGCCATTAAGGACTCCGTCATTATCATCAGCAAGGATATCGTCCAGACTGAGTGACGGAGCAACCAACGGCAGGAATGTCTGATAAAAGGCGGTCTGTCCTTCACGTTCCGTATTAAATGATGCCATTATCTTTTACCTCCTTTGGTTTTTGTCCAAGTATTCAACAAGCCATCTGCGAATCAGTCCTGAAACCGATAAATCATTGTCAAGAGCAGCCTGTTTTAGTGACTTCTTTTCTTTTTTAGTCATGGTCACTGTAATATTTTCAAGTTTTCTGTCAGCCATATTATTTCTCCTTCCTGTAACCGTGTTTCTGTGTAACAGCGTAACACAGAACCTTAAAATCTTCAAGATTTTAAGATATTAAAAATAAAAAATCCGGAAAGCATATGCTTCCCGGACTGTTATGTTTTTTTGCTTTCGCATGCTATAATTTCACTAGTAGAAAATCATGCGAATATAAATTGAAATGTTGACGTTCTACTGATATATTAGTAGTATTGATATATCAGAACCAGAATTCTTCCATACGATACGTTGCTTTATATTTTTTATTATGTGTTTTTCTGGTTCTGAATGTAAAATAATTATTTTCTTATTCCACATACAGAACATTCTTCATGAGTTATTGCAGCATGGTGAATAGTATTTACAATTACATATTCATCATGATAACCACCATCACAATTTTCAACTAAATTGTGATATTCAACGGCTCCAGGTGCCGTCAAATCAGCTCCACAAACATTGCAGAATGTTCTCCAGCCATAAATCGGTTCATCCCATGCTTCCTCATCGACAACCGTATTCCATGTATGTCCATTAAGTTCACAGTAGCTCTTTGTCGGCGCCTGTGTCTGAGGCTGTGTTTCCGGGACCTGAGTAGCAGGCTGGGTTGCCGGCTTAGTTTCCGGAGCCTTAGTCTGCGGCTGGGTAGCAGGCTGAGTATGAGGCTGTGTTTCCGGAGCCTTTGTCTCAGGAGCCTTTGTCTCAGGAGCCTTTGTCTGCGGCTGCGTCACAGGCTGTGCAGGCTTAGTTGCAGGAGCTTTTGTCTCAGGGGCCTTTGTCTGCGGCTGAACAGCCGGTCTGGTTTCAGGAGCCTTAGTCTGTGAGGCTGTCTCCTTAAGCTCTTCCTCTGTCTGGGCCTCTGTGCTTTCCGGCGCTGTTTCTTCCTCAGTCTGTGCCTCAAGCGAAGCTTCCGTTGTCTCTTCAAACGTCTTTGTCTCGATTTCGGTTTCCGTTTCAGCTGCAGTAGTCTGTGCGGCTGTTGTTTCAGTGTTTTCTGTATTTTCATTACATGCAGTTAAAGCAGCAATTAAAGCAAACATCATAATTAACGATAAGATTCTTCTCTTCATAAAAATATTCCTCCTGTTATATTTTGATTTTAAATTAGCTATAATAGTTCATTTTCTAAAAGTGATATCATTTTTATGTACAATACATCTCTAACTCCCCTTCCCTTTCACTTTTATTTTAAACTATTATAACACACCTTATTTTTAAGCCGTTTTTGTGGACGAAAAATCTCACTACTCAATATCTTCTTTATTATAATCAAATTCTGCGTTATTTGCAATATTTTATATCAAATCACCATATAAAAATTAACAGATTTAAGAATTAATATTGAATCATTCTGATATTAACAATATAATAATTGTTAAGCATAGTTATATTTGATTATACAATATTTTTCAGGTGGTAATATTATGGACGAGAAAAAAGGAATATTTATTGGAACACAGGAAGCGATTTTTAAGGCATATTCTTCCGATATACGAGATGAACTGGATAATCTCCCGGGTATTATGCCGGGTTATTATGACGCTGACACTATTATTTCAAACCCCGGGCTGTTTAAAAACACGGAATACATTTTTTCCACATGGGGAATGGCACAGTTAAGCAGGGAGCAGATTTCTAAGTGTCTTCCGTCACTTAAGGCAGTTTTTTACGCTGCCGGCAGCGTGCAGTATTTTGCGCGCCCTTATCTTGAGTGCGGCGTGAGGATTTTCTCTGCGTGGAGCGCAAATGCGGTGCCTGTCGCAGAGGTGACCGTATCGCAGATTATCCTCGCAAATAAGGGCTTTTTCCAGACGCTTCACCGTGACGGCGCCATCTGGACGGAGCATGACACAGGATGTCCTTATCCTGGCAATTATGATACTCCTGTCGGCATTATCGGCGCGGGAATGGTGGGCAGGCTGGTCCTTAAAATGTTAAAGGCGTACCGCCTTAGGGCGCTTGTCTTTGACCCGTTTTTATCAGAAGAGGCTGCCTTAGCACTCGGCGCACAAAAGGTTACTTCCCTTCAGGAGCTTTTCGCAAAATGCCAGGTTATTTCAAATCACCTTGCTGACAATCCTCAGACAGCAGCAATGCTTGACCATACGTGCTTTGATGTCATGAAGGATAACGCTGTGTTTATCAATACCGGACGCGGCAGACAGGTTGTCGAGGCTGACCTTATAAATGCGCTTAAAGACGTTTCGACGCGCGCTGCAGTGCTTGATGTAACCTACCCTGAGCCGCCTGTTGAGGGAAGCGAGCTATACACCCTGCCAAATGTTTTCCTGACGCCTCATATGGCGGGCTCTCTCGGAAACGAAATTGCAAGGATGGGCGAATGTATGTATAATGCATTTTCCGATTTTACCGCAGGACGCAGTAATCCTTGCGAGGTAACAGAGGATATGCTTAAAACCATGGCATAAGTCAAATACGAGCCCTTTTCGTCGTTATGTGTAAATTTACCAGAGGATACGCTTAAAACCATGGCATAAGTCAAATACGAGCCCTTTTCGTCGTTATGTGTAAATTTACCAGAGGATATGCTTAAAACCATGGCGTAAGTCAAATACCCCGCAGCAAGCTCGTCCGCTTTGCTCGATGCTTGCGGGAATGAAAGGAGTACATAAAATGTTAAAACCGGGATTAGTATCTGTCAGCTTCCGCACACTTTCCTGTGAGGAAATTGTACGCATTGCCGCATCAGCCGGATTAGAAGGAATCGAATGGGGAGGCGACGTTCATGTGCCTCCGGATAATATAGAAAATGCTTTAAGGGTTGCCGAAATGACTCACAAAGCAGGGCTTTTGGTTGCCGCCTACGGCTCATATTACAGGCTTGGCTCCTACGGCACAGACTATAAAAAAGAATTTGAAAAGGTTTTATCGACTGCGTGTGCGCTTGGTGCACCTACTATTCGAATCTGGGCGGGTACATCGGCAAGTGCAGATGTTGCTGAAAATGAGCGTGAAAGACTTGTGCAGGAAGCAAGAAAGCTTGCTGAAATGGCAAAAGAAAAGGATATCACTATTGCCTTTGAATGTCACCGCAATACCCTTACTGACTGCCGTGCTTCTGCCCTGCGCCTGATGCATGAAACCGGCATGCCGAATCTGCGCATGTACTGGCAGCCGAACGAATGCTATGATTTTGCCGAAAACAGTCTCGCGCTTGCAGATTTGCTGCCATATGCAGTAAATATTCACGTCTTTAACTGGCCGGAGCCAGGACTTCGTCTGCCTCTTTCTGACGGATTTGACGAATGGAGCGCTTATTTTGATACTCTGGAAAAAGATAACGTGGACAGATGGTGTATGCTCGAATTTATGCCGGACGATAATCCTGCATCACTGCCTCGCGAAGCTCTGACGCTGAAGGAGCTTTTAGGCATGCGCTGAAGTATAAATATAATCCGCAAAAACAACGCAGACGATAATCAAAAATCGTCTGCGTTGTTGCTGTCTGTTAATTTTATCGTGCCGCAAGCTTTAAAAACTTAGTATCGTTCATCTGCTCATTTGTCAGATACTCTCCATTGTAAAACAGGGCGTAGGTCGTAACCGGGGTCGGCGCGTTCTGCGCCGCCTCCCTGCTCTCAAGGTGAATAGCCTTGAACGTAATACCATTATCCTTTGCAGTCTGCTCCACAATCGGCACATATTTTGCATTGAACGGGCACTGGCTTGTATAATAAAGCACATAGCCATCTTCATCAATGTGCGGATGCCTTGCACACTCCTTAAATCGTGGCGGTGCTGCATCAGGTGAAAACGGCAGATACCACAGCATAATGCCATTGTCAGCCTCGTCGCACACACTGAAGCCCTTGTATTTTAAATATTTCGGGTCGGCGAGGAATGGTCTTTTCTTTGCAGATGACAGAATGCACAAGCCCTTCATACCCTTTTGTCTGCTGTCACGTATACACTCGTTAAGCAGGTCATTTGAATATCCGTGCCCCTTAAATGAGCCAGACACCCACAGACAATCGATATACATATACCCTGCTGCATCAATCGGATTCCACGCATTTTCCGCTGGAATGTATTCGATAAAGCATTTTCCACGCTCCGTACTCTTTAAAAACACAAGCCCCTCGTCAAATCGCTCCAAAAGCCACGCCTTCTTTGAAGCAACCTGAATATCCTTGTTGTTTGAAATGGCGCAGCAAATGTGCTCGCTTTCAAGATTTTCCTTTGTTACTCTGATATAATCCATAAAGCCCCCCATTCTAAATTATTTCAGCTTGCAAGGTCGCGTCTGTTATAGCCATACATCCGACAGGCATTAACAGTCTTTCAGCTTGCAATGTCGCGTCCGTTGTTGCCGCACATCCTACAGGCATTAACAGTCTTTCAGCCTTTCAGCTTGCAAGGTCGCGTCTGTTATAGCATATAAACGCCCCTGCAATGCACAAAACCGTCACAGCCGCCGCAACAATTAATGCCTTAGAGGATATATCCGCTCCCGAAAAGATTTCCGAAGCATTTGAAAATGAATATGGTCCCAAAAATAAATATTCCTTCAAATCAGGCACTACTCTTCCAATCAAATCAAACATATAGCAGATAAGTGCGATTCCAAGTCCGAGCCCCATCTTGTTTTTACCCGACAGTGCCGAAACGAAGAAGCATATCGCAGCAATTTCAATATCCATCACAAGCTGCATTCCCATAAATGTAAGGAATTCTTTTGCAGGTATGCCCTCGCCAAGCGCAACAAAACCAAGAGCATATAAAGCTGCGCATATAACCGTAAATACCACAAGCATTACAGCAATGCACACGCACTTTGCAAGCACGACCTTGCTTCTTGATAAAGGCAGCGAGAAAAGGAACTCACCCGTATGAGCTTCTTCCTCTTTTGAAAGCATTCCTATAGCAATAATCGCAGCAAACAGCCCGCCTCCGAGTCCGTGAATCGTGCCGATTTCAGTTGCAAAATATCCTTTAAGCGTTGCAATGCTAAGCGTGCTCATTCCGAATGCATCCGCAAATGCACCCATATTTGAAAATGCGTCCGCCATATTCTTCATATCAGCCTGCATGCTTTTGTATATAACAATGCACGCTAATCCGAGCAGTCCTATCGTGAGGCTCCAGATCAATAGATTCTTTATATTTAATTTTAGTTCCTTTAAAAATACAGTTCTCATGCCGCCACCTCTCAATCCTCGTAAAATTTAATAAACGTATCGTCATCTATCGTGGCGGATTCAAGCATTGTCAGCCTGCCCTCTCGCATAATCGCCGCATTTTTGCAGTATTTATTTACCTCCGACAACACATGCGTAGACAAAAGGCAGGTTGCTCCCTCATCAACATACTCATTTATCAGTTCAAAAAAATGCTTCTGCATCAAAGGGTCGAGTCCGCTTGTAGGCTCATCAAACACAAAAAGCTTCGGTCTGTGCTGCATCGCACACACAATGCTGACCTTCTTTCTGTTGCCAAGTGAAAGCTCCTTTATCTTTTTATGCGTGTCCACCTTCAGCCTCTCGCAAAGCTTTTCCGCCTCTTTGGCGCAGTCAAGTCCCCTTACATCAGCCGCATATTTTATAACCTCAGATACTCTCATTGATGGATAAAACCACGCCTCCGACGGCATGTATCCGACCTCCTTCAAAATCTTCTCATGCTCAGTTACGCTGTCCATCCCCAGTATCTTAATGCTTCCGCTGTCAATCTTCAAAAAACCAAGCATTGAACGAATCGTTGTTGACTTGCCTGCGCCGTTCGGTCCAAGGAAGCCGAAAATATCGCCCTGTCCGACATTTAACGACACGTCAATTACGCCCCTGTTCTTTCCATAGCTTTTAGTCAGATGCTTTATCTCAATAACATCAGTCATAAAATATCCTCCGGTAAAATCTTCATGTGTGTATTGATTCTTAATGTTTTATTGTACCAGCAATTAATATACAAGTCAAGTAAGCCCACTTTAAATTCAAAAAGCTCTTACTTAAGTCTTATTAACCCCGGCCACACATACCCGGTCACGCCCTGATACTCGGCCTTGTACCACATGCTTCCCTCGCTGTCATAGCCTATGCCGGTGATATCAATAGGCGTTGCGTCAGGAATTTTCTTAATGATTTCTCCGTTCGGTGAGCGTCTGAAATTAAGCGATTCCTTGTCATTGACAATGCCCTTAAACGAAATGTATCTAGGCCAGGCGTAGCCTGTCATGTTCTTATAAATTATTTCATGCCAGTTGTCGCCGTCGCTGTCGGTGCCCGCGCCGATTATGTACAGCTTCGCGCCCTTTGGAATAGCCGCTAATACCTTGCCGTTCGGAGACTGTCTTATGTTTAATTCATCACAGTCTATAACCTTGCCCGGAGTCGCTGTCAACGAAGCAATGCGCCTTTTCACATCATTTCTAAAATCGTTCATCGTTCTGCCGTGCATTTTGAAATAAGGCACAGGGTCGCTGTGATTTGTCGCGAAGCCCATATCGTGCGCCTCGCAGTGACCTATAACCTTGTCAGATTCAAGCTCATATTTTACGCACAAAAGAGCATACAGCTCCACTGCATTGTTCCATGTGCCGATAAACTCTTTTTCTCCATCAAATTCACAAAGCTCATATCCTATGCAGTTGCTGTTGCCCCATGTGTTTCCGATGTGCCAGCAGCGCATATTCTCCGGTGCGAACTGATATACTCCTGTGTCATCAATGAAGCCATGCGCAAGCTTCTGAATACCCGGCTTGTTCCAGCGCGTAAACCAGTTATTCTTGCCCTTTGCCGCCCTGATAACCGTAGGATATACGGCGGTGCTGTGCACTATCAGATACGATACGCTGTCAAGCTTTCTATTTGAGTTATAGCAGTCATTATTTACGCAGTATTTATTAATCGTATTTACCATATCTTATCGTATTCCTTGTCTGAATGTTGTCGTATGCCTGTATACTTCTCTTTAATTATATATTATTTTGTCTTAATATTACAATAGAATTTTTACCGGTCACATTATCAAAGCTTGATGATGAAATTAAAGGCAAAGATCTGTATTTTACCGGTCCTTGCCTTTGATTTATTTTATAAGAAAAGTCCACAACATTATTTTTAAATGACTGCTTTGATAAGCCATTAAAATCTAAACTGTTTTCTCTTCAACATCCAGCATATTTATATGATGCTTCTTCAGCATATACAAGTAAGCTCCAAGCGACACCAGCGCATCAAAAGCATTGCCAAAGCCAAACAGCAGCGCAATACCGGTTAATGTCGGCTGCCACACGCCGCATATATACAAAACAAAAGCGGTTCCATAGTAAACCACATTTGTCACCACAGACTCAAACAGCATGTAATGTGTCTTCCCCAGGCCATAGAATGTGGCTGACCGGCTATTGAATATGACCAGTCTCCCGGCAGGTTTCCAAGCCAGAACACTCTGAGAGTTGTGTATATTGCCGGCACCAGTCCCATTACCAACAATGCTATAAACAATTTGTGATTTATATTTTTAAATGATATTTTTATCTTTGACACTAAATTACCGCTCATACTGCTATTCTCTTATTATCGTAATCGTCACATCACCATTTCCAAGGAGGGCTGTCATCTCCTGCTCTGACAGGTTTACATGTCCGAGACGTGTATACGCCCACGAATTCGAACCGTAAAATACGACTATCTGATTGCCTGAATACAGCACTATATCTCCTGAATCAGTAGTAATCTGCGTATCATTTCGCACAATGCTCTGCCCGATAGCGCCAACCTGCTCAAAGCCGCCATACATAGACATTTCGATAGTCAGAGGCAGCAGTTTTTTCAGTTCCTCAACTGACTCATTATCTTCCCATGTCACAGGAACCGCAGCCTCACCGATAATCATTTTCATACTCTTTTCCTCCTGTGCAGCCTGCTTAGAGTCCGCATCTGTCTGGGCTTCCGTCTCCATGCCGGGTACTATTTCACCCTTCCATGTGTTGATTCCGCCAAACTCATAAATGTGCGTATACCCCATATCCGCAAGCTTTTCTGCCGCCTGCTTAGAGCGATTTCCGCTTCGGCAGTATATAAGAATTATCTGATTGAGGTCAGGTAACTCCTGCGGTCTTTCCTTGCCGATACTTTCATTCGGAATCAGTATCGCTCCTGGTATATGACCATTCTCATACTCGTCCTGTCTGCGCACATCCACCACGATATGACCATCATTAACTGACATCATGTGCTTTGCCTCATCCTGAGAAATCTGAGAATACGAATTGGCGGTCTCACTGCTTTCGCTGCTTTCGCTGCCTTGTTCTTTTGATGCACAGCCTGCCATGCATATAAGCAGGCATAATATTATAATCATTAAATATCTCATGCATTACCCCTCTCTTCTACGTTAACATTAAGCCCGCTCACCGGACTTACGTCATACTGCGCCTAAGCTTTACTAATCTTCTGTATATATTTATCACCAAAAACCTCGCGGCATATTCTAAGCTCCAGTTCCTGCCTGTGTACAAAATGCTCCAGCAAAGCGGCCTCTCCCGAAAGTCCCCGCTCCACAGCGTAGGGAGACGTGTTGAAATATTCACACATCATCGGAAACCACAATTCATTTCCCTGCTCATCCGAACGTTCCTTTCTGATTACGTCGATATTTGCAGCCACATCCTCGGTCTTAAGATATATTATTTGAAGCTCTCTGCCATCTAACGCTCTGCGGATTTCCCTGTAGAAATCTATTATTTCGTCATCCGGCATTTTTCTAAACAAAATCAGGTCCTCGACTATATTCTGAAAAAGCGAGCATTCAAATATCTGCTTATCGCCGTCCCATCTTTCAAATCTTCCAAGCACAATGTTTTTAAACTCTTCAAACGACCTGCGGTTGTTATAAATTTCATACTGCTCTAAGTCCTTGTGAAAGCCGGGAATGTCCGTAATAATCCGGGTGTAGCATATTATTCTTTTGTCGCCCTCTTTGACGCTGAATTTTTCTATCTCTTCACGAATACTGCCGTACTTCTCCAAAATCTCCTGATAAACTTCCTCACTCACATAGGCACACCATGCAAGCTCCACAGGCGAATAATCTCCCTCGCAATACGCCTTATACTCAGGGTGCTGCTCCTTAAGCTTCCCAACCAGCGTACTCTTTCCGCTCCCCTGAATTCCTTCTACGAAATAATTAATAATTATCACTCCTTCTATATTTTTGGCTCAATTATATTCATCAATACTCATCCAGAAAGCAGTGACGCACCCCATCCTTCTTATACGCAATAACTGTACTGAGATTCACATTTTCAACGCTTTTAAATATATTTGCCTCTACAAATGGATTGTCCTTTTTCAGGGCAGCAATTAACTTCTTAGTCTCAAGCCTCTTTGATGATGTCGTTCCGTCTTCATGACATGTCGTACATGTATCGGTAAAATGGCAGGCACACTGCAGAAAATGAAGGTCGTTGTAATCTCTCCATGCGCAGATGTCGCTTTCCCTTACAAGATACATAGGTCGAATCAATTCCATTCCTTCAAAATTTGTGCTGTGAAGCTTTGGCATCATGGTCTGAATCTGTGCCCCGTGAAGCATTCCCATTAAAATGGTCTCTATCACGTCATCATAATGATGCCCCAGTGCAATCTTGTTGCAGCCAAGCTTCTTTGCATTACTGTATAATTTTCCATCGGTATTTTCGACAGCTTTAAATTGTCTTCATCCTTGAATTCATCCAAACTTATATGCATCGCACCGGGAATCATTCCATAAATAATATGTCCTTCATCCCTGATATCTATTAGCTCATAAGAGCCTGTCGGCAGCATATTAAGTTCTTCCAGTGTTATTTCCTTCATTTTTCTCTACTTATCGTTTATCCTCTGCCGAAGCAACAAGCAAACGCCTTTCATTCATGTCAGATTTTTATGCAGAGATCCAATAATGCTAATTTGCATTCATTGATAATTCTCAGTTTGTTCCAGTTGGATAATTCGGCATTTTCTTCAGCCTTTTTCATAATCTCACGGATGCCGTCTGTGTCATTATTTACGAAACATCTGTCAATGCCGTTCAGCTCGTTTATTACAGCTTCGGATTGTTTATCAGCCTCGTTTGTCTCTTCTCTGAAAATTGTGTATGGACTTTCGCCAAAAAAGCGGCGATATAAGTCAATCTTGTCCTCATCCAGTAAATAGTTTCTGACTTCTCTTCCAAACATCTGCTTTCTTTCCTGCAGGGCCTTCTTGTCTCTCTGCAGCTCTCTCTTTGTCGCACGGATTTTGGACTTAAGAAAAGACGTTCCCTTGATGAATACCGCATAATCCTCAAATATGGAAGGGTCATCAAAATAAAGATAAATCCAGATTCCTTCTATGATATATTTCTTTTCCCTGTGCTGTTTTGAATAATCCATCGCAAACTTAACAAAGTCTATAAATACCTTGTCTTCGTATTCTTCTTTTGGAATACTGTCTCTCTCATCAATGCCGATATAATATTTAGATCCCTCGCCGGTAAAGAAGCTGTAGAACATATCAGAATAATCCTTCAGCTCATCCATTGTAAAATGGTCCTTGGTAAGAAGCAAGTCATCAAGCTCGATATGGTCTATATCGTCTCCCTCAAGTGTTCTTGCCATCATCGACTTTCCGCTTCCCGAATGACCGAGAATAAAGCAAATATTTGTATCACCTGAATTGAAGCTATCTTCCTTGTAATAAAGATCCGGCTCTGAAAGCACGTATTTATCGCTCGGCAAATGCAAGTCTTGAAAGATGTCGCTGCCATCATCCAGCTTTTCTTTCATAAGTACATACATCTCTGTCACACTATGCCCCAAAAACACATTTGAGTAATAGTTAGAAAACCGCTTCAGCTTTCTCGGAAGGACTCTATACTTGACGTAGACTCTGTTAAGCTCCTTCTGTGTGGTTATGTTGTCGGTTATAATGGCGAGTGACGGGTCACTAAGCGCCTGCTCTAAATCAGTATATTTTCCCATAGTAAATCCCTTTCTTTTTCTTAGGTAGTGTCAATCTTACTACCTCATTTTTATAAAAAACTTAATTGAATTCTTAAAACATATTCTCTCCACCCATAAATTTCATCATATTTACATAGTAAGCTTCGTGGCCAGCTCACCGCTCAACAAATATGAATTAGACCCTAATCCCTGTTTCACGTAGCTCTTTAGCGATGATTTCCATAATGCTGGATTTCCCACACCGTCTTACACAGGTAATAACTTTAATAATATCTTCACTGTTATAAAATCCTCTGATTCTTTTCAAACACTTTTCTCTTACAAACAATTCTATACACTTTATGTTACCTTTTCTCAAGACAAGCATATCATATTTAACTACCAAGCGCAATTTAACGTTGCAATTTCCTCTTGTTTTTAAAAATATGCAACGTTAACTATGTATTTCTCTTGTATATCTATGGGGCATTAATTCTCTCTGTTCCATTCCGTTTCTGTCGGTACAATACCGATTTCCGTCGGGTAACATACGCTTTGATTTTGGGTAATGAACTCAATTAACGATTGCTCCTGGATTCTCTGTCCGGTCCTTATCCTGCATCAGCCGCTGAGAGCTGAGCACATCCGCCGTATTGTTTCCAAATCGCTTCCCGCTGCGCATCCAGGCTGTATCCATCCACCTGAATGGCTGTGGATACTTAGTTGTATGTGTAGCATTTGACTTTTTCTTTAATGACCATCTTGTCCACTATCCTCTATTTGCTTACTAATGTTTTCAGCTTCACCTAAAATTCTAATCTGATATCCTGCAATTTCCTTCAAAATCTTGAAACGTTCAGCTTTATCCTTGCCTTCACGGATCATCTGTGCATTGTGGCTCTCTAGGTTTGAAAGAACAGTAAGTTCATTAATGGTAGCGAAGTCCCGAACATTGCTTTTTTTCGCAAGCTCCGGATTTGCATCCCGCCAAGCTTTTGCAGTAAATCCGAAAAGAGCAACATTAAGAATATCTGCTTCCTCTGCATATGACAGCCATTGAAGATCTTCTCTATAGTTACAAACAGGGATAATGTAATTCTTTACTGCATTGGTCTGTATCAGATAATTATTCTTTGAAAGGAATCTCTTTGCATCCCACTCAATTTTCCTTAAATCGTTCTCCTTAGTTTTTAACCGTTGAAACTCTCTGATCAGATAAAGCTTAAAAACAGGACTAATTGCAGATGCAAATTCGAAAGCAATATCTTTATGCGCATAGGTTCCTCCATATCTTCCCTTTTTAACAAACAATCCTATTGCATCTGTTTTTTCAACCCATTCAGAAACGCTCGGAGTAAACGTTACCAATCCGACATCTTTTTTAAAGTGTTCAGATTCGAACACTTTAAAATTTGAATTATACATTTCTTCCCATGTAGACAAAAACTCCAGCGTTGACCTATTACGTAGCCAATTACGTATAACATCAGCCGATCTTGAATTATCTGATTTAGCTGCTGCCATGTCTGTAATACAAATATAATCTTCCTCATCAGCCATTGAAACAGTTATCGGAATATCCTGTACTGTTATAATTCTATTCTTATTTGTCATATATACCTCCAAACTTTTTTCAGTCAACACCATCCATTCTACAGTGTTGGATAATCGAATTATTCGTCCATAAATCTCACTAAGGAACTTAATTCCACCGCCATAAAGACCTGCTTTAGTCAAAAGACCAACTGCTCCTGGATTCTCTGCCCGGTCTTTTATAAAAAACACTATAAAGTCAAGTTTTTCGACTTTAAATACTACATCTCCTCAAGCCTTTCTATCTTTTTCAATGCCTCCAGATAAGCAATAAGTCTTTTCTTCTGTTCCTCCTTAAGACTGTGATAATCTTCAATCATCTTAATCTCCAAAGGTGTAAAGCGGCTCACCGGGCTGGCGGCAGCAATTGCCTCTTCATCTTCTATGCCAACTCCGGTAAGAAGCTGCTCAGGTGTAATCTGAAGCACATTGCAAATATCCATAAGCTTATCTGCAGAAGGATTTGTCCCTTTCTTTTTCCATTCGCTTATGGTACTGGTTGCAATTCCTATCTGCTTGGCAAATTCCGCCTGTGTCATATTTCTTTCCTTTAGTACCTTTAAAATTCTTTCACTAATAGTCATCTAATCCCCTCACTACGCACACATTCATTTTTATGAATTTCACTTTTATAAATTCATTGTATCATATTGTAATAACAACTTCAATACACAAATCTCACAAACCGAAAAAGCTAAACAGGAAGCAATTAGTGTTTCCCGCTTAGCTTTTGGAAAATGTATTGTATCGGTTTTGTTTTGGCTATGCTATTGTAATATATAAATCCAATAAAAAACTCCCTGCCGTTTATGACAAGGAGTTATATAAAGAGGAACCCAACAAGTTCTCCCCCAGTCGCAAACCTCACAGGTTTTTGCAACGCAATTACTGGATTTATCTTACTCAACTATAAGCTAAATGACAAGTAATAATTACAGTTATTGTAGTATATACAAGTATGTCTAGTTGATACAAAAATATGAATAACTGTTTAATCTAATTATATTATCCCTCTTTTGTTAGAACTGCATATTGCAGTGTCTGCAATAATAAGCTTTACTATCTCTCATCTCATGGCAGTGAGGCATTCAAGCAAATCCTCTTCTCCGTCAGATATTCTTATTTTATGAGCACAAATGGAACAGTAAATCGTATCCCATTCATCCCACAGAGTATTCTCATCTTCATTTCAGCAATTTGCGCCTCTCATAACAATTACCTCCCGTTATTTTTTGAATGGGCGAGAGATAACCTTACCGCCTTCTGAAACAAGTTCCTCAGCATGGTCAGAAACAAACTCTGCCACACTGTACCATTCTTTTTTGAAGCGGAAAAACAATTTTCCATCTATCAATTTCGTGGGACAAGTATATGTTCGTCCCCCAGAAATGATTTGACACCAATTCAAGATTTTGTTAATTCCCAATACAAGCATTTCTTTTCCCTCCATTATAAATTTACAATATCGTATCTACTGTAATAAGTCAATGCCAGTGCAATACTATTCCTTATAATCACCTTGACCTCGAACCTTTTCATCGAGTTCTTTTATAAGCTTTTCAGATTTGATAACATGGTGTTACTCGTCTTCAATCTCTTCTTGAAGATGCATTATTCTCATCCTCTTTCTTGCGATATTTTCTTTAGAAGATTTTATATTGGCTAACAGTAGTTTACGAATCTCTGAAGTATTCACTTGAGCATTCTTAAGTCCATCGTTCTTTATTAATTGTTGAACAAGAATCCCTCCAACAATCGCAACTGTTGCAGTAGTAATTCCAACAGTTGGTTCCAGTAATCCTGCAGCATTTCCCACGTATTTCGGAGAAGTTTTAAGAAAAACATCAAGCAAAGATTTTGTTACTACATTTCCGCCTTTTTTGGATTCTTGAATCGCTTCAAGCCTACCTAAGCGAATCCATCTCACACCATTTCTGGATTTGTATTTAACATATCAGCTATTCCCTTAACACTATAAGTATCCATTAGAATCCATCCTTATAGTAATAGTATATCATAACAAATGTAGTATTACAGCAAAAAACGCAGTAATAAATTGCAAATAATATATTAACCCAATAGTAACACCCCTCCAATATACTGATATGATGACTCGGAGGGTTGTTTTCGTCGTTTAAGGCAATGAAAAGATGAGACACTGCACGCTCTCCACCTGTCGCAGACCTCACAGTTTTCTGTAGCGCGATAGACATCAGTACATTTTTACATTTTTACATCTTTTCACTTGTCAGAAGGACTGCTTTAAATTGTAAGTCATGTCACTTAGCCATCTGCTATATAATGGTGCATACTTTGCATTGAACAACTGACTTGTATAATATAAAACACAGTCCGATTCATCAATATGCGGATGTTTCGCACATTCTTCATATGCTTCAGTATAAGCTAGTTATTCTCTATACTTGTTACTTTCCCTATTTCCTCTATACTTTTGTTTATTGCTTTTTGATCTTTTTCATCCGCATTAGCTTTTGATAGTACTAATAACTTGGTGAGCTCGGTACATATTACATTAATTCTTTTTTCATCCATAATCTCATTTCTTGCCTTTTTTTTTGAAGCTAGTGAATCACAAATGACATTTGCAACTGCTAAACCGAGAGCAAGGTAAAAAGAAATAGTCTCATCAGTAACTCCTGCCTGATAAAGGAAATATGGTCCAATAACACTAGCCAAATCAATGGTATATCCAAAGCGATCGTTTATTTCATACGCAAAGTTTTCTGTCGTAATAATACATTTTCGATATTTGTCCAAGAAAGCATTTGCCAATTCCTTTGTGTTTGAAAATCTCAGCGAAATTCCACCAGCATCAGTTATTGCTTCGTTCTGTCTTTTCATACTCTGCTCAACTAATGACTCAATATCATAAAACAACTCCGAATCATCATGGAATTGGCCTTCTATAATAGAGTCATAATAAAGCTCTTTTAATGCGTTTGCGATACTAATTTCTTGAGTTTTTGATAACATTTCTACTGACATATTAACCTCCATTCCCACGCCATTGGCTTGCAGTATAACTATTGATGAAAGTGTTTTCAACTTTCAGAGTTTCATGTTGCAATAGGTTAAATTATTAAATCATCCCAACATCCATATCAAAAGCACCACACGATTTTTACTGTTGCTCAGATACACCTATTTTTTATGTTTGAACACCTCATGATTGGTTCACTATGTGATCTTTCTTTTTGTGTCTAATTTATGATTTTGGCTAATTTTACTATCTTTCATACTATTTAACTCTCGTATTTTTTCAGTATCGAAAAAACATCCTTCCACTTCTGTTGATCTGATAATGTTAAAATATCATAAAAATCGCAATAGTCAATCTTCTTTGTTGCTTCATTCAAAAATTCTAAGCAATCATGCTGAAAAGCCTTTCCAAAAAATTCTTTACGTTCAAATTTGAATGTATCAATGAGTTTATCTACAAATTTCATTTCAAAAAAATATGCGTCAGAAAATTTTTCCTGTCCATCTAATAAATTCAAAGTTATACTTTCTGTTATTCCTTCATCTAACCCCACTCCAATAACAAAAAATGGTTCTTTTTCATCTTTATGATACCAATTATCACGCACATTACTGCCAGAAATCTTTGAATTATTAAAGATATATTGAATTGCAAAAATTCTCATTAAATCATATTTTTCAGACCAATAAAGCCTTGCAATGACATGGCAATAAGAACCTTCCGACATTTTAAGCAAATCATTACACGAATAGCTATATTTACCTTTTGATACTCTTGATAATAATGACAAAAATTCATGAACCTGCGCAATATCAGTATTTTCAAATTTTTCTGCTGTGTGTTCCATCATAGTACTTCCAAAGGCTCTCAAAAAAGAAGACTCTTCTTTTCTGTATGATAACAATAATGGAAAAACATATAGTTCTTCATACTTATTTAATTCCTCATGTCTTTCAATTTTCTTACACACATTGCAACATAAAAGACTTAGTTGTGTTCCGACGGGATTTATTCCAAATATTGTACACTCCTCAAGTAATTTACGAAGACAATTATCTTTCAATTCCATTCCTCCATTCTTTTGTATATTCATCACATAATCGGTTCATATGTTATTTCCTTTCTACTACAGAACCCCCCCGAGAATTCTTCTCGAGTCGATTTCGTCCTTAGAAAGCAACACTACACTCTCTATCTAGCTCGACTGTCCAACAAAAGAACCTATACATCCTCTAAGTACAAGTTAATTGTAGGACGCACTTAACACCATAAAAAAGGATGTCAAACTAGTGAAAGGGTTGATTTACTCTGTTTTCTATATAAGCAGTTTCTTTACTGCTAATAATTCAACTTAATTCATTGACATTTTTATACCCTCGGTCGTAGAAGATAACATATCAATCACACATATTCCGTTCATTCCGCTCGAAATTTCGCAAAATCTCATCCTCGCTTTTTTCTAATATAGGATCATCAGTAAATGCAAAACTTATAGTTCTATCTTGCTTAAATTTAGGGTAAAGAGAAAAAAATCTAGCTGAAGCAAGTTGACCATTATATTCCGTTCTATGTTTCTGCTGCCCGTCCTGTTTCCCATTTCTAAAAATGTAGCTACGATATATTCTATTTGGATCTCGACCTTCATGTCTACAAATGGTATGCAAAGCAATATGCTGCTCATGGTTGTTCATATTTGGAATATGTGTCGGTATGATTCCTCCAAAAAAATGAGTAAAACCTCGTATCCAACCTATTCCATCTGGTTGGTACGCTACTCCTAAAAAATGTCTTAGTTCTGTCATACCTGCTGAGAACCCATTTGAGTTGGCATAACAATCCAAGTATTGATTCAAATCATCCCCTCGAATAAAGCATAGCCTCACTAATGCGTATTTTGCCTCTTGCTTTTTACTATCTTCATCTGTAAGCAAGCATACCGCAACAAAATATTCTAATTTGTTATAATGAAAGCGAAATACAACAACCGCTTTTTCATTTTTACACATATCGTTTCTTAGTGTTCTTAAATTACTTAATGGCATATAATAATCCTCCCAAAACAAATGGAAACTCTTTGATATTACTCATTCCTTCATAAATAAAAAGTTCCCAGCATAATTCAAAATAATAAATCTTTAATTTATCTTTTACCTACTCTTTCTCACAAGACTACAAATACTCTCCACCTGCCCCGTTCCTGGGAACATATCCACGCAGCACGCCCTCTTCACCTCATACCCATTCTCAAGGAATACTGCAAGGTCTCTTGCAAGGCTTGTCGGCTTGCAGCTGATGTATACTATCCTGTCCACGCCATAGTTTATTATCTTCGTAAGCGCCTTCGGATGGATTCCGTCGCGCGGCGGGTCAAGGATTATGTAGTCAGGGCGTTCTTCTATGGTATCGAGCATTTTGAGCACGTCGCCTGCGATAAACTCGCAGTTTTCAATGCCGTTGAGCTTTGCATTTTCCTTTGCGGCTTCTACTGCCTCTTCCACGATTTCTACTCCGATTACGCGGTCTGCCACTGATGCCATCATCTGTCCGATTGTGCCGGTGCCGCTGTAAAGGTCAAATACGAGGCTGTCCTTTGTGTCGCCGATGTACTCGCGGGCGGTGTCGTAAAGCACCTCTGCACCCTTTGAGTTTGTCTGGAAGAATGAAAATGGTGTTATCTTGAATTTCAAGCCCAGTATTTCTTCAAATATATAATCCTGACCGTATAAAATGTTTGTCTCGTCGCTCTTTACTACATCCGCAAGACTGTCATTTGTGATATGAAGTATGCCGGTGAGCTTACCGGAAACAGGAGTGCTGCGGATTTCATTTGCCCAGCCTTCTATTATTTCAGCCTTTATGCGTCTGTTGAAGGCTTCCTGCTTTTTGAGTTCTTCCTCCGACAAAGCCGGTGCCGCATTATCTGCATTTATGCTCTCAGATAGTGCCGCTTCATTGCATGCCTTTGCTTTGTCGCATGATTCTGCTGCTGCATCAATGTCACCACTAACCTCGGCTGATTTCGCTGAACCGATATATCTGCATGATTCAACATTTGCACCAATGGCGTCTCCAACCTTGGCTGCTTTCACCGAATCCTCATATACTTCTCCCGAGGTTGTCACCAGTGCCACCAGCATCTGCCCTGTTGCGACTGCACGCCTTACGAGAAGGTGTCTTAAGAAGCCTGTGTGCTGCATTTTCTTGTAGAACGGCACGTTGTGGCTTGCAAAGTAGTTAAGGGTTGCTGTAAGTATTTTGTTGAAATCATCATTTACGAGCTGGCAGTCATTTGTATTTACGATGTCGTACATGCTGCCTCGCCTGTGAAGTCCAAGGGATAACGGGCCGCCCTTATATTCATCGCCGAAGGTGTACTCCATCTTGTTTCTGTAGCCACAGGTGAGCGGACTTGGTTTGATGCCCTCGAAATTTATGTCAGGGCAGACATTCCTTAAAAGCTTCTCCACCTGTGCTTCCTTTATCTTAAGCTGGTTTTCGTATGAAAGGGTCTGGTAGCTGCAGCCGCCGCAGACTCCGAAATGTCCGCAAGGATTTTCTGCTGATTCAAGCTCTGACTTTTCAAGCACCTCCAGCAGTCTTCCCTCGCATTTATCTTTTCGCACCTTGCTTAACGAGTATTTTATCTTCTGTCCGGGAATGGCGTTTTTCACGACAACCTTTCTGCCCTCCTCATAGATAATGCCCTTGTTTGGAAAATCAAGCTCCTTTACAAAGCCCTCTAAAATCTGTCCTTTTTTCATCAAAACCTCCGTGTTTTCAGTTCCTTATAAATCATTTTTAAAATTATTTTAAATCTTACGAATATATATCATGAAGATTTAAAATCAAAATTCAGTTTATCCTAAATTTTATGAATATATATCCTAAGCAAGCGACTTCGCAGACGGAGCTTACGAGGATATATATTCATAAAATTTTATCTGTTTTTTATTCCCGCGAGCAACGAGCCAAGCGGACGAGCTTGCTCGTCCATTTGGCGACTGCCGCGATGGGCGATAGCTGCCAGTGGCAGCTGTTCATCGCCGACCGTAGTGGAACGTAGACCGAATACCCCGCCCCTTGTAGCGGACAAATTAAAAACAAGCTAGGTCATGCCCCGTAGTTTGCTGCGGGGTATTTGACTTTATAAAAGCCTCTGAAAAAGCTTTTCAGAGGCTTTTATAGTATCATTCTATTGTTTTTTACTTAATAGGCTGTGTCCAGTAATGCTGATTGTAGATATCAGTGAATCTGTAGGTTGCCTGAATTTCTCCATCGCCTATATCAACATTGCTGATTTCAAGAACAGCATTGCCGTCGGCATCTGCTTCAACTTCCATCTGCTCGCCAAGATAGTAGCTGTCTAAGAATTCTCCGTCGTATGAATAGTAATCGCAGATGAAATCAATCTTGTCACCCGGTACTATATCAATAAGGCCCTTAGCTTCTGTCTCTGTCTCGTCCTCATCATAGTTGATTCGTGCGCCTGCAACAAAGCCGTAAGGATGCTCGTTGTCAAATATGAGTATGAGGTCAACTCTCTGCTCATTTAAGAATGCAGGAACGCGTCCCATGATTGAGAAGTTGTCGCCGTCGATAGTCTGCTCAAGGAAGTAGTAAGCTATCGGCTGCTCGTTGATTGCAATCCATGTATTGTCGAACTCGCCGAGAAGGCTGCCCTTCTTATCAAATTCATAAACTGTGTCAAGTCCGAGGTCTATGAAGCCCTCGCCGTCATCAAAGAACACATTGAGCTCAAGATTCTGAACAAGCTCCCACTGGTCATCTTCAAGTGAAATAACCCACTTTCCGTCATCATTCTGCTTCCATACAAGCTTAGAAGCATCAAGCTGGTTAAGTGAAATGTACTCACTGTAATCTGTAAGTGACCTGCCCTGCAGGAATTCTGTATTTGTTGAATCAAGACCTGCTACCCTGCCGTAATTGCCTGATGAAAGCAATCCGCCGAGAAGCTGTGAAATCATGTCGGCACTGCTTATTGAGCCGTCACTGCTGCCGCCGCCAAATGAACCAAGAAGTGACGGAAGTGCTGTTGAAAAGCCGCCCGTTGAAGCCTGTCCGCATACCTCAAGGCTTGCAAACTCCTGAATACAACGTGTGTAATCATCATCCATGCCAATCTGCTTGTATGTGTTGACAATAGTATTTACTGAAGAAACCTTGTTATATGGGAAGTAAATTGAAAGTCCGTAAGCATTCGTCATGTTGGTTGATGTGAGATTATACTTAATCGCACTCTGCAGAACCTTCGCAAGGTTTTTACTTTCCTTTGAATTTATATTCTGTGCAAGGTGAACCATATCTACCTGGTCAATACGTGAGGAGGTTGCAAACTCTCTTGTATGGCTTCTTGCATTTGAAACTGTCTTGTAATTGTCGCTCTTTATAAGCTGAACCGTTGAATTAGAGAACTGGCTGAGTGCGTCCGGAACAGTAGTCTCAACCTCTGCAAGGTCTACTACCGAAAGTGTTGCAAGCTGTCCTCTGCAGGTTCTTCCGCAGGTGCTTACGAAATCGTCAACGATATTCTTGCCTATCTCAAGTGAAGGCATAGATGTGTTTGCCGACAGCTTTGTGAGCCAGTTTGTATAGTACCAGCCGATACCCGGCTCAGTCTCCTCTGATGCAACCATGTAATCGCCGTACTGGCTTAACATAAGTGCATTCTCAACTGTTGCCATAAGACATGTATCAAAACCGATAATATCGAACTTTGTACCTGCATCCTTAAGCGCCTGATTGATGCCTGAAAGCGTCATTGAACCGCTTCTCGGGAACTTCTCGTCATATCCGTAACCGCTAATTGAACCACCGCCGTGATCCCAGAAAATAAGCATTGTTCTGTTTGCAGGGAAATTGGCAACGCCCCACTTGATATACTCTGTAAGTGTAGCCGGCTTTGTCATCTCCTTCGCACCTACATTTGATACGAGGCACTTAAGTCCGCCATTCTGCACCTGATAAATCTGGTTCGTCTGATTGCTTAAAATGTTGTTACGCCACTTCTTACATCCGCCGGTATAAACTATAAGATTAACCTTATCGCTTAAGGTCGCCTTTGTCATCTCCATAAGGTCAGATGTAGCCATGCCGTTGCCTGACTCAAGGTCAGTACCGCACATATAAACAAGAATTGTAACTGTATCTTTTCCACCGCCTAAAATCGATGTGTATTTAGCTCTTGTATTCAATGCAATATTTGTATTGACATTGCCAAGACCTGTGCTTGAATCAATACTGCTTGTATCATTCCAGCCGCCGATAACATTGCTGGAAATGCTGTTAAGCAGTGAGCCGCTTGCCTGAGCCGGCTGCTGTGTCTGCTGTGATGATGATGGTGTTGTTGCCGGTGTAGTTGGAAGGCTTCCTGCCGAGCTTAAACCGGAAAGCATATCCGTCATGCTGTCGCCGCCGCCTAAAAGTCCCGAGAAAATCGAGCCCATGCCGCCGCCTGAGCCTGAGCCGCCCGAGCCGCTGCCGCCGCCTAAAAGTCCTGAAAACATTGAGCATCCGCCGCAAAGCAGGAACAGGACCACACAGATAATAATTATCCATAATAACTTGCTGCTCTTCTTGCCCTGACCCGACTGCTGTGAGTAGAGCTGCTGCACCTGCTGATTTGTATACTGCTGCTGCGCCTGCTGGTTTGCGTACTGCTGCTGTGCCTGCTGATTTGCGTACTGCTGATTTGCGTACTGCTGCTGTGCCTGCTGATTCGTATACTGCTGATTTGAATACTGCTGCTGTGAGCCTGCTGTATTCGAGCCTGCTCCAAGAAGACTTCCCAGTATCGAGCCTGTGGATGAGTTGTTTGAACTCTGCTGCTGTGAGCTTGTATTTGAGCCTGCTCCTAGAAGACTTCCCAGTATTGAGCCTGCTGACGAGTTGTTTGAACTCTGCTGCTGCGAGCTTGTGTTCGAGCCTGCTCCAAGAAGACTTCCCAGTATCGAGCCTGCGGATGAATTGTTCGAGCTCTGCTGTCCGCCGCCCAGACTGCTTGAAAGTGCACCCATCAGAATGTCTGTTCCGAGTCCCTTGTCGCTGTCATCAATCGTATTTTCCTTGCGGTCTGAATAACCGTCGGCACTGCCTGCCGGCTTTTTAGCGTCAAGACCATCGCCACGCTTATAAACCCCTTTACCTTTACCGGTTACGTTCTTTTTTCTTCCGGTAGGTTTCTTATTTTCAGTATCTGCCATGTTAAAATTCCTTTCCTCTTTTTGTTACCTATTTACTATACGATACCAACAGACTGAATAATATTATTACTCAATCTCATGTTATCATATTAATTTATTTTTTTTAAAAATTCAAGTACATTAATATAATTGTCTGTCTATTTATATGGCTGAAATTACTCAGCACATAATCCTAAACGCAACCATCCGTAAAATAATTTGGCTGTATCAAAGTTTTTTCTCCGTCTCACCATGCTCTGACTCATAATCCAGCACCTGCCTGAACTGCGTCTCGTAAAGATTGCGGTATACGCCATCCTTTGCAAGCAATTCATCATGGGTTCCCTGCTCCTTTATGACTCCGTCGCTTACCACCATAATCATATCTGCCTTCAGAATTGTTGACAGTCTGTGGGCGATTACAATGCTTGTGCGTCCCTCCATCATGACCTCAAGAGCATCCTGAATGGCGCTTTCCGAAATAGAATCAAGCGCAGAGGTTGCCTCGTCAAGAATAAGTATCTTAGGGTCCTTAAGAATTACTCTCGCAATAGACATACGCTGCTTTTCTCCGCCCGAAAGCTTCAGTCCGCGGTTTCCGACCTCAGTATCATAGCCTAACGGCTGATTCATAATAAAATCATGAATATTTGCAATTTTACATGCTTCAACAATCTCCTCGTCGGTTGCCCCATCCTTTGCGTAAAGCAGATTCTCCTTAATGGTTCCGTTAAACAAATATGTATCCTGCGTAACCACGCCGATGCAGCTTCTTAAGTACGGCAGGTCGATATCCCTTACATCCACACCGCCGATTGTCACCTTTCCGCCTACGACATCATACAGTCTCGGTATCAAATTTACTACCGTTGACTTACCCGAACCGCTCGGTCCTACAATCGCATACATCTTTCCGCCCGGCACCTTAAAATCAATGTCCGTAAGCAGAGGCTTGTCCTTGCTGTATGCAAATTCAACGTGGTCAAATACTATGTCAGCATTCTTCGTCTCAGGCTTTTTGCCGTTTTCAGGAGATTTAATGGTATTCTCCTTGTCAAAGTAATCGAATATACGCGTGAAAAGTGCCAGTGAACGTGTGAAATCCACCTGAAGATTTAAAAGTGACTCCACCGGGCGGTACATACGGTTAATCAATGCAACCGTCGCTGTAATCGTACCGACTGTAAGCGCCTCGTCAATACGCGAAATAATAAAATATCCGCCGGCAAAGTAAATGAGCAAAGGTCCAAGCTGCGTGAACATGCCCATAACAACCCTGAACCATGTACCGCTTCTCTGCTCCTTAAGGGAGAGCGCCGTCACCTCTTCATTTACATTGACAAATCTCTCATATTCCTTCTCTTCTCTGGTAAATATCTTAACAAGCATCGAACCGCTTACGCTCAAGGTCTCATTTACCAGCTGGTTCATCTCATCATGCTTTGCCTGACTGTCGCTAAGAAGCTTCCAGCGTGTACGTCCGACGCTTCTTGTCGGAAGAATAAGCAGCGGTATGACCGCAATGCCGACAAGCGCAAGCTGCCAGCTCATTGTAAATAATGCAACCGTGGTCGTAACTACTGTAGCAATATTGCTGACTATTTTGGAAAGCGTACCGGATATTACACTGCTTACGCCGCTGATATCGGTGTTCATTCGCGTAATGATATCGCCCTGCTTCTCTGTCGTAAAAAATGAATGCGGCATGTACTGCAGATGCTTATACATCTGGTTTTTCATATCAAAAATGATGCGCTGCGATATCCATGCATTTGTGTAGCTTTCAACCACGCCTATAATCTGCGACGCCGTCATCGTGGCAAAAGCCATCAAAAGCAGCTGAATCAGCAGCTTCATATTCTTTCCCACAAGTGCCTCGTCAACAATTCTTCCGGTAATGATAGAAGGCAAAAGACCGATTGTTGCGGACAAAACAATCGCAACAAACACCAGCACAAACTGCAGCCAGTAAGGCTTTAAATACGATAGAATTCGTATAAGCAGCTCCTTTGTCACCTTAGGCATATTCGCCTTCTCCTCATCTGTAAGAAACCCTCTCGGGCCTCCCGGACCATTAAATCTTCCTCCAGCCATATTAGTACCGCCTTTCTTATTGTATACTCTTTAAGTCCTTTTTCTCCAATGCAACAAGCATTTTTGTATCTGCTGTGAGAGGCCTGTTTGGATCCACATACATCCATGACTTGCTGTTCTCCTTCAGTGCTACTACATTAATATTGCATTGATTGCGAAGCTCCAGCTCTTTAATACTCTTTCCTACCCATTTTTTCTTTGGCTTCATCTCTATGAGGCAAAGATTTTCATCTACACTGAAGAAATCAAGAAATGTTGACGAAGTCAGAATTTTAGCACTTCTGACTCCTGTCTCTGCTTCAGGATTGATTACTTTATCAGCTCCGACCTTCTTAAGAATCGAAGCCATCCTTTCGGAGGATGCCTTTGCAACAACTAAAGGAACGCCCTGCTCCTTAGCCACCACCACAGACATAATGCTCGGTCCGAGTGCAGCTCCCATCGCAACGACAACCACATCCATATTTTTAATTCCCAGCTCCTTTATCTCCTCTTCATTTGCCAGATCCGCCACAATCGCAACTGTTGATTTGTCCGCAAACTCACGTATTAATTCTCTGTTACGGTCAACCACCATAACATCCGCACCCATACTGTACAGACTGGCTGCAAGACTCCTTCCATACTTTCCAAGTCCTAATACCGCAATTGATTTACTCATTTCAAGCCTCCTATCCAACGTAAAATCTGCCTTCAGCAAAGCTCACGCCGTTTTTTTGAATTTTAGTCTTTGCAAAGAACAATGCCATGGAAATCGGACCGATACGTCCGAGATACATCGCTATGATAATAATCACCCTGCCCGCATTATTAAGCACAGGCGTCAGGCCTCTTGTAAGTCCAACCGTTGCAAGGGCACTGATTACCTCATAAGCTCCATCAGTAACCGTCACATCATTCGTTGCAAGGAGAAAAACAGTCATTGTAAATACCGCCATGACGCTTACAGCAACAATTGCCGCAGCCTTGCGTATCAGAGCTTCTGAAATTTTTCTTTTTAAAATAACCGTCTCATCCCTGCCGCATATAAATGAATATGCATTCATTACTACGATAAAAACCGTAACCGTTTTGACGCCTCCCGCGGTTCCAATCGGAGAGCCACCGATAAACATCAGCAAATATCCTGCTATACAGGAGACATCCCTTAAATTCTGCTGCGGTATTGTTGAAAATCCTGCTGTACGGAAGGTTACCGACTGAAAAAGGCTGTTGAGAAGCTTATCTCCTGTTGTCATATTACCTATTGTTCCCGGATTGCCGTACTCAAATATAAATATCATCGCCGCGCCCAGAACAATCAGCGTCATGGTAATATAAAGCACCAGCCTTGTGTGCTCCCTGAATCTGCGCACAATCTTTACAGGGGTATATCTGCTTTTTATTCCACTGCGCACAGATGTGTAAATATCGAACCAGACCACATAGCCCAGACCGCCCAATATAATGAGCACCATTGTAACTGTCATCACTAACGGATTTGAGTTGTAGCGTGCAAGACTGTCTGCTCCCAATATATCTATTCCCGCGTTGCAGAACGCAGAAACAGAATTAAATACTGATATCCATATTCCTTTTGCGACTCCGAACTCTGGAATAAAAACTATGCTGTACAGTGCCGCTCCGATTGCCTCTATGGCAAATGTACCCTTAAATACGCTGACAAGAAATGATAAAAGTCCCACTCTTGTATCCAGATTAAATGCATCCTGAAGCAGGTTTCTGTCACCCAGCGTAAATTTTCTGCGCAGCATGAGCAGCAGCATATACGTAACCGTAATTATTCCCAAGCCTCCGAGCTGAATCAGTATCAGAATTACTATTTTGCCAAACAGACTCCAGTGTATATATGTATCTACTACAACAAGACCGGTCACACAAACCGAGGTCGTTGAGGTAAAGAGCGCGGTAAGAAAGTCAGTGCTTTCCCCCGGTGCACTGGATATAGGCAGCCACAAAAGCAGCGTTCCGGTAAGAATTGCAAGGAAAAAGCTTCCTGCTATAATCTGTGTCGGAGTCAGCCTGATTTTCCGTTCAAATTTAAATCTTTTTCTTTTTTCTGATATATATTTAATAAAAGAATTCATGTTGTTAGCTAAAATCTCCCAAAATAATAATAGCTAGTATAAATCATTATACTAATATCTCATAAACAGCGGCATGATTTTTCGTGTCAGCCTGTATACAGGCCCCTCAAATCGCTTCCTTGCATTCTGCAGCTGCTTACGGATTTCGATATTCTGCGGACAATGTGTTTCACATTTACCGCAGCCAATACAATTTGATGCCGCCGTGGAATCCTTTCTGAGAGCCGTACACATCATATAATCAAACAAGCCTCTTAACTTGCCGTCAGAATAGCTTCTGTTATATGCGGCAAAGGTTCCCGGAATATCGACATTTCTCGGGCAAGGCATGCAGTATCTGCAGCCGGTGCAGCCAACCTTCATATTTGAATTGATTGCTTTTACAACCTTATCCAGCAGTTCAAATTCGTCCGCTCCGAATTCACCAATCTGCACCTCATCTGCTGCCCTTGTATTTTCCTGCACCGTCTCTATAGAATTCATGCCCGAAAGCACACATGTTACCTCCGGCTGATTCCACAGCCATCTAAACGCCCATTCAGCAGGACTTCTCTTTACAGGATATTTCTCAAACAGCTTCACAGCCTCACCCGGCAGATTATTTACAAGTCTGCCTCCGCGAAGCGGCTCCATTATAACAACCGGTATCCCCTTCTGCGCCGCATAATGCAGTCCGGTTGCACCTGCCTGTGAATGCTCATCAAGGTAGTTGTACTGAATCTGGCAGAAATCCCAGTCGTACTCATCAAGCAGCTTACAAAACATATCTGAATTTCCGTGATAGGAAAAGCCTATCTGACGAATCTCTCCCGATGCTTTTTTCTTCTCAAGCCACTCTGTAATGCCAAGCCCCTTTAACCTCTCCCAAGTCTTAATATCCGTCAGCATATGCATAAGATAGTAGTCAACATAATCGGTCTTAAGCCTTTTTAGCTCCTCATTAAAATATTTGTCCATGCTGTCGGAGTTTTTCAGCATATAATGTGGCAGCTTCGTTGCAATATTTACCTTGTCACGAATGTTATTCCTTGAAAGAATCTCTCCAAGGGCAGCTTCGCTGCCCGTATAAATGTATGCCGTATCAAAGTAGTTTACCCCTGCTTCATACGCTGCAAGTATTTCTTTCTCTGTCTTGTCTATATCAATTCTGCCAAGTGACTGAGAAAAGCGCATACATCCGTAACCCAGAATTGATATTTTATTTCCATATTTATCACTTCGATATTGCATAATCAACCTCCAAGCCACAATAATTAGTATTTTACCAGTCAAACAATCATATAACAATATCTTTACTGCACATTTCCGCTGCTCACGCCCTCGCTGCCTTCCTCCGGCACAAGCCAATTTAGTGCCTCATGAATATATTTGTCCCAGAACTCCCATGTGTGTGCGCCCGGAGCCTCAACATAGGTCACTTCAATATCATTTTCCTTTAGCAGCCTCATAAAGCTTCTGTTTGCATCTAACAAAGAATCCTCTGTGCCGCATGCAATATATATACCAGGGAAGCTTATGTCTCTTTCCTTAAGCATTTTAACAAGTGCAAAGCAATCCCTGTCACTTCCCTCAACCTTACTAAGGTCTCCGAAAACCGACTCATAGTATGACCTGCGTCCGATTATGCCATCAACATCATCAGTAGAATCATTCATTCTGTCAGTCACTAATGCACCCGAAAGTGAGATAATACTGCCAAATACATCATTATATTTGAGACCGTTCATCATTGCACCATAACCGCCCATGGAAAGTCCGCCGATAAATGTATCCTCCCTCTTGTCTGACAGCGGGAACATCGCCCTTGTAATCTCAACAAGCTCCTTCCCGATAAATTCGCTGTATCTGTCACCATAGCCTACCGGTCCGTCCACATAAAAATGATTGTCACCCGACGGCATAACAACCGCCAGATTTTTAGCCGATGCCCATGAAAGAATCCTCGTGCCATTCACCCAGTCCGTATAATCTCCGAAAATTCCGTGCAAAAGATACAATGTCTTAAATGGTTTTCTTTCAGCCTTCAAACTGCCGTCATGACCGTATTTGTCCACCGGAATAATAACATTCACCGATACATTCCTCATAAGTGAAATTGAAAAAAAGTTTACGCTTGCCAGTGCCATACAATCTCCTCCTGTTGGTTTTAAGGGCTTTTGCAGCCCATTTTTTTATATTACTCTGTCCTCTTACCGAGCATTCCCCTTAAATATCTGCCCCTGATTCAGAGGTTTTATATATTATCGGTCTGTCAGCCTGCAAAACACATACAAGCCGCAGCCGCATATACTTCAGTGCTTTTATATATTATCGGTCAGTCAGCTTACAAAACGCATACAAGCTGTGCCATCCCCATATACTTCAGTGCTTTTATATCTTACCTGTCCGTCATCTCAAGCACCCTCGCAAATTCAAGCCTTCCACCGAACAAATCAAGAGCGCTGCCGATTGTAATATCTACTTTGTTTAATCCAAATGCTCTGACCGCTTCAATATCCTCATACGAGCCTACGCCCCCGGCGTATGTCACAGGAAGCTTCGAATGTCTGCCTAAAAGAGCTATCAGCCCGCTTTCAATGCCTTCTGCCTTGCCCTCAACGTCAACCGCATGCACAAGAAATTCATCACAGCAACCCGAAAGCTCCTTAAGCAGCGTTCTGTTCACCCTCATGTCGGTAAACTTCTGCCATCTGTCGGTTACAATGTAATAGCTGCCGCCCTTTCTCCTGCAGCTTAAATCAAGCACAAGTCTGTCCTTACCAACTGCACTTATCATACGCTCAAGGTTCTGCTCATCAAGCCTTCCATCCTTAAACACATACGAGGTAACAATGACGTGCGAAGCGCCGCCATCAAGGAATTCCTCAGCATTCTCAGGGTTTATTCCGCCACCGACCTGCAGTCCCATCGGATACGCCTTAAGTGCGCTAAGTGCCTGCGACTTCGTCTGCTCATAATACTCCGACGACGCCGGGTTTAAGAGTATAATGTGACCGCCCACAAGCTTCTCTTTCTCATACAGCCTTGCATAAAACGCCGCGTCCTGCTCAGAAACAAAATTTTCATCTGCATAATCGCCCTTGTCCTTAAGGCTGCCGCCAACAATCTGCTTAACCTTTCCATTGTGAATATCTATACATGGTCTGAATTTCATACGTCGTATTCTCCATTTTGTCACCTATAGCATATATCCTACTGCCTGTATAAATATAATCGAACCGGCAGCATCAGCTCCTCTATAAGGCTTATTTTTAATATATATTTATCTTATCAGATATATAATACAATATTTCCGTAAAAAAGCAAAGCACCGGATTGAAAATCCGATGCAATTTATATGACAATAATTTAATTTTGAAATTCTTCTGAATAATTAGTCTAACAAAAATTTTTATATAATATTTTTCAGCACGAGAACCAATATTATACAGGTTATGAAAATAACCGCTGCAAATATCATATAACCGATTTTCTTCGTTTTTTCTGCCTTTACACCTGAAGACTCAGGTATAAGATTTGCAAGCCTTAACGCTCTTACTATAGGCTTATAGATAAGCATAGTGAGCGCCATGTTAATTCCGCCCTTTAACAGGTTAAATGGAAGGAATGAAGGTATAAGCATCTTGGCAACAGTCTCCCTCGGAACTCCCATATAAACCGGCGTAAAAAAATAATTCCACAAAAGCATTACTGCTGCCATTGCCAGTGTACCGGCAAGCAGTCCAATAAATGCGCCTCTGATTGTTTTGTTTTTCTTATAAATGATTGCGGCAACGCAGGCAAAGCTGCAGGTTGAAAGCACATTCATAACAAGACCGATGACGCCTGTCGTACTTACGGTAAGCATCTCTATTAAAGATACAATCACTGAAATGACAAATGCCGTAAACGGTCCAAATATAAATCCGCCAATAGCGACAATTATATCCTTCGGCTCATATTTTAAGAAATCAAGTCCCGGAACCAACGGAATTTTAATCAGAGCCATGACTATGTATGCCAGCGCACAAAGCATGGCCACCGTCGAAATATACTTTGTTTTTGAATTCATTTGAATTTCCTCCTCTTCTCTCATCCAGACTATACTGTCGGTTTTGGAATCACACCAAATCAGCCGCCTATGCGGGTCGCGGACTATACCGCCGGTAGGGAATTGCACCCTGCCCCGAAGCTTTTCAAGCTTATCTTATTGTCAAAGTATTTGCCGGAAATTATTATATAGCAGCAGCCTTCATATTGCAAGCCTTTTAATTATTTAGGTACTGTCCCGCCAGTCTCTTTATAACCTCTCTCGCATTCTCCACAACATCCTCCGGTGCAGCTATCCTTACGCCCTCGCCCAGCGCAAATATCCAGCCGAAGAACTGCCCGCTCGGAACAACATTTACACTTACCGAAAAATGATTTTCGTCCATCGGATGCATAAAAACATCCGTCCCGAACCTGTCAATCATGACTCCGGCAAGGCTGTTGTCGCACTCAAGCCGCACATTTCTCTCCTCGCCGCCGTACATGCCAAACACACTCGTCGCATACCTCGCCATGTCAGCCTCATTAAACCTGTCCCTGCCCTCGCGTGCCTCATCAACCACCTTAACCTCCAGCATCTTGTCCACGCGGTAATGCTTAATCTTCCCTGCCTCGCTGTCATAAGCAATCAGATAATAATTCTCGTCCGCCCACGAAAGCGCCCAGGGACTGACCTTATACACAGCACCATTCTTCCTGAGCACCATTTCCTTATTCTCATTCCACTGAAAATAATAAAATTCAATCTGACAATTTGCACCGATTGCAGTATGAATCACGTCAACATTGTAATAAATCTTCTCATTTGCCGTCTTCACTCGCTCGGCAACATACACCTGCCTGTTAAGCTTGGTTGCCTCATGCCTGCTCGTAAGCTCCTCCAGCTTCTTAATCAGTTCATTCGATTTCTTTGTCGTAATAAATTTCGCAGCCTGCACCAGATCCACCAAAAGCTTCACCTCCGCAAGCTCAAACCTTCGCGCTCCGACATGATACCTGTACGTGCTGCCATGCTTCTCGCCAATAATATCAAGTCCATACTCCCTCAGTCTCTCAATATCATTGTAAATGCTCTTTCTCTCAGCGTTCACCCCATACGCGCCAAGCGCAGAAATAATCTGCGGCATCGTAATACTGTGATTATCGTCCGTCTGTTCATAAAGAATCTTCATAAGATACAAAATCTTAAGCTTCTGACTGCTGTCCTTTGACATAAAAACCTCCAAATAACATTTAACTTTAGAATTAACACCTATAAAAAACGTACATAGTGGATGTTAATAATATTTGTGCGACGCCTCTAAGCGTCAAGTTCATTGGGTACTCCCACATAAAGGCACATAGTGTATGATAATAATACTTGTGTGACGACTCTACAATATAAAATATCGTGTACTAAAATACGGACAGCTTCATTCTGCTTCCGAATCACAAAATATTGTTACTGCTCAATCCGGTCCCGAAAAGCTTGCAATGTCAATTCTGTCATTTCCTGCGCATAATCCAAACCACTGTCAAACCATCAACTGTTAAAATAATTCATAATAACAGGTGCCGGCTTTGCCTACTCAAGCTTTCTAAAACCATCAACTGTTAAAAAACAAGATTAATCATAAGCATATATCTCTTTTTATTGTATCTCTTAAAAAAACAGTTCTCAATAGAAAAATGAAGCTTTGTTGAAACTATTGTCGGTATACATGTGTTTTGAGGGAAATTTAAAGAAGATAAAATGCTGAATCAAAAAGCAAATTCCAGTGCATCAGTTAATTTGATGTTGACCTTGACGTTAAAGGTACGTACTATGTGGTTTTTACGGCGAAAATGCATTCATTTTGCATGTTTAATTTCTTGAAGCGGCAACTTGGCAAATACTGGTTTGGATTTCATAGAATATAGACAGTCTTGTCATACACATTTCAGGCGATAATAATAATATGCTTTGGTAATGCTATCTTTAAGGCAGTATTCATTGATTGTCATTCATCCCGTCGATTCTGGCAATACCTAATCTGCATCCCATAGGATTGGTTGTGGCACTGCTGCTACTAAACTTGTTCGAGAACTAATAGTCTATCTCCGTCTCGAGTCTATAAAATTTAGAATTCAACTTTTTCGACCACTGAACTGTATTTTTTAGACTATTATCTCAAGCCTTAAAATCAAAGAAATGTAAACACTATGAGACGTTTAAGCGGGGGTGCGACGGAGATACAAGCTCCGCTGCATCACATCGCTTATATTTCTACTCACACACCCCTCGCGGGGTGCGACTTAGGTATCTAACACGCAAAGATAACCCCGACAATTTCTACTCACACACCCCTTGCGGGGTGCGACTAATAACGACAATGAAATCGAAACAGAAAATGGTAATTTCTACTCACACACTCCTCGCGGGGTGCGACAACCGCCGCGAGAATTTATATATGCGACAGGCAATTTCTACTCACACACCCCTCGCGGGGTGCGACTTGATACCGAGACAACAGGGCTTGACCCTGAAAATTTCTACTCACACACCCCTCGCGGGGTGCGACCCTCAGAACCGATATTAGGCATCTGACAAGTTAATTTCTA
>JAFRXK010000026.1 GCA_017442865.1 Lachnospiraceae bacterium | reverse complement strand
GTAAAGATAGGTGTTGCCTGACTTGATGTAGACATTGGTGTTGGCAGCCTTAACTGTCTTTGCAGGCATATCAACAAATGAAAGCTGAAGTACCATTGCAACTGCTAAAACTACCGCAAGAATCTTTTTAATTCTTTTCATTTCCTCGTTCCTTTCCTAAAAAAAATAACCGAAAAAATCACAATTGATTTTTCCCGCCTTGGATGTCTGTTGTCTGTATATTTATTTCATGTTATAAAACAGAAAACCGCATACAGCATCCTCTAGTTTTCCGTTTTATATAATTTATACAAAATACATATACAAAACAAGTTGCGACCCTGCACGCATTTGTGCATTATGTGCAGAAATAATCGTTTTTCAGACACCACATATGGTTATAAATTATTATAGCACCTAAAATTCGAGAAAACAATTAGCAAATATGACAATCTTTCAATTTATAAAAAGCACGTTTTACCAACAAGTAATTATTAAATAATACAAAAAACGTGTTAAAAGTATATTTCTATAACTTTAACACGTTTTTAAACATTTTTATTGTACTTGCATCTTGCAATTTTACTATATTATAATCTGATTATTTTTAAAATAACATTTAAAATATATTAAACAATCGTTTTACCCGCAGCTGTTTTTCAATGAAAAACGCCTTTGGTAAAAATGATGTACTAATATAAAAGTTTTTTTGCCGCCTGCACAACATGTTCTACTAAAACAGAGGTAGTTACCGCTCCTACCCCTCCCGGGACAGGTGTTATCATGCCTGCAACAGGCTCTGCCTCATCAAAAAGCACATCTCCGCACAGCTTTCCTTCATCATTAACATTTATTCCGACATCAATTATAATCTGACCCTCTGATACATAATCCTTACCGATTACGCCCGCGCGCCCTGCCGCAACAATTAATATATCGGCATTCCTTGCGATTTCAGGCATATTCACGGTTTTTGTATGGCAGACTGTTACCGTAGCATTTTTCTTAAGGAGCATCATTGCCGCCGGCTTGCCGACAACAAGGCTTCTTCCTATTACTACAGCATTCTTACCCTTGCAGTCGATACCGTAATAATCAAGGATTTCCATGCACGCCTGCGGTGTACATGGCGGATAGCCAACCGGCTCACCGGTAAACACACCATACATTGAGCCTGCGGTAATTCCGTCAACATCCTTCTCATGCTTAAGCGCATTAATTACAGCTCTCTCGTCAAGATGCTTCGGAAGCGGTCTGAAAATAAGCACTCCGTGAATTTCATCATCATTGTTCACCTCATCAATGACCTTCATCAGTTCATCCTGGGACACATCTGCCGGAAGCACGAATTTTTTCACTTCCACACCGAGCATTTCGCACCTTTTAGAAGCTCCCCTTTCATAAGAAAGGTCGTCCTCCCTCTCTCCTACCCTTACAATTCCCAGTGTAGGAGAAATTCCTTTTTCCTTAAGCAGCCTAACGTCCTCTGAAATTCTCTCATTAATTGATGAATTAACCTCTTTGCCAAGTAAAAGCTTTGCCATATATTTTCCTCCGAATAGTTACTATAATATTATTTCAGTCCTGCCATAACCTCTGCAAGCACCTTATCAGCCCTGCCGCCATACTCGCTTATCATATTGTCGGCCTTGGCATTATAGGCCTCCGCAAGCTCACGGTTTTTCATTGACTTCGTATTAATATATACGTTAAGACTTGCTCCCCTTAATGCCGCTCCCGCAAATGAAGCCGCAACTCCGGCGTCGCTTATTGCAAGCACAGAGCCCTTCTGTGCAAATTCTTCTATAACCTCTATCGCCTCACAGCACTTCTCCATAATTGCAAGCGGAACATCACTTGCCTCCTTAAGCACTGCCTCCATAACCGCGTCTCTCTGTTCAAGCTCTTCAGGAGTACTCTTCGGCATGCCATACGCCTTTGAAAGCGGCTCAAAGCACTCCGCATCCTTCTGAACAAGCTCAAGCAGCTCCTCCTGCAGCTTATCAGCCTTCTGCTTCAATGCAATAATATCTTCCTCAACATCAGCATACTTCTTCTTTCCCACTGTTAGGCTTCCTACCATATTTCCGAGAGCCATTCCGATTGCTCCGACCAGTGCGCTTGCACCGCCGCCGCCCGGAACAGGCGCTTTAGACGCCAGCACCTCAACAAATTCTTCACAGCTTAACCTTGTAAAACTCATAAAAATCGCTCCATTCTGCCGCTAACGCTACGGCACACATCTATAATAATTCATCATTCTTCTTTAGCCGCAAACATATCTAAAAAAAAGTAAACAAATGCTTGCATATTAACGCCCGGCAGCATGCTGCCGGGCATACTCTTATATTATTTAAAACAGTCCGCTTATCCTTCCGTCTTCATCAACGTCAATCTTCTCGGCTGCCGGAGCCTTCGGAAGGCCGGGCATAGTCATAATATCTCCTGTAAGTGCTACTATAAAGCCTGCACCTGCGCTGACCTTAAGATTGCGCACCGTAACCTCGAAATCCTCAGGAGCGCCAAGAAGCGTCGGATCATCCGTAAAGCTGTACTGTGTTTTTGCAACACAAATCGGAAGCTTATCAAAGCCGAGTCTTGTAAGCTCCATTGCCTGCACCTTTGCTTCCTTTGTAAGCACAACGCCCTTTCCTCTGTATATTCTCTTGACAATCGTATCCAGCTTCTCTTCAATACTTCCGTCCAGCTCATAAGAAAATCTGAAATCAGAAGGCTCCTCACAAAGCTTAATAACCTCATTTGCAAGAGCAATGCCGCCCTCGCCGCCCTTTGCCCAAACCTCAGACAAGGCAACGTTTACGCCGAGCTTATTGCACTCTGCTTCTACTAAATCAAGCTCCTCCTTTGTATCTGTCGGGAATGCATTTATTGCAACCACGCAAGGAAGTCCGTATACATCCTTTATATTGGAAACATGTCTTAACAGGTTAGGCATACCTGCCTTAAGTGCCTGCGTATTAGGAATGTTAAGCTCGTCCTTCTTAACTCCGCCATTGTGCTTAAGCGCCCTTACTGTTGCAACAACAACTACCGCTGAAGGCTTCAGTCCGCCCATACGGCACTTAATATCAAGGAACTTCTCTGCTCCCAGGTCTGCACCGAAGCCAGCCTCCGTAACGACATAATCAGCAAGCTTTAATGCGGTCTTTGTAGCCGTGATTGAATTACATCCGTGTGCAATATTTGCAAACGGTCCTCCGTGTATAATAGTAGGAACATGCTCAAGGGTCTGTACAAGATTCGGCTTAAGCGCATCCTTAAGTAATGCCGCCATCGCTCCCTGTGCCTTAAGCTGTCCTGCCGTAACAGGCTCTCCGTCATAATTGTAGCCTACAATAATTCTTGCAAGTCTTTCCTTTAAATCTGATATATCGCTCGCAAGGCAGAGAACAGCCATTATCTCAGAAGCAACCGTAATATCATAGCCATCCTCTCTAGGTATACCGTTAGTTCTTGCGCCAAGGCCGTCAACAACATTTCTCAACTGGCGGTCATTCATATCCACGCATCTTTTCCATGTGATTCTCTTAGGATCAATTCTTAAAGCATTTCCCTGATAAATGTGGTTATCAAGCATTGCGGCAAGCAGGTTATTTGCTGCGCCTATAGCATGAAAATCTCCCGTAAAATGAAGATTGATATCCTCCATCGGTACTACCTGAGCATAACCGCCACCTGCGGCACCGCCCTTAACGCCAAATACAGGGCCAAGTGAAGGCTCTCTAAGCGCAAGCATAACCCTTTTGCCAAGCTTGTTAAGTCCGTCGCCGAGACCCACCGTCGTAGTAGTCTTTCCCTCTCCCGCCGGAGTAGGATTAATCGCCGTAACAAGTATAAGCTTTCCGTCTGCAGCATTACTTTCCTTAAGCAGCTTATAATCAATCTTTGCCTTATATCTTCCGTACTGTTCAATATATCTCTCCGGAATTCCAGCCTTATCCGCAATTTCCGTTATAGGGAGCAGCTTCGCCTCCTGTGCAATTTCAATATCAGACTTGTAACTCATAAACACCTCTTTCTTCTGTCAGAAAAGACAGATTATTCAGCACTATCTGTATAATGTTAATTCTTCATACCAAAGTACACTCTATAACATTATTTGTTTTTGCCGCAGCATTTTTTATACTTCTTGCCGCTTCCGCATGGACAAGGGTCATTAGGATAAATCTTTTCCTCCTTAACGATGGTAGTAGACTGCTTCTGCTGCTTATACAGCTCCTTTCTTCTCTCCTCAGTAAGGATATTGTCCCACTGCTCCAGTCCGTAAAGCCATTCAGCCTTTGCGCCGACCATATTATAATAAAGAAGCTCCTTATCAAATCCAAGATTAACAACTGTGTCCTCTTCCATAGTATCAATAGGATTTGCCTCCTTAAGACTGTCATTGATTCCGTCAAGGAAGCCTGTCATCTCCAAAATACTCAAGCCATACTTATCTGCAAGCTCTTTTACCGTACCGGTAACAACTGTATCAGGGTCATCTAAAAGCTTCTCGTATACAGATGTCTCCTTATCAAAATAATCAGCCCAGAAAAGCTGCATCTGCTCATTGCTTCTTCTCTCGTCGTATGCAAGCTGCTGCCATTTTTCAAGTAATGCCATATTTATAATCTCCTTTTCATATAATGCCGTCACACAAATTTGCGCAAGGCTATTGTATAATGATACCTATAGACTGCCTTATACTGCAGGCCTTCGGTATTATTTTAAATTAAGTCCCTTTTTCATCTTATGTATACAGTAAAAATGCTCTGCAATCATTCCTATAATATGTACAGTAATCTGAACTATCTCAGATATAATAATATACTTTCCAAACGCTGTATCACCAAATCTGTCTGACACCACAAGTATTACTGCTGAAATCATGCTAAGTAAAATGCTGACACTCCACGAAATTATCAGATATGCAACTATTGAGGCAATCAGCGTATGCACCTTGAAATTCTGTCCTATGCATATAGCACAGTATACCGTCGATATAAAGAATAAGAACGAAACAACTACCGATAAAATATATAATACGGTTAATAATACCGGATTTACATCTATTCCGTCAAACATCACAGTCTTTATATCTTTAAAAAAGCCCAAAATATCTCTGGCATCATTTCCGGCAACAACAAATAATGAAGCAATGACTATAGCAGCGACAGCGGTCAGAATTATCAGTGCCGATATATATTTTGACCAGTATATGTGCGTCGCCTTGGCAGGAAGGGTAAATGTAAGATATCCTTCTTTTCCAAAGCAGTTGTTATAAAAACGTCTGAACACAAGAAATACAGCTATAAACACAGCCGCAATTAAAATCATCGCATAAATCATCGTCATCGACATCGAAGAAATGCCGATATACGGATTGTCATCATATTCGTGTGCAAAATATAAAGCAACCTTTTCGCCAACAGTTGCAACCGCTACTGCGGCGAAAACTATACACATAATAACGGCATTAGATTTCAAGTCGTATTTTAATAATTTTCCTAACATCTGAATACCTCCCTGAACATATCGTTTATCGAGCATCCATACTTATTACACATTGCCTCTTTGCCTGAAACCTCAAGAATGTGTCCTTCTCGTATCACAATAACATCATCCAGTATCTGCTCTATATCAGAAATAAGATGTGTTGAAATAATCACTGACGCTTCCTTATTGTAATTTGAAAGTATAGTATGCAGAATAAAATCCCTTGCCGCCGGGTCAACGCCGCCTATAGGCTCGTCCAGAACATAAAGCTTCGCATCCCTGCTCATAACAAGGATAAGCTGAACCTTTTCCTTTGTACCCTTTGACATAGTCTTAAGGCGTTCCCTAGGGTTAATGCCCAGTGCTTCCAGCATATCTATCGCTCTGTGCATATTAAAATCCGGATAAAAATCCGCAAAATAATCAAGAATCTGTTTAACCTTCATTGACTCGTCCAGATAAGTCACATCCGGCAGATATGCAACCTGTGCCTTTGTCTCAGGGCCTATTTTGCTGCCGTTAATGAGTATTTCACCCGACGTAGGCGTAAGAAGTCCGCATATCAGCTTTATAAGTGTTGTCTTGCCGCTTCCGTTCGGTCCTAAAAGGCCTATAATCCTTCCGCTGCCCAAAACAAGATTGATTTGTTCAACGCCTCTCTTGTTTCCATATCTCTTTGTAAGATTTCTGCATTCAAGCAAAGCTCCCATACAATCATCTCCTTCATAATTATTTAAACTTTTTCTTAGCAATTAATTCTGCAATGTGTCTCTAATTTAAGATACAATATTTCTTTAATTTAGTCAATGTTACATCCTTTTATATGTCATAAATACATACAGTTTTTACACTACAAATATAACCGGCTGATTCTTTTTAGCATCTCGCTCTCAACCTTTCTTCCAAGCTCAGTATTTTCCTCACGCTCAAAGCCATGGTCCTCCTTAAGCACCATTTCGGCTGCTTTTGCGGCAGTCTTAAGTATTTCAGCGTCCGTATAAATGTCGCCGATTGAAAAATCAAGCATACCGCTCTGCCTTATTCCAAACATATCTCCCGGACCTCTAAGCTTTAAATCCTCCGCAGCAATATAAAAGCCGTCGTTTGACTTATTTAAAATCTCAAGTCGTTTATTCTTATCGTCGCTTCCCGAGCCATTTATGAATATACAGTATGACTGGTGCTTTCCTCGTCCGACGCGGCCTCTTAACTGGTGAAGCTGTGCAAGCCCGAAGCGCTCTGCATTCTCAACCATCATAACCGTAGCGTTCGGAACATTAATTCCTACCTCAATAACCGTTGTAGACACAAGCACATTTATGCCTCCGTCCGCAAAGCATTCCATTATCTCATCCTTCTCTTTTGCCTTCATCCTGCCGTGAAGATATGCGATTCTAATGTCCGGCGACAGCTGTGCTTTAAGCTTTTCGGTATAATCCAGAACATTTTCAGCATCAAGCATTTCGCTTTCCTCCACCAGCGGACAGATTACATACACCTGCCTGCCCTTTCTTACCTCAGCCTCAATAAATTTGTAGGCGGTTGGTCTGTAGCTGGTATCCACAACGCAGTTTTTAATCGGAAGCCTCTGTGCCGGCAGCTCGTCCACTACCGAAATGTCCATATCACCGTAAATAATCAATGCAAGCGTTCTCGGTATCGGCGTGGCGCTCATAACCAGAATATGCGGCTCGGACACGCTCTCCGTCACGCTCTTTGCGGATTTTCCTCCGGTTTCTATATTAAGCAGCGCTCTTGCCTCTTTAATCCACTGCTGCTTTTCATCCTCATATACAGGCTCCTGTAATTCATCCTCAGCTCCAAAATAATCCTCGTTTACAGCCTTTTTAGAAAGCAGCTCCCGCTGTCTTACTCCGAACCTGTGCTGCTCGTCAGTAATTACAAGCGCAAGATTGTCATACACTACCTTCTCCTGAATGAGCGCATGCGTGCCGATAATGATATCTGCCTCATGATTTTCTATCAGCGCATAAGCACATTTCTTTTCCTTTGCGGTCATAGAGCCTGTAAGTAGAACGATATTTACCGGACGCTTTCTGCCATAGCCCTGCTCAAGCATTATTCCACAGCCCTTAAGCATCTGTAAAAGCGATTCATAATGCTGCTTTGCCAGCACCTCCGTAGGAGCCATAAGCGCCCCCTGATAACCGTTTTCAACTACAGTAAGCAGTGCAAGCACCGCAAGCACAGTCTTTCCGGAGCCAACGTCTCCCTGCACCAGTCGATTCATCATCCTGCTTCCCAAAAGGTCATTTTTAATTTCACTCCAGACCTTTTTCTGCGCATTTGTAAGCTCATACGGCAAAGCCTCTATAAGCCTGTCAGAAAGACTTGCCCTGCTTATATCGTATACATTTTTCTTTTCCGATGATTTTTCCTTAAGCAGTCTTATACCCAGCACAAACAGAAAAAACTCATCAAACACAAGTCTTTTCCTTGCAAATATCAGCTCTTGCTCATCCTTTGGAAAATGAATTGTCCTTAATGCATAGTTTAACTCTGCAAGCTCGTTTTCTTTTCTTATCCCAGCAGGAATGTAATCCTTAATATCTTTAATCTCTGAAAGCGCCTGTTTAACCGCCTTGCTTAAGACCTTATTGGACAATCCCGCCGTCAATGCATAAACCGGCTGTCTTGCGCCGCAGAGTGCCATATAATCATCACGCTTATATATAACAGGGTGCTCCATCACAGTCTCATAGCGGTTCTTTACAACCCTGCCGCGAAGCACCATTTTATAGCCGTGCTTTATTGTATTCTTAAGGAAAGGCATGTTGTACCATGTCACCTTAAGCATTCCCGAAGCATCCGTCACATACGCATTTACAATTGTTAAGCTTCTAACCTTCTTAACCTCCGCAGACTTTGCCACGGTTATATCTATTGCGCAGATTTCCCCCGGCTTTATATCAGAAATATCCTGCAAAGGTCCAAACGCCTCATATTCCCTCGGATAATAATGGATAAGGTCATCTATGGTATGGATATCCAGCTTTCCAAGCAGCTTTTCGGTTTTTTCCCCTATACCCTTTAATTTGCCTACTGATGTGCTTCTGTCCAAAATATCTCCTCCGTAAAAAATGGCATTCCCACATAGTCATGCAGAAATGCCACAAAAAACACAAAATTCTATTCTACTGACATAACATAATAGTAAACAGGCTGTCCTCCGCAGTGGAATTCAATATCACAGTCTCCGAATAATTCTTCAACCTGCTCCTTTAACGCCATAGCATCCTCTTCATTTACGTCAGCACCGTAATAAATGCTTATGAGCTCGCTGTCATCATCCGTTATCGCCTCAAGTGAGCTGATTACTGCTTCATTTATCGAATTTTTTACAGTAAGCATTCCCTTGTCGCCAATACCCATGATATCGCCCTGCTTTATTTCAAAGCCGTCGATAGAGGTATCCCTTACGGCGTAGGTTATCTGTGCAGTCTTTACCATGCTCATAGCCTCTGTCATGGCTTCCTTGTTCTCATCTGCCGGCATCTCTGGCATGAAGCTTATAATTGCCGAAATTCCCTGTGGAATATTCTTTGACGGCACGACAACTATCTTCTTATCCTTTGTCATATGCATTGCCTGCTCTGCGGCAAGAATAATATTCTTGTTGTTCGGAAGAATAAAAATAGTGTCAGCATGCACCTTATCAATTGCGTTTAACATATCCTCCGTGCTCGGATTCATGGTCTGTCCGCCCTCGATAATATAATCAACGCCAAGCTCTGTAAATATACTGTTAATACCTTCACCTATTGAAACAGCAATAAAGCCATACTCCTTGCGTGGCTTTGCAGCCTTCTTTGCCTCTTCCTCAGCCTTCTGCTGTGCAGCAAGCTTCTGTGCATCCTTAATAAGCTTCTCACGATGCTCTTCACGCATATTGTCAATCTTCATCCTGCTAAGAGAGCCATAAGTCAAAGCCTTCTGAATAGCAAGTCCCGGATCGTTGGTATGTACGTGAACCTTTACTATCTCATCATCAGAAACAAGTACAATAGAATCACCTATGGATTCAAGATAGCTCTTGAAATCATGCTCTGTATCCTCGTTGTACTCCTTCTCTATATTGACAATAAATTCGGTGCAGTAACCAAACTTTATATCTGCAGTATCCTCTGTGCTCTCAGATATATCAATAGAAACCTTAGGCGTATCCTGTATATCGACCGTAACCTTACCTGTAAGGCAGTCATAAATGCCCTTCATAACCTGCATAAGACCTTGTCCGCCCGAATCTACAACTCCTGCCTGCTTAAGCACAGGAAGAAGCTCCGGTGTCTTTTCAAGAGCCTCGTCGCCATATGCGATAACAGCCTCAAGATATGTCTCGATATCCTCTGCATCCTCTGCAAGCTCCTCTGCCTTCTCAGCCATAGACCTTGCTACCGTAAGGATTGTGCCTTCCTTTGGCTTCATAACTGCCTTGTAAGCAGTATCTGTAGCACGTCTTGCAGCCTTTGCAATAGTTGCTATGTCAACGACCTCGGCTGAACCGATTTCCTTGCAAAAGCCTCTGAAAAGCTGTGATAAAATAACTCCCGAGTTACCTCTCGCTCCTCTTAACGAGCCTGAAGAAATAGCCTTAGCCAGAGTCTTCATCTGAACCTCTTCAAGTGACTGAACCTCTTTTGCCGCCGACATAATAGTGAGTGTCATATTTGTACCTGTATCTCCATCCGGAACAGGAAATACATTGAGCTCATTTATCCACTCCTTATTAGCCTCTAATCTCTGTGCACCGGCTAAAAATATCTTCTTAAGCAGTGCTGCATCAATAAACTGTGTTGCCACGAATCCATCCTCCTAGAATTAACAATCAATTGCTTTAACGCCTTCAACGAAAACATTAATCTTCTCGACCTCAACGCCTGTAAAGGTCTCAACTTTATATTTCACATTACTTATAAGGTTATCTGAAACCGCCGAAATACTTACACCATATGAAACTATCACATGAAAGTCAAGATGTATCTTATTGTTTACGATATCAACATTAATGCCCTTTGTAAGGCTGTCTCTCTTTAAAAGCTTTACAATACCGTCTTTTACATTGACAGCTGCCATGCCCACTATACCGAAGCATTCTACCGCTACGCTGCCTGCATAACTGGCTATAACATCAGAATCTATTGATACTTCGCCAAGCTGATTATTCATTCGATACTTCATATACTTACCTCCAGTCAGAACTATTTGTATATCCTTCTACAGACATACACTAAAATATTATAACCTATTCTATAAAAAAAAGAAACAATAATTTTTGAATTTTTCTTAACATTATGCTTGCTTTTTTTTCTTTCATCTGATATTATATTAATGTTCTGGGTCAGAAAACGTAATTCTGGTCTAATAATCTTAAGGAGGTGCGGTCATGGCTAAGTGTGCTATATGTCAGAAGGGTGCTCATTTCGGACACAATGTAAGTCATTCTAATAGAAAAACAAATAGAATGTGGAGTTCTAATGTAAAATCCGTTAAGGTAAATGTTAACGGTAGTGCTAAGAAGATGTACGTTTGTACTTCCTGCTTAAGATCAGGTTTAGTAGAAAGAGCATAATTATCAAATGCGAGATATGCGTCCATGATTTTTCATGGACGTTTCGTTTTTTAGCGGTATGCTGCCTATTGCAGATTAAGTCTAATAACTATTTTTGACATTCTTTTTAAAAAGGTGCCCCTTAAATATGATATTTAGAACATCATACTTTTGGGACACCCTTATAATTTTACTATTTACAAAAGATAAAATATCCCCCGATAATAAATGCTAACATAAAACATATACTGCAAAAGCATAACGGAATAAATATCTGCACTGCCATGCCTATTCCGAACCAGAACATGCATAGTCCCACTAATCTTTTCATTTACACTGTCCACCGCATGGCTTTGTTAATATAATATATGCAGGTGTTTCAAGAAAATACTATTATCTATTAATTATTCCTCGTCAAAATTAACCTCTGTATCGTCGTCCTTTTTATTCGGAATAATTTTATTGATAAGATCCGGCACCATATCGACTATTCGTGTAACAGAGCTCTGATTCTTAACACTTATAAGTCTGGCGGTTCCATCCTTTATAACAAGCACTGCATTTGCGCTCATCTTTCCGCCCATTCCACCGCCGCCGTTATTTTTTTCGCTTACAAACGCACCGGCGCCCACGCCAAATGATACATCCACAAGCGGCAGAATAATAATACCGTCAATGTTAATAGGGTCTCCGATAACAGTCTTTGTTGACAAAAAGCCGTCCATTCCCTTAAATAAAGTGTTCACTGTTTCGATAAATGAATTGTTGTTGTCTGCCATATCATACCTCCATGCATTTAATGCCTTTATTGTTTAAAGTTCCAAGCCTTAACTATCCTAATATTTATTGCTTATTATCGCTCTTTTTACCCTCTGACTTCTTACCGCTCTTTTTACCTTCTGACTTCTTATCGTTTTTTTCTGTCTTCTTATCATCCGGGTCTTTTTTGAATATCCAGCCTCTAATTGTCCTATTTAACAAAAGCTTCACGGCGATGAATACAAGATAAATCAGCCTGATGCGTCCTTTTACATCAAAGTCTACCTCAATAATATCCTTTGTGAAATCAGAGCTTATTTTTATATTATTACCATATACCGGGTAAAGCATTCCTAAAACGCCGAACACCTCTCCCGTAAGCGACGGGTCCTCAAATCCGAGTATACCCTCTGCCTTTAACTTCTGCGGCTTTATATGAAGCAGTATCTTTTTTACACTTAAAAGCACTTTCTTCACTGCCGCAATATTATTCTTATCCTTTATAAAGCCCCGTACATCAGTTACCTTCTTCTTAATGTCGATAAGCTTCTGTTTTATTGATGCAAGCTTGTTTTTTAAATTCTCAAAAACCTTCTTTATCTTTGTGAAAATGCTTTCTTTCTTTGCATCTTCGCTCTCAGCCCGGTTGCCATCTGCACTCTCCGGCTGCACGGTGCCGGTGCTCTCCGGCTGCACGCCATCTGCGCTCTCCGGCTGTTTGCCGGATGTTTCACCTGTTGCAGTGTTATTTTCATTAAAACCGGCTGCATCCGAATTATTATCTTCTGAATGGTCTGCAACGGAATGCTGCTCACCCTGATGTACTGCATCTGAGACCTCCTCATTTGACGCCTCTGAATCGGAAGTCTTATCATCCGCAAAGCCTGTTACATTATCATACTCTGCTTCCGTGCCGGTTTTATCTTTTTCTTTATCTCTATCCTTGTCTTTTTCTTTACTTTTATTTTTGTCCTTTTTCTTGTCTTTTTTTTCAGGCTTCTTTTTTCTGCCGCCCGCTTTCTCCCCGCTCTTATCCTTAGGATATACCTTTATCCCGAGCACCTTTAAATCATTTTCCTCAATCTGCCCATGATAAATGATTCTGTAAAGTATGAATTTAAGCAGCCACGAACCGTCCGCCTTTACCAGTATATCCTTTTGCTCTTTATAAAAATGCCCCGAAACATGATATCTCACAGGCACTATCAGGACAAGCAGCAGAATGCCTAAAATAAGCAGTAACAGAGACAATACAATTATTCCAAGAATCTTTAAGATTGTTAAGATTACGTGAATCATTCTATCCTCCCCGTTATATTTTAATATGAACTATCGTGTACGACAAAATACCATAATACGTGGCTACCGGTGCTATGGCAGGCGGCGATACATCTCATACGGCAATATGTTTTTATCCTTTCATACCGCTGTCACCTGCAAATGTTTAAATCTGATGTTGTAGGGGCATTTACCTGCATTTTATCACCGCAATCGTGCCGCTGTCACCTGCAAATGTTTAAATCTGATATACTTACACAGCCCTTACATTAAACAAATTCGGCTTTTCCATAAAACCACCCTTATAAAAATCTTTTATATTTCCATCTCTGTAATCCGCATAATACGTTGCGGCAATTCTTGATGCAAGCAATTCAGCGGATTCCTTTGACAATGCCGCACCGACAACATACCCTGTCTTATCATTATAAAAGCTTTGCGTCATCTGACTTGAAGGCACAATTTCAAATAATGTATCATCACTCTGTGAAAGCATCACAAGATACATTCCCTCAATCTTTTTACCGGCATTAATTTTTCTTAAATTCTTTCTGTCAGAAGATTTAAATTCTTCAGTCACTAAAAAATCCTTGTACCAGTAAAACTTCATGTGCCTCCCTCTCTTTTCTTTCTTAATTTGCAGTCATCCAAGCAATCAGCAGACTTTGAACGCAAATCACTCTTTATCATTTTGAGGTCATCCTCATCCGGCAAATCGCCCGCCTCAGGCCACATCTATGCACCAAAATTTCTGATTACCATCCTTCGCACCATATCAAGTGCCTTTATAACCGCATTATCCCTGACCTTCTGGCGGCTGCCCTTAAAATGATATTCGTTTACGATTGTCTCACCGTTATAACAGCAGCCGATAAATACAAGTCCTGCCGGCTTATCGCCGTCATTTCCCGGACCTGCAACCCCGGTAACGCTGACCGCTATATCACTGCCGGCTGCCCTTGCACAGCCTTCGGCCATCTGCCTTGCAGTCTGGCTGCTTACCGCGCTAAACTCTTTAAGCGTTGCATCTTCTACGCCCAAAAGCCTGTGCTTTGCCTCGTCACAATATGTTACATAGCTTTCCTTTATTACATCTGATGCTCCGGAAACATTTATAATCGTTGCCGCAACAAGACCGCCCGTACATGACTCTGCCGCCGATATCGTCAGTTCATGCTTTTTAAGCAGGCGCACCACCGCCGCCTCAAGACTTTCATTCTCATCCGTCGTATATATATTTTCACCAAATCTTTTATATAATTCATCAATAACCGGTGAAATCAGCCTGTCTGCCGAAGCCTCATCCGCTGCCCTTGCCGTCACCCTGATATGAACCTCGCCTGTCTTTGCGTAGGTTGCAAGCGTCGGATTTGACTGGGCGTCTATCATGTCCAGAATCATCTCTTCAGCAAGGCTCTCTGACACTCCGCAAAGCTTAACCATCTTAGAATAAATGGTCTCTTCTCCGAGGCTGTTCAGATAAGGATACACCTGCTCCTCAAACATAGGTATCAGCTCGTTAGGAGGGCCGGGAAGCAAAATCGCTGTGCAGTCCTCTCCTTCAATAATAAGTCCGGGTGCAGTGCCGTTGTCATTTTGCAAAACAATTGCCCCCGAAGGAACCATAGCCTGTCTTATGTTGCTTGCCGCAACCTTTACATCCCCGCGGTGTACAAAATACTCTTCAATTCTCTTCTGCACTGCTTCATCAATATAAAGCACCCTGTCAAATGCTTTCGCACATATATCTCTTGTAATATCATCCTCTGTCGGTCCAAGACCTCCCGTCAGGATAATAATATCGCTTCTTGATTTTGCTGTATTTATTGCCTCCAGAAGGCGCCCGCCATTGTCACCGACAACCGTCTGGTGGTACATTGCAAGTCCCAGAACCGCACATCTTTTCGCAAGAAACTGCGCATTCGTATTGACTATGTTGCCCAGTAATATCTCAGTTCCTACAGCAATAATCTCAACAACCACAATTACATACCTCCGTCTTTTATAACATTAATATTCTTAACAATATAATCAATCAAAGATATGACAGTAAGCGCAAGCGCAATATAAATAACAACCTGCGTAGGAATATAAAGCGCTTTAATGTCAAGTATCAGCAGGATAATCATAAGAAGCTGCGCCGTCGTCTTAAACTTGCCCCAGTAGCTTGCCGCAATAACAACGCCTGCATCCGAGGCAACCAGTCTGAAACCGCTTATTATAAATTCCCTCGCAATAATCACAATAACAATCCAAGCCGGAAGCTGTCCGTTTGCCACAAAGCATATAAGTGCCGAGCAGACCAAAAGCTTATCCGCCAGCGGATCCATAAACTTGCCAAAGTTAGTTACCTGATTATTCTTTCTGGCAAGATAGCCATCCAGAAAGTCAGTCAGGCTTGCCACACAAAATATAACAAGTGCAATATACCTTCCGGCTTCCCCGCCTATGTTTGTAAGCATAAACAAAAGGAATACCGGAATAAGACATACTCTCATAAGTGTAAGTTTATTTGGTATATTCATCTTTAATCTCTCCAATCAAATCATATTCCAAAGCCCCCGTAACCACAACGTCCACAAACATTCCGGTCATCAGCTCAAGCTCTGTATTAATAAATATATACCCGTCAACATTCGGCGCATCCATATATGTACGCCCAACGTAAGCATTTTCGTCTGCTACCTTTCCCTCAATCATCACTTCAACAGTTCTGCCAATCATATTCTCGCAGCGCTCAAGTGAAATCTCCTGCTGCAGCTCCATAACCGCATCACGCCTGTCCTCCTTGATGCTCTCCTCTATCTGGTCAGGCATTGCTGCCGCCGGAGTATCCTCCTCCTGTGAATAGGTAAACACTCCAAGTCTGTCAAACTCCATCTCGTCCACGAACTCCATAAGCTCCTCAAAGTCTTCCTGTGTCTCTCCCGGGAAGCCCGTGATAAGCGTAGTCCTCAGTGCAATATCCGGAATTTCCTTTCGGATTGACTTAATCTTATCAATAAGCTGCGCCTTGGTTGTTCTTCTGCCCATTCGCTTTAAAACTGCATCGCTGGCGTGCTGGATAGGAACGTCAAGATAATTACATACCTTCTTCTCAGTCTTTATAGTCTCAATCAGCTCGTCCGTAATCTCCTCAGGATAACAGTACTGTATTCTTATCCAGTAAATGCCGTCTATCTTCGCAAGTGCCTTTAGAAGCTGTGGAAGCGCCTTGTAACCATACAAATCAGTACCGTAAAGCGTCGTCTCCTGTGCAACAAGTATAAGCTCCCTTACTCCCTTGTCGGCAAGCAGCTGTGCTTCATTCACAAGCTCCTCCATAGGCACGCTTCTGTATCTGCCCCTAACGCTTGGAATAACACAATAGGTACAATGCTTATCACACCCTTCTGCAATCTTTAAAAATGCATAATGTCCGCCGGTTGTAAGAAGTCTTTCGCTGTGCTGCGTCTGCACAAGATTAATGTCCTCACACACGCTTTCTTTCTTTCCCTTAAGCGCATTTTCAATAACCTCTGCAAGCGCCTCGCAGGAATTTGTACCGACAATGCCGTCAAGCTCCGGTATCTCCGTAAGAATCTCATCCCTGTATCTTTGCGCCAGACAGCCGGCAGCAATCAAAGCCTTGCACCTGCCCTCCGTCTTCATCTGCGCCATCTCAAGTATAGTATTTATGCTTTCTTCCTTTGCATCGCCTATAAAGCAGCATGTATTTACAACTATAATATCTGCCTCAGCCTCAAAATCAGTAAACTCATAGCCCTTTTTACCAAGCATATCCAGCATTTTTTCAGAGTCTACAAGATTCTTATCACAGCCAAGTGATATAAATAAAACCTTCATCAAACTATATTCCTCAAATAACTATTCTGCATCAGTCTGTTCTTCTGAATCCTCTGATTCTTCGTCAAAATCTTCATCCTCGGCGTCATCTGCTTCACCATTCTCAGATTCTTCTGATTCATCTGATTCTTCTGTATTTTCAGCGTTCTCAGTCTTTTCAGCCTTAGCCGCCTTTGCAGCCTCTTCCTCAAGCTTCTCCTTCTTCACACGCTCTATCGCTTCCTCTACTGCTATTCTCTTTAATTCTTCAACATCAGTTCCTTCCGGAAGGATATTAACCTTGCACTCATACACCTCGTTTACCGCAAGTGAAAGCGGCTTCTTAGGGTCTCCGCCTGCCATAGCCGGGTCGCCCTGTATAATCTGTCTTGCTCTCTTAGATGTAGCAATAACAATAGAATACCTGCTTGAAACAACAGGCTCCTCGCCCTGCTCAACAGCGCTGTTAACTGATTCCATTAAATCATTGTATGATGGATGTAACATATCATTTATCTCCTTTATCATTAATCTTCTAATAAAAAATTATTAACATCTTCCTGCATAAGTCTGATAACCTCTTTTCTGTCATCAGCTAAATCCGGCTTTGTCTGAGTAATCTCATGTATTCGCTCGGCACATTTCTCAACAATATCATTTACCACAAGGTAATCATAATGTTCCATCTGTCCGGCTTCCTGTCCGGCTCTCTTTAATCTGCCCTCAATCTGCTCAGGCGTCTCGCTGCCTCGTCCGACAAGCCTGTTTTTAAGCTCCCTCGCACTTGGCGGTATTATAAATATCATAATGCTCTCAGGATACTTTTCCTTCACCTGAAGCGCGCCCTGCACCTCAATCTCAAGCACCACATTCTTTCCCTTGTTCAGGGAATCGGTAACCAGCTTCTTCGGCGTACCGTAATAATGTCCGACATAGCCCGCATGCTCCAGAAAACCGTCATTTTCTATCATATCCTCAAACTGCTCATCTGAAACATAATAATAATTAACGCCCTCCTGTTCGCCATCGCGCGGCGCCCTCGTCGTCATGGAAATGGACAGGACATACTCATCCTGATGCTTATCAAGCAGCTCCTTAACCACAGTTCCCTTGCCGACTCCCGAAAAGCCGGAAATAATAACAAGCTTTCCTTTTTTTCTGCGCATTCTCTTCCTCCGTTTAACCTGATTATCAATAATGCTACTCAATATTCTGAACCTGCTCTCTTATCTTCTCAATATCAGTCTTAAGCTCAATAGCCCTGTCAGATACCGTCATATCATTCGCCTTTGACAAAATGGTATTCGCCTCACGGTTCATCTCCTGTGCGATAAAATCAAGCTTTCTGCCGACAAAACCTCCTGCAATGAGAGTATCCTTCATGCCCTTAATATGTGTGCGTAGTCTCACCAGCTCCTCATCAACACATATCTTGTCTGTGTACAGCGCAACCTCTGCCGCAATCCTGTTCTCCTCAATTGAAGAATCCGCCAGAAACTCTGCAACCTTTTCAAAAAGCTTCTGTCTGTACTCCTCGATAATCCTAGGAGCGCGCTCCTCAATGTAATCCACATTGACAAGCATTGAGTCCAGCTTTGCGCACAAATCATTCTTTAAAGCCTCGCCCTCAGTGATTCTCTGCTCGACAAACTTCTCAACCGCACCGCTTATCGCAGTCTCTAAAAGCTTCCACAATGTCTCCTCATCCTCGTCAGCCTGCTCTGTTGTAATGACCTCCGGAAATCTTGCCAGTGTAGAAACCCTGATATCATTCTCAATACCAAACTGCTCTACCATTTTCTCAAAAATCTTCATGTAACCCTCAGCCAGTCCGCTGTTGTACTTAAGATCAACAATGCTGTCCTCGAACACCTCATAAGTAACAAAAAGGTCCACCTTGCCTCTTTGTATATCCTTCTTAAGCAAAGAACGTATATTTGACTCAAACACGTTAAACTTCTTCGGCATCTTAATGCCAAGCTCCATATAACGATGATTCACAGACTTCATCTCAACTGAAATCTTGTACTTTTCATCAGAAGCCTCTCCGCGTCCGAATCCTGTCATGCTTCTTATCATAAAATCCTCCATCTTAGTCCCGAAAGCAGTCAGGCAGATAAACTTAAATCATCAAGCCTTTATCTTAAGGATACCGTATAACATATTTCGCCTCATATTTACCCCAATATAACTTTAAATATATAGACTAAGATATTATAAGACATTGAATTTAACAAGTCAACGTTTTATACAAAATTTGAGGCAATATGTATATAAATTTGTTTATTTCAGTATTGTTTTTGTGCATTTTAACAATTATTTTATATTTATAAAAGCAGCCATGCAATTCCCTTTGCAAGCCGCATATGCACATCCGCAAAATGATTTCCTGCATTCCATTCAAAATGAAAATCAGACAGCTTATTATCTGCTTTGTATATATCGCAAAACTTTCTTGTAATATCACCTATAGCCGCCATAACAGGATTTCTGGTCTTTTCTTCTCTGTCTCCAAGGCTTAAATATATCTTACTGCCTTCTACTGTCTCTTTACCTGCTACATACTCCTTCCAGCCAGGATACCACAAAGAGCCTGAGCAGCTTGCCACGCCTTTAAACCGTCTGCTCTCGTAATAACTCCAGAGTGCAAACAGTCCTCCTAAAGAATATCCGACAATATATCTTTCATCCCCTGCAAATGCAGAAACCTCATCGCTCATAAGCCACTTAAGGGTTTCAATTCCATTGCCGGCAAACCGTTGATTTTTAAAAACGCCTTCAGCCTCCCATGGTGACAACTCCCTGTCCCAGTCACCGGCTTTAAAGCCTATGATTCGAAAAGGTTTGTCTTTAAGAATATCACACACCAGTCTCGGAACCTCCTGCCAGTCACCGTCTGTGTCCGGATCGAGTGGCAAAAAAACCGTCGCATTACCAGTACCATTTTCTGCAATGTTGCAAAGTCTGCCGTTAATTATCTCCTGTAAATACTTCATTTTATTAATTACCCTCACACAATTTGCAAAAAAAAAGAAACCACAAATGTAATTGCCCTTCCTATAAGCGCAGAAACTTTATTCATTTGCAATCTCTTTCCTTTTTTAATTCCACTTGAAATTCTCTTTTCCGGCACCAACTTCAAAATGGTACTTCACAATACCCAAATCAACTTTACTGTAAAAGCCCAGCCCTGGCTTTGCCGAAACCTTATTACCATTAAGTTCAAACTTAAACTTCTGCTGGTTTACCGCTGTCGGAGCAATAAGCGCAGCCTCAACGCCCTTCTTAAACCATTCCGGTGAATTATCACTTACATTACTTACTGCACTCATCTCCTTGGATTTATGAAAAACACCCTCTGTCTTACCATAGCCTAATGCAATAACTACTGTAAGTTTTTCTCCTCCATTATACGTCCTCCTATTTTTGTTTTTTCCACTCTTTTATTTCTTTAAGCCTTGCTTTAATCTTTCCTTCATTGCCCTCTTCGGTAGGAATATAATACTCCCTGTCTGCTATATTCTCCGGCAGGCAGCTCATCCTAGTAAGCTTTTCTTCATAATCATGGGCATACTGATATCCCTTGCCATAGTTTAAATCCTTCATAAGCCCGGTCACTGCATTTCTAATCTGCAGCGGAACAGGCTCAGCCATGCTCTTTATAGCGTCAAGCTTTGCTGTCTCGTATGCAGCATAAAGCGCATTTGACTTTGGCGCCATCGCCATATACACGACCGCCTCGGTAAGATGAACCGTGCACTCCGGCATGCCAATATAATGACACGCCTGATAAGCATTTACCGCAACGTTAAGCGCATTTGTATCCGCAAGTCCGATATCCTCGCTTGCAAATCTCGTAACCCTTCTGGCAACATACAAAGGATCCTCACCGGCCTCAAGCATTCTTGCAAGCCAGTAAACCGCCGCATCCGGGTCAGAATTTCTCATGGACTTGTGCAGTGCAGATATAAGATTGTAATGCTCCTCGCCGTTTTTATCGTAAAGCAGTGACTTCTTTGAAATGCACTGCTCCAGCACATTTTCAGTTACCGTAATGCTGCCGTCAAAATTTATCTCTCCGTTTAACACCACCATCTCAAGCGTGGAAAGCGCTGTTCTGGCGTCTCCATTTGAAAAATAAGCAAGCTTGTCAAGGATATCCTCCGAAATATTAACCTGCTGGCTGCCAAAGCCCCGCTCATCCTTAAGCGCACGCTTAAGAAGCCCCACAACATCATCCTTCTCAAGCGCTTTAAGCACAAATACCTTACAGCGTGACAAAAGAGCGCCGTTTACTTCAAAGGACGGATTTTCAGTCGTTGCACCAATCAGAATGATGCTGCCCTTCTCCACGAATGGCAGAAATGCATCCTGCTGTGCCTTGTTAAATCTGTGAATCTCGTCCACAAACACAATTGTCTTCCTGCCGTATTTTCTGCCTTCCTCAGCATTCTGCATCACGGCACGGATGTCCTTTATACCACTTGTAACCGCCGAAAAATCAATAAATTCTGCCTTGGTCCTGTTAGCAATAATGCGAGCAAGCGTAGTTTTTCCTACTCCCGGCGGTCCCCAGAATATCATTGACGAAATCTGGTCGCTCTCAATAAGCCTTCTTAATACCATGCCTTCGCCCAGCAGATGCTTCTGCCCCGCAAACTCATCAAGCGTCTGCGGTCTGAGCCTTGCTGCCAGCGGCTGCGGCACTTCATTTTCAAATAATGACATTTGTTCCATAATAATCTCCAGTCTGCCACCTGTTCATTCATTTCCAGATATCATATTCCAAATCATCAATATAATCCGGCGTATCTACTGACTTACCGATTGTATCGATTGCTCTTAAGAATCCGACCTGCTCCATTACACCGTTCACATAATAATCTGCAATATAATCTTTTGTATCTACTAAAGAATATACTCTTGAATTGGTATCTCCGTCAATATATCCGATGCATTTATCTATCATGCTGTCCTTAATAGTTTTTCCCTGAACTCCGTAAGCAGCATATTCCCTGCCATTATATATAATAGTTAAATAACTGTCTTCTTTATCGTCAGGATTAATATACGTCCCTGTCTTAAGCTCTGAAATATTATCCGGCAGGCGATAAATTTTGCCTGTGCGACAGCCTGTAAACAACAGGATTCCTGCGATTAATATTAAAATAATGCTTTTTCTCATCATGTGTTATCTTCTTTCTTCCTATACTCCAATAAGTCCCCCGGCTGGCAGTCCAGCGCCGCGCAAAGCTTTGCCAGTGTGGAAACCCTTATCGCCTTCGCCCTGCCATTTTTCAGGATAGACATATTTGCAAGCGAGATTCCTACACGCTCAGACAATTCGGTGACACTCATCTTGCGCTTTGCAAGCATAACGTCAATGTTAAAAATGATTTCATCTTCCATGTCCGCACCTCCTAAATCGTCAAATCGCTTTCTTCCTTAAGCCCTGCCGCTTCCCTGACAAGCCTTGAAAGCATCGCTGCCACTATCGAAATCAACACGCCCATAAATACTACGATAAGCGACATAAGCGCTATGCCAGGATGATTCATGTTCATAAAAAGATAAATAACGTTCATAACAAAGAAAAACGCCGCGTCACCTGCCGCCAGAATCGAAATCCACTTTAAAAGCGATGCATTCTTTAATGTAAAAGAATTATTTTTACCGACGCCGTCCACAATGAGCCATGCCAAAACAAGTGATATAAAGCACGGCAGCGCAGCTATTAAAAGAAAAACCAGCCACGGATAATAACAATATGCAAACTCAGAATTTGTCTTCACAACAGACTGCCCGAATGACGGAATCGTCCATACACATACAATCAGTAAAACCGCTCCCAGTCCTACAATAAAAACCTTCAGTAAATCTGATAATGTCTTCTGCTTCATAATATCATACCTCCCATGTCCGAAAAGCGGACCTTTCTTATCTGTTCAGTTCATATGATATCACAGTTTTTTATGATTATCAAGTATTATTTATCGTAATTCGATAAATAATACATTTAAAACAGCAATTATAAAAGTAAACAAGGTGCTTTTGCCTACAGAAAAACTCCGTTTACAAAAGCACCTTATTTACCAAAAGCATGACTGCACTAATCTTTTTTCTGCTGCCTGCTTCCGGCTCTTCAGCTTAACAGGCTGTAATTTATTTTTTAATCTTCTTTAAAGCTTTTTTTATTGGACGAAGTGCAAATAATACAGTTTTCTTAAATGTCGGTCTTGTACACCTGTATACTGCCTTCTTAAAGTCTGTTTTTTCCCAAAGTTCAAAGAACCTTTGCCTGTTTGGATTCATCTCAGTCGGTCTGCTAAAGAGCGCCTGACTGTTTAACGCCCAATCTGTAGACACTTCATACAGATTCATTTTTTCACTGATTTCTGCAAGCTTCTCTTTTCCCTTCGCAGTGTTAAAAAGTATCAGCGATACGCCTTCGACAGGCTTAAGCTCCGGGTACTGTTTATTAATTCCCCACGCATCTGCGATTGTTATATCCGAAACTCTTTCCTGTCGTGCAAAATGGCACAGTCCACAGGAAGGTCTGTAAAACAATCTTAAATAATATCCACGCAGGAATGGGTCATTCCTTGTCGTTCTTATGGATGTCTGACCATTATCAAATATTATGTATGAAGATCTGGTATCAATCCCATTATCATGAGGCGCCTTGTTTTTAAAGGAATAACTGATTATTTTCGCATTCTGCTTTCTTTCCTCTTCCTTGACATATTCCTCAAACATCCTCTGACTTGGAACGCCATGACACACAATTGCTACTGTAACAAGATTTTCAGTATTTATTCTCAATGCCTTCATAAAAGCATTTAAAGCTGCACACTGACATGATGTACCTGAGAACAATACTTTTTTTCCTGCCTTTAAATCAGCCGCCGCCTTCTTATAGCATCCGTTATCAAGGCTCTGCACATACTTTGATTTTCTGAACTTTTCACATTCCTCTGCAGTACCGGCTGCGTCATGAACCGGCTGCAAATTCTCATCAAATTTAACACCATATATTATATAGCCATCCTGAAGGTACGATTCATATATTGAAGAAAATGCTCCTCCCGATGAGCTCTTAAAATTCACATCTGCAGATTTATTAATTCCAACTAATGCCTTCACACCATCCGGCTTTATATAATCATCATAATTCAAAGGACAAGTCTTTTCACACAGTCCGCACTCCACGCATAAATCCTTATTGATACTCGGATACCTGAATGTCTCTTTATCCTCTGCCATTGTAATTGCATGCTTTGGACAAATATTCTCGCACGCACCGCATCCACAGCATTCAACATTATTTAACTTTACAGACATAATAACCTCCCATGAACTTCTATTTTTTTAAATTTTCGCAGTGTGAAATTATATAATCCTTCACGAATTCAAAGTCCTCCGACATAGCATAAACCTGATTACGGCTGAGCAGGCCGTTCACCTTGATAAGATTTCGCCTCGGATATGACTTTACCTTTCTCGTCTTTGAAAAATCAGAATACATTTCTGTTCTTGTTGCATTCATTCCGATTCCCGTAGTCGTGAAGCTTCCTTTTGCAGAACCGGCAAGCGCTGTTATCTCACCGATTTTTCTCGCCTTTTCTGCCTGAAACGGAATCTGCTTATGATTAACGCCCTTCTCGTCCATTTCAAACTCAATAATGTATTTTCCGCCCATTACCGCTGTGTAAATCAGGTATGAAATAATGACAATCGCCATAAACACAAGAAATATAATGCCTAATACCTTCGCATTATTAAACAAAGCTTCAGCTTTTTTGAACCTTATAAAGTCGGCAATGGTCGTTACGCCGAATATCACAAGAAATATTGCGAAAAATATCTTTATGATAAGAAATAAAATCGTCGGATTTTTAAGCAGACTCATTTCATATATCCAGCGGTATCTTCCATCCTCGCATAGCTTAACTCTTGTATTATATGTGTATTTTGACTCCGACACTCTCGCACCTCCTATTTAATTAACGGCAGGCCGCACTTCTTACATCTGTCATCTTCAACCGGGTTTTTCGTACCACAGCTTATGCATACGATATACGGTGCTTTTGATTTATCATAAAGCTCGTAAGGGAAATTGAACTGTGGGTGGTATTTGAACCTGTCGCCCATCTCAAGATAATTCCACGCCCATATCTGCGAGCCCTCGCGCTCAACAATCTTCTTTTTCTTGCCCTCTGTTGTCTTTACCACGGTGATATATTCGGTGTAATAGTTATCATTATCGGATTTATCGTTCGTCCGGCGGGTTTTCTTGTCAACAACTATCGCCTCATAGGTATTCTTCGGACGCTCCTTAATAAGGCTGTATATCGCAAAAACAAGGAATATTGCCGATACAATGGCACCGTATTTTGCCGCATCCGCCGTCTCCATTTTATCGCTTACAATACTGTAAATGATAAAGCCTATAAACGGAAGCGGAACAAGGAACAGGGCAAAAACGCCTGCTGCCTTACGTTTTTTCTTGACAGCGGCCAGTATCTCCGGATGATTCACCCTGTTTGAAAAGCCCGGTGCCGGAATTCCCTGCCTTACCATGCCGTTTCCGGCGTAAGCACCTGCAGGATTCGGCTGCCCCTGCTGTGTATACTGCGCAGGGTTTGGCTGTCCCTGCTGTGTGTACTGCGCAGTGTTTGGCTGTCCCTGCTGTGTGTACTGCACAGGGTTTGGCTGTCCCTGCTGTGTGTACTGCGCAGGGTTTGGCTGCTCAGAAGCATTAGCGGAAGCCTTCGTTCCGCAATTCGGGCAGAAATTAACATTATCTTCAAGCTGTGTTCCGCAATTTGTACAAAACTTTGACATATGATTCCTCCTTGTCTTTTACTGTTAAAAGTTGTTTTTCTACCATAAGCGGCAGCCCATTCGTTGCCCCGGGCACTTTTTTCAGTGCAGAATCTGACAGAAGAGCAGCCGATTGTTTCTCTCAGCCCTGCCGGCAGACTTTCTCCTGCTTATCGGCATTTTTATATGTTGCAAAAAGCATAATAAAAATCATAAATACATAAATCACGCTGATAAGTATATTTACCTTCATATCCTCTCTGAAGACAAGCATTAATACAACAAACGCTGCAGTTGCCGCGCCGCTCTCCGTAAGGAATGTCCTTGTCGGTCTGCATTTTTTCTTTGTGTAGCCCTTAAGCAAAAGCAGAAAAGCAAAAAATGCAACCAGTGATATTACCAGAAACAGCATCTTTGGAAGCAGGTCTATTTCATCCTCGCGCATAAACTCAAGCGAAGCAGTGATATTGTTCATCGCAAATATGATAAAAATGTGGATTATCATATAAAGCATTCCATCGTAGCTGCCTTCCCTGTCAATAATATGGTCGTACAGATAACCATAGCTTAAAAACAGCCCCACAACAATCAGAAACGCCAGAAGCGAGAAATAGATAGTATTCCAGCTCCATTTTCCTTCGTTGTTGAAATAAACCGCCAGCATGATAATCATCTCTCCGAAGGTGAACACGACATAAAGCATCGCCCGCTCGGTAAGATGCGCAAAATCAATCTGTCCACCGATGCTTTTATATCTGCTAAGCATTGTCAGGACAATACCTGTAAAAATTGCAGCGCCCGAAAGCACAACTCCGGTTGTGATATGAACAAAGCCTCCCGCAAACACAAGCGCCGCCTCAACAAACAGCGTAAGCATCATCCTCCTGCAGATATCAACATTCCACACATCCGCCTTATGATTTTTCAGCTCTATAAGATATTGCATACCAATATTTATAAGTATAAGTCCCCATGCAATATGGTACTGTGCTACATAGCTTTCAAAATCCGTCCGCACACTCTGTCCGATAAAATACATAAGATACATATTTACAAACAGGAAAATATGGTCTCTGATGCTGTTTCGTCCGAACATATTAATGTAAAAGGTGGTGAAATTCCATATCTGGATAATTGCCAGCGTGCAGAATATATAAGCAAGCAGCGCCTGTGGCTTGACAAATCCATTCTCTGTTATATGCAGCAGCGAATTATTCCTGCCTATCATATAAACAAATATCAGGTCATAAACCAGCTCGATATACTCGACCTTTTTCTCTTTTTTATCAACGAAATCCGTAAAGCTCAAATTAATACTCCTCTGCTCTTTCCATTGCCTCTATGAAATCCCTCTGGTCTGTGAATATTTCGTGCCTGTAAGGATTCTTCTTCTGCTTAACCGAACGCTTCATAATGTAAGCAAATATTGCAACGTTTATTATGAGTGCAAGTGCAGAAATAACGCCCTGCATTCTAGGGTCTGCGCCAACCGGTCTTGCCGCAGCGGTTGCAACCTCAGCTGCTCCGTCTGTATAAAGCGATGGAAGCACTGCAAATACTCCTCTATCCTGGAAATTCGGGAATACCTGTGCAAACATACACCAGAGTGCCAGCGTATTTGCGCGGTTCTGAATCCAGCCGCCCTTGTTCCAGAACATTGCCGCAAATGTAGGAGCAAGTAAAAGTGCAAGTCCGCAGTACCATGAATGTGTCGGAAGATTATTGTATGTATATGCAAAATTCCATACATCATAAGCAAGGATGTAGCACCAGGTCATATCCGGCCAGAGCATATCCTGTCTCTTCTTTGATGAGTATATGCCCCACCAGCCTGTCATACATGCTATGTTTATAATACCTGCAATACCGTTTGCCCAGTTCCACCAGCCGCCGTACAGCCACACGCCCTCTGATGATCTCCACCAGCGGTCGCCATTTTCAGCAAGCGACATAAAGCCCTTGATGCCGGACTCGAAATCACTGCCGACTGCGATTAAAATGTTAATGCCTACAATAACAAACGGGAACACCTTAAACCACTCTGTTGCGCCGATTTTCCATTTGTATTTGAGCATCATAAATCCGATACAGCCTGCCGTTGCAGCGTAAAGCTTCGCATAATGGAACCAGCTGTTCATCTGTGTGTAGGTCTGATTTTTAAGTGCCCATTCTGCGCCGCCTGCAGCGCCAATCTGAATTGCAATAAAGTAAATTGTAAGTGCTGCCGGAAGAATCAAAAAGCAGAATATTCCGCCTGCCTTCGAGCGGCGTGCAATCTCATTCATTACTATCAAGCCCAAGAATACTAAAATCCAGCCTAAAAACTGATAACCGGCGCCATCGCCATAAACCTGAAACAACATAACCATTCCTCCGTTCCGGGGCCGTTATCCGACCTCTATTTCTTTTATATTTATCTCTCGCCCACTTAACAGATAAGTTCTTTCACTGCCGCAGTACGGACAAATCCTGCCGTACTGCACCGTAGCGTATGTGCGTTCACAGGTCTCGCACATCGTTACGGCAGGAAGCTTTTCAATAACAAGCCTTGCTCCCTTTAGAAGCTCGCTTCGGTCAGCCGCCCATTTCCAGCAGTCGCCGAGATACTCATCAATAACCGCCGAGACCTCTCCGACCTCAAGCGTCACCGAATTGACATGCTCAAGCTTATTCTCCTCCCCCACCTGCTCAATGGTTTTAATTATATGAAACACAATACTTAACTCATGCATAAATTAATCCTGCCTGCTGAATGTAAGCTTAATTGCCCTCTTTGCCATGTACGGAAGGATGCCCTTAAGCTTATCCTCCGTAGTCCTCATGTTACTGCACTCCGGAAGCTCTCGATAAAGATGAATAGCGTCAAACTCACATTTTGTCGTGCAGACGCCGCAGCCGATACATTTGTTTGTATCTACAACCGAAGCTCCGCAGCCAAGGCATCTTGCCGTCTCTGTCTTAACCTGCTCCTCCGTAAATGTAAGCTTCGCATCCCTGAATGACTTCTTTTCATCAATATTCTTGTTCCTGCCAGGTATCTGACGCGACGAATTATCATAGCTTTCAACCACAATATTATCCTTGTCAAGCTCGATAAACTGTCTTCTGTTTCGTCCTATCGTAAGCGAGCAGTTCGGATGAACAAAGCGGTGTATCGATATTGCGCCGTCCTTTCCTGCCGCGATTGCATCTATCGCAAACTTCGGTCCCGTATAAACGTCGCCGCCAACGAAAATGTCCGGCTGAGCGGTCTGGTATGTAAGCGGGTCAGCCACCGCGCCGTTTCCGCGTCCAAGCTCAACCTTTGAGCCCTTAAGCAAATCGCCCCAGATAATCGTCTGTCCGATAGCCAGAAATACATTTTCACATTCGACAGTCATTATATCCTCTTCATCATATACCGGACTGAATCTGCCATCCTTATCGTAAACCGAGGTGCATCGTTTGAATACGACTCCCTTTACCTTGCCGTCTTTTGTAAGAATCTCTTTCGGGCCCCAGCCATTATTAATCCTTACGCCTTCCTCCTCTGCCTCACTTACCTCTTCATCCGAGGCAGGCATAATGTCCCTGCCCTCAAGGCAGAACAGCATGGTTTCCTCTGTGCCGCATCTTTGTGCGGTTCTTGCCGCATCAATGGCAACGTTTCCGCCGCCTACAACAACGCTCTTTCCGGTAAGCTTCACCACATCGCCGCTGCTTACCCTTCCAAGGAAATCAACAGCCGTCATAACGCCCTTCGCATCTTCTCCGTCAACGCCTGCCTTCTTTCCGCCCTGGCAGCCGATAGCAATATAAAACGCCTTGTAGCCCTGCTTTCTCAGCTCGTCAAGCGTAATATCCTTTCCAACCTCAACGCCGCACTTTATATCCACGCCCATTTCACGAATCACGTCAATCTCTGCCGCAACGACATCCTTTTCAAGCTTGTATGAAGGAATACCATACACAAGCATGCCGCCCGGGAGCGGATTCTTCTCAAATACTGTAGGTCTGTAGCCCTTTTCGGCAAGATAAAATGCACAGGAAAGTCCCGCAGGGCCTGCTCCGATAATGGCAATCTTTTCATCAAAGCCGCCGTTGTTTGACGGAATGACCTTCTTAGGAATGTATCTTGTCTTTGCGTCGAGATCCTTGTGTGCGATAAATTTCTTAACCTCATCAATTGCAACAGCCTCGTCAATAGTACCTCTCGTACAGGCATCCTCGCAGCGTCTGTTGCAGACATGACCGCAGACTGCCGGGAACGGATTCTCCTTCTTGATAAGTGCCAGCGCATCCTGATATCTGCCCTGTGCAGCCATCTTAAGATAGCCCTGAACTGCGATATGCGCCGGACACGCCGTCTTACAAGGCGCCGTACCGGTATCGTAGCAGTTAATCCGGTTCTTATCCCTGTAATCCTCCGTCCATTTATCCTTGCCCCATCTGATTTTATCAGGCAGCGGCTGCTTAGGATATTCAATCTCGCCATCCTTCGTACAAAGCTTCTGTCCCAGCTTAACCGCACCTGCCGGACAGTACTCTACGCACCTGCCGCATGCAACGCAGTCCTTCGGCGTAACCCTTGCAACATATGCTGAACGCGACATATTAGGAGTATTGTAAAGCTGCGAGGTACGAAGCGCATTGCAAATGTTCACATTACAATTACATATTGCAAATATTTTATCCTCGCCGTCAATATTGGTAATCTGATGTACAAAGCCATTGTCCTCTGCCCTCTTAAGAATCTCCATGACCTCGTCATAATCAATGAAACGTCCCTTGTGTGTCTCAACGCAGTACTGCGCCATATCGCCCACTGCAATGCACCAGCCCTCAGGGTCATCGCCGCAGCCCTCGCCCAGAATCTCTCGTCCCATACGGCATGAGCAAGGCGTCGCCGCATACTGGTCGTATTTTTTCAGCCAGTGCGAAATATGCTCTATCGGAAGCGACTGATTTTCAGCCTCAATCGCCTTCTCCACCGGAATAACATGCATGCCTATGCCTGAACCTCCCGGCGGCACCATAGGCGTAATCTTTTCGAGTGGCAGATGCGTCATTCTCTCAAAAAATCTTGCAAGCTCAGGATGCTCCTCAAGCTGCTTCTTTTTCATATTGGTAAATTCTGCGCTGCCCGGTACAAACATCGGGAGCACATACTGCTTTCTGCGCTCAGAATTCTCCCAGTTGTACTCCATCACGCCTCTTTCGCTCATCTCCTGCAAAAGCTCCTCCAGATGCTTTGGCTCTTTTCCGGTGACCTTCACAATGTCCTCCAGAAACATCGGCTTACGAACCTTCATCTTAAGCGCCACCTCTGCCATTTCATCCGTCATAAGACAGGCAAGTCCCCAATATTCAGGGTCCTCAACCGTAACCTTATGTCCGATTCGGTCAGTAATCTTTTGCCCCAGCTTCAGAATAAGCTTTCGCGGTGGCTCATTTATAGCAAACTCCGGTACAAAATCAGGATTTCTGATATCATGTGATAACATAAAACTTTCTCCTTTCGCAAATTATATTTCAAATGCTTAAGCCTGCCCCCAATCAGACTGTAAGCATGTTTTTTTTCTGTCTTCCACGCTGCCGATGCTTTATTTATCTGCCTTCCACGCTGCCACTTCCCTTAAAATCCAGTCTGCCCACGCATCTATGCCTTCGCCGGTCTTTGCGCATATCGGAATAATTTCAGCCTCAGGGTTTCTCATGCGGACATATTCACGGCATTTTTCAAGGTCAAAATCAAAATAAGGCAGAACGTCGATTTTATTTATCAGCACAACGTCGCAAACCTCAAACATCAGCGGATATTTAAGCGGCTTGTCATGTCCCTCCGGCACCGAAAGAATCATCGCATTTTTAACTGCGCCGGTATCAAACTCCGCCGGGCACACCAGATTCCCCACATTCTCAAGCACAACAAGATCAGCCTCGGCTGCCTCAAGCCCCTCAAGTCCCTGTCTTGTCATGCCCGCGTCAAGGTGGCACATGCCGCCCGTATGAAGCTGAATCGCCTTCACTCCGGCACCCGCAATCGCATGTGCATCCACATCAGAATCAATATCCGCCTCCATAACCGCAATCTTAAGCCTGTCCTTCAGTGCTTCAATCGTTCTTAGCAGAGTGGTCGTCTTTCCCGACCCCGGCGATGACATAAGATTCAGCAGGAAAATGCCCTTTTCATGCAACTCACCCCTCAGCGCATCCGCCTCCCTGTCATTGTCCTCAAATACACTCTTCTTAATCTCCAGTATCTTTACCTCTTTCATAAAATGCTCCATTCTGCCGCTGCCTGCTGCGGCACAAATAACATCAATGCTATTATTTTGCATTATCTCAGTTATTTTATATATTTTTTCGTACTTTACTCAATATTTTTTATTGATATTTCATATAAATTGTATCATTTCTATATTATTCAGTCAACATATTGAACTATACTTCTTTTGTTTGAAAATTATTTTTGTCTATATTTCATATAAAACCGTGCATGAATATTAGCGATGGCTTAAGCCGACCTCAAATGCAATCACAAAAGGGGCTGCCCGTCATATGACCTCAAATCATCTCCTGAACAGTCCCTTTATCACCTTAAATAATCATAATGCTGCCTTAAGCTTATCTCGAACAGTCCCTTTATCACCTTAAATAATCATAATGCTGCCTTAAGCTTATTTAATCACAGCCTTTATGGCATCAAACACCGACTCCCAGCTTATGCCGAGCGCCAAAATCACAACAATGCCTATAATAATGAGCCACTTTATCTTCTTTAAAATTCCTCTTATAATTAAAAATGCTGCTAAAATGACAGCAACTACGGCAGCAATAAGTATCAGTTCGTCCATAACATCCTCCGCTCCTAACCCGATACAAGGTATCGAATTATATTAATCTGCACTTCTTAATATTATTATAATACATTTTGAAATAATTTCACTAACTTTTTGCCGCCGCATGAATATTAAAACATATAAAAGCTTTGCAAAAATTAATTTATGGAACAGTGTAACAGATGAAATTCAAACTGTCTTTTTTTCCTTGCCTCTTTCGTATAAAAAATGTATACTATCTTTATGCTTATTCTGAATATTTGATTTAATTTTACTTTAACAGGAGGTTTTACAATGGCTTTAGACGGAACCGTAATCTCTGCCTTAGCTTACGAGCTTGACTTAAAGCTCAGCGGCGGAAGAATTTCTAAAATCGCCCAGCCGGAGACCGACGAGCTTCTGCTTACAATAAAGAATCAGAAGGACACTTACAAGCTTACCATTTCGGCGAGCGCAAGTCTCCCTCTTATGTATATAACTGACCAGAACAAACTAAGCCCGCTTACTGCGCCGAATTTCTGCATGCTTTTAAGAAAGCACATCGGCAGCGGCAGAATTTTAAAGGTGAGCCAGCCGGGGCTTGAGCGAATCATAAACATTGATATCGAGCATCTTGACGAGATGGGCGACCTTTGCCGCAAGACGCTCATTGTCGAGCTGATGGGCAAGCACAGCAATATTATTTTCTGCGACTCTGACGCAATGATAATTGACAGCATCAAGCACGTTCCTGCATATATGAGCTCGGTGCGCGAGGTGCTTCCGGGGAGAAGCTACTTCATTCCAGACACTATGGACAAGAAAAATCCTCTCGCAACAAATGAGGAGGAATTTACAGAGGTGCTCAAGCAAAAGCATATGAAGCTCTCAAAGGCACTTTACACCACCTTTACCGGCATCAGTCCGATAATAGGCGAGGAGGTATGCCATCTGGCGGGCATGGATTCGGACGCGCAGGCAAATGAGCTTTCCGACATTGAGGCGCTTCACCTTGCGAGAACCTTTATGAATCTGATGGACGACATTAAAAATCATAATTTTGCGCCGCAGATTCTTTATGAAAATGATATGCCCGCAGAGTTTTCGGTGCTGCCGCTTTCCTGCTTAAGCACATTTACCTCAAAGGCTTATCCGACAGTAAGTCTTATGCTTGAGGATTATTACGAATCAAAGAACAGGCTGACACGCATCAGGCAGAAGTCCGTTGATTTGCGTCAGGTCGTAAGCACCTCCCTTGAGCGAAACCGCAGGAAATACGACCTGCAATTAAAGCAGCTTAAGGACACGGAAAAGATGGATAAATACAAGGTGTACGGCGAGCTGATAAATACCTACGGCTATGAGGTCACAGACGGAAGTAAGGAAATGAAGGCGCTCAACTACTACACGGGCGAGGAAATCACCATTCCGCTCGACCCTATGCTGTCTGTCAGGGAAAATGCGCAGAAATACTTTGATAAATACGTCAAGCTAAAGCGTACCGCCGATGCGCTCACCACCCTCACCGCAGAGACCAAGGACGAAATCGACTATCTCGAATCGGTAAGCAACAACCTTGATATTGCACTTGCGGAGGAAGACCTTGTGCAGATAAAGGAGGAGCTGCGCGAGGCAGGCTACATTAAAAAGCGCGGTGCGAAGGACAAAAAGGCACGCATCACCAGCAAGCCGCTCCACTACATTTCCTCCGACGGCTTCCACATTTACGTCGGCAAAAACAACCTGCAAAATGACGAGCTTACCTTCTCATTTGCCACAGGAGGCGACTGGTGGTTCCACGCAAAGGGCATAGCCGGCTCGCACGTAATCCTCAAAACAGAGGGCAAAGAGGTGCCGGACAGAACCTTTGAAGAAGCTGCCGCCCTCGCCGCCTACTACTCAAAGAGCCGTGAAAGCGATAAGGTCGAAATCGACTACATCAAAAAGAAAGAAATAAGAAAAGTTCCTCAGGCGAAGCCCGGCTTCGTAATCTACCACACCAATTACTCAATGGTGGCAAAGCCGGATATCGGCGGGATAAGGATTGTAGAATAAATATTTGAAGCTCTGCATAAAAAGATATGCCCTGTCTACAGCAAGCCGGGGCATATCTTTTTTATAAAGAGACCATTACATTTATTTAACTGTTAAAAACTCTCGGAAGTGCCCATGTATATATTAATGTAATTTCTTCCTGTGTCCTTCATTTCACCTCTGATAATCTTCTTAGTTTATCCATGTTAATCTCTGTTTCATATTCATTCTGCTTAAAGCTAAGATTAGCCAGTCCCTTTGCATAGCAAAGCCTTATCTCGTCCTGCGCTGCTCCTTCCTTCTCCGACAGCTCCTTTAATTTTTCCACGCTTTCCTCTGCTCCTGCTTCTTCCTGCTTACTGCTAAGATTAGCCAGCCCCTTTGCATAGCAAAGCCTTATCTCGTCCTGCCTTGCTCCTTCCTTCTCCGACAGCTCCTTTAATTTTTCCACGCTTGCCTTTGCTCCTGCTTCTTCCTGCTTACTGCTAAGATTAACCAGTCCCTTTGCATAGCAAAGCCTTATCTCGTCCTGCGCTGCTCCTTCCTTCTCCGACAGCTCCTTTAATTCTTCCACGATT
>JAFRXK010000025.1 GCA_017442865.1 Lachnospiraceae bacterium | reverse complement strand
GACCGTGCTTCCGTCGTCCGTCACCTGTGAGAGGATGGTGCTTCCGTTCAGGAAGTATTCTGTCGTCACGCCGTCCACGGTCTTTTTCGTCCTTATGCCGCTGTCATCATACTCGTATGATGCTGATGTGCTTTCCCAGTTGAATGTGGCAAGCCTTCTTCCGCGTGTCCACGTACACCCGGACCGTCACCGGCGGTCTGGGTTGCATACTATGGTATAAAGTTCATGCCGTCAAGGTATGTGAGAGGATTGCCTATCGCGTCATATGTATATGTCTGCTTTAATACGACGTTCTTTCTCATGGTGGTTAAATCATCTTAGTCTTCTAAATATTCCAGCAGATAAAATTCATCATTTAAATATCCTGGCGACCAACAGTTTAAAACATATTTAAATTTACTGCTATCTATATCATATTCAAATAAAACTGCAAATTCTTCTCCTTGAGGATTGGACATACTTCCTACTATATATGCTTTACCATTGAGCTCCTGTACATTACGCAAAAAATGATCAATTCGTGACAGACCACTTGGTAAAGTTTCATCTTTTACAGACAATATCTGCTGCATATATTGATTTGACGCCATATCATCCAGCGTAATCAGTTTTTCAATTCCTCTTTCCGTGTCCTTAAGCAATATTTCGCTGCCATCCTCATTAACTGTATATTGATATCTTTTTTGAGGATACTGATACTCTTTTGGATCATATTTCTTTATTGTATCTGTTTTTATATCATATTCTATAAGCTTTGAAGTATCTTTTATCACAATCTTTCCACCATAATAAAATGCTCTTCTCTCTGAATAATCCTTTGCTATGTCCATTCGATATTCAGATGATGGTTCAAATACGTCGCTATATAAGACCCGAATATCTTTAGAATCCAACATATTAACTGATGTTATATTAAACAAACAACTCTTTGAATTATCATAATCCTCATAAACAGAGTATAGAAAATATATTCTTGAATCGAATATAGTAAAAACCTGCATAATATCATGATGTTTATCAAACAAAGAACGTAAACACAACTCATAATCTTTATTATCATCATACACACTCGTATACATTACATAAGGAACCAATTGTGTCTCAGCTTTCCAGTCTTCTGCCATCTTTAGCCGTGTACAGCTGTTAAACTGTATTCCAAAAAGTATCACAATGACAATAAGGACAACCACTGGAATTACAATAGCGACAGCAACCTTTTTAATTATTCCCATCCATATACCTCCATAACTTTTGTGATAACGTTTATACTATCATGACTATCCCTGATGTAATCTAAATCAACGTTAACAGTTCTATCAACAAGAGAGTCAATCCAACCTATATGTGCGTCCTTAAAAGGTTCTAAGCAACTATAAACAATATTATGTCCTAGCCATTCAGCAGAAATATTACTGTAGCTTCTATCCGTAAATGGACTATTTGCATATATCATTGATATTTTTTGTCTATCAACACGGTTGTTTATTTTGTATGAATTAGTAATTCGCAAACCTGAATCCGTAAAGTTTGCCCGAACATTATCATATTTATCAGTAACTGTTTTAACTGCTTCAAGAACCTCCTCTTTAGTTTTATACTCTGGTTTAATGCTCGGTCTGATGTTAGCCTCATTTATCATATTAATTTCCTTATTTATTACAGATGTGATTTTTACAACATTTACTATTGATCTTACTACATTAGCTGCTGGTGATGAATAAACCGCTGATTTTATAGCAAATGTAACACCTTTTTTCACTACATTTGTTGCTACTTTTTTTACAGTCTTAACAGCTGCTTCAAGCCATTTCGGCCAGTTTCCTGCGCTGTCAGACAGCATTACCGGATTATTGTAACAGTAAGCAAACATATTATATCCCAGCACTCCGCCACCGGTTGATACGCAGTTATCCGCATTCAAAAACCTTCCCGTCACCGCATCATAGTACCTGCTGTTAAGGTAATACAGCCAGCTCTCCTCATCCCAGTAATAGCCCCTGTACCTGAACGGATTGATGGCTCCTATGGTGTTTCCTTGTGTGCCTGTCACGCTTATGATGTCGCCCCACGCATCGTACCGGTACTCTGTGATAAGCGTGCCGGCGCTGTTCCTTATGCCGGTTATGTCGCCCTGAAGGTTCTTTCGGTAGAAGTAGATGCTGCCGTTGTACTTAAAGCCTAAGATACTTCCGTCCTAATACCTTTTGACTCCAACCCCGTTTAACTAAATTATATATTGTAATATCTTGTATTGTCAATATTTATCATGGAAACAAACTGATTTTTGCTTCGCCGGAGAATAATTCTGGCTTAAAAGTTAAGTTGTTGGCATATAATGATTTTATTGTGACAGAAAATAAGACATAATAAATACTAATCATCCACTAAAACGTTTTAAGTAAAAATGCAGTAAAAAAGGTTTACTAATTTGTGCAATAAGAAAAAAACATAGCATTTTAAAGGTTTAAGTAAGTTATAATCAACAAAAAAACCTTTTTATTTGTCGAAAAATTGGGCACACTTATTTACAAAGTCGTGATATTATATATATCGTAAAACCCCCAATACATTTTACACAATTATTTTTGCTATACCCCATAAGCAAAATACCTTCTCCTTAAAAGACAGCGAACGACAGCTGTCTTTTTTGCATGAAAAGCATTTCTTTATAGGGCAATAAATATATCAGGGTGTATTGCAGGATATGAGAAAGCATATAATGATATACGTAACACTTAAGCGACAGGATGCAGACTTAGATGAGCGTCAATAATTGTTGGCACGGGTTGAAAAAACAAATACAGTGTTATAAAATAATAAAAGGTTATATATGATTAACTTGGAGGGAATCATGAACATAAGAGCGTTATTCGCTGCTGAAACCGGAGGCTACAGAACACCGCTGGAGCCTGTGGCAGGAGATACTGTTAAGGTAAAGTTCAGGACTGCGAAGGATGATGCGGATGCGGTCTGGCTTCACTTATACAGAAGAGACAGTGTGAATTTTATAAATATGACGAAGATTATGTCTGATGATGTGTTTGATTATTATCAGACTGAGTTTTCTGTTGCAAATACAAGGGTTCATTATCATTTTGTCATAAAGAGCAATGGCGAAGATTTTATTTATAATATTCTGGGCATAACACATAATGCGATTCCGGAGTTCGATTTTAAAATCATGCCGGGCTTTAAGACACCTGACTGGGCAAAGGGCGCAGTCATTTACCAGATATTCGTTGACCGCTTTGCGAATGGCGACGAGTCAAATGATGTCGTTGACAATGAATACATTTATGTAGACAACAAATTTGTTAAGAAGATAGAGGACTGGTATGAGTATCCGTCATCCTTTGATGTGTGCAGCTTTTACGGCGGCGACTTAAAGGGCGTGATGGATAAGCTTGATTATTTAAAGAAGCTTGGCGTAGAGGTTATTTATTTTAATCCTCTGTTTGTTTCGCCGTCAAATCACAAGTACGATACACAGGACTATGATTATATAGACCCACATATCGGTGTCATTGTAAAGGATGCGCTAAATCCTGAGAAGCTTCAGGAGACAAACAGCGAATCGACCAGATATATTGAGAGAGTCTGTGCTAAGGAAAACCTTGAAGCAAGCAACAGGCTGTTTATAGAGCTTGTCGAGGAGATTCACAAGAGAGGCATGAGAGTCATTCTGGACGGAGTGTTCAATCACTGCGGTTCATTTAACAAGTGGATGGACAGAGAAGGCATTTACGAGGGCTACGAGGGATATGAGAGCGGCGCATATGAGAGCCGCGACAGCCGTTACAGAGATTACTTTGATTTCAGGGAAGACAACTGGCCGTGTAATAAAAGCTATGACGGCTGGTGGGGACACGATACGCTTCCGAAGCTTAACTATGAGAATTCCGAGGAGCTTTGCGAGTACATTCTGAACGTGGGAAGAAAATGGGTGTCGCCGCCGTTTAATGCTGACGGCTGGAGACTTGACGTGGCGGCAGACCTAGGACACAGCGAGATGTTCAACCATGAATTCTGGCAGAGATTCAGAAGCGCGGTAAAGGAGGCAAACCCTGACGCTATTATTCTGGCGGAGCATTACGGCGACCCGCATGCGTGGCTTCTGGGCAACGAGTGGGACACCATTATGAACTATGACGCATTTATGGAGCCTGTGACATGGTTCCTTACCGGCATGGAGAAGCACAGCGATAAATATATTGAGAACCTTATGGGCAATGCAGACTTCTTCTTTGAGTCGATGTACAGGAATATGAGCAAGTTTTATATCCAGTCACTGCTTACATCCATGAACGAGCTGTCAAACCACGACCATTCGCGTTTCCTGACAAGGACAAACAGGACTGTCGGCAGGACAGCATCGCTTGGCCCGAAGGCGGCAGAGGAGGGTGTTGACAAGGCTGTGCTTATGGAGGCGGTTGCTATTATGGTGACATGGCCGGGCGCACCGACCATTTATTACGGAGACGAGGCAGGACTTTGCGGCTGGACCGACCCGGACAACAGACGTACTTATCCGTGGGGCAGAGAGGATTACGAGCTTGTCGAGCTTCACCGCTACATGGTAAAGCTTCACAAATACAACAAGGTGTTCAGGACAGGCGCATTAAAGGAGCTGTACCGCGATTACAACATTATTTCCTACGGAAGACTTGACGAGCATGCTGCCGCAGTTGTTGTTATAAACAATAATGACGAGGCAAAGGATGTTGAGCTGCCTGTATGGGAGCTTGGTATAACAGGCGACGCTGAGATTAAGCGCTTTATGAAGACCGGACGTGACGGCTACAATACCGGAAGGTTAAAGTATCATGTCAGCGGCGGCGTGCTTAAGCTGGAGCTTGCACCTGTAAGCTCGATGATTTTTATATATGAAACTGATGAATAAAAATAAATAAAATGCTTGATTTTTATTTTTATTAATGATATAGTTTATTCGTTGGCAAAATGGATGGATTCCCGAGTGGCCAAAGGGGACAGACTGTAAATCTGCTGCAAATTGCTTCGGTGGTTCGAATCCACCTCCATCCATTTCTAAAGAGGGGTACCACAAAATATAATCAGTCTATATTATATTTTGTGATACCCCTCTTTTAAAACCATTATATCAGCGGATAAAGTGAGCCGTTGTTTATCAAGACCTAAAACACACATGCTACATATTTTATAAGGAGACCCGCATATGACTTACCGTATTGTATCTGACTCATCATCAAATGTATTTTCTATTCAGGGCAGCACTGAGTATGTTACAGTGCCTTTTAAGATTCTTATAGATGACAGGGAATATATTGACACGCCAGAGCTTGATGTGGCGGATATGGTTGAGAGGATGGGACTAAGCAGGAACAAGACAGGTTCGGCATGCCCGAATATCCATGAGTGGCTTGACGCCTATGAAGGCGCAGATAATATTTTTGCAATTACGATTTCAAGCGAGTTGTCAGGAAGCTTCTCTTCGGCAAAGCAGGCGGCGGATGAGTATATGACGGAGAATCCGGGGACTAAGGTTCACGTTATTAATTCATTGTCTACTGGCGGCGAGATGCTTCTTATAATTGAGAAGCTTAAGGAATATATTGAAAGCGGTCTTTTGTTTGAGGATATAAGGGCTAAGGTGGAAGGCTATATGAAGCATACACATCTGCTCTTTGCGCTGGAGTCCCTTGAGAATCTTGCAAAGAATGGCAGGGTCAATCCTGCGATAGCAAAGCTGGCGGGCTTTCTTGGCATACGCTTCCTCGGAGTTGCGGGCAGCGAGGGCGTGATTCATCAGGCGCAGATATGCAAGGGTACGAAGAGGACAATCAGTGCTATTTACAATGAGATGATTAAAAGAGGCTACAAGGGCGGAAAGGTCAGAATATCACACTGTTTAAATCCTGACGCTGCGGAGTCCTTATTGCAGAAGATAAAGAGTGTGTTTGAGAAAGCGGATGTAAGCGTTATTCCGTGTACAGGTCTGTGCAGCTGCTATGCTGAGGCAGGCGGCATGATTATAGGTTTTGAAGATATAGAATAATTTTTTTGCCTCCAAAAGCAGTTTTTTATAATAATATTGTGCATTTATTTAAAATTTCAAGTTGTAAGTATTAATATTATTATATATAATAAGAAAATGAGTTGTTTTGGACGCAATATACAGAAGGGAGATAAATTATGAAGAAAGTTTTGGTTTGCAGGGAAAAAGATCCGTTAGAAACCAGAGTTGCATTGATACCGGACGATGTTAAAAAGCTTACTGCTATGGGCTTTGAGTTCAAGGTTGTAAGCGGTGCCGGCGTAAAGAGCGGTTTTGCTGATGAAGCATACAAGGCAGCAGGTGCAGCTATTATTGACAGTGAGGAGGCAGGATACGCTGACAGCGAGATTGTTGTACGTATTATGAAGCCACAGAGCGCAAAGGGCTTAAAGAAGGACACACTTCACTTAAGCTATCTTGATCCGTTCAATGAGAAGGAGCTGTTGGCTGATTTTGCAGCAAATGATGTTCAGGCAGTTTCACTTGAGATGATTCCAAGAACAACACTTGCACAGAAGATGGACGTTCAGTCATCACAGACATCTTTGGCAGGCTATGTTGCAGTATTAAATGCAGCAGCAAAGCTTCCTAAGATTTTACCTATGATGGTAACGCCTGCAGGTACAATTTCACCTGCAAGAGTATTTATCATCGGCGTAGGCGTTGCAGGTCTTCAGGCTATAGCTACAGCAAAGCGTCTCGGCGCAAGGGTTGACGCATTTGACACAAGACCTGTAGTAGAGGAGCAGGTTCGTTCACTTGGTGCAAACTTCGTAAAGATTGACTTAGGCGAGATGGGTCAGACTGCACAAGGTTACGCAAAGGAGCTTACACCTGAGCAGATTGCAAAGCAGCAGGAAGCACAGGCAAAGACATGTGAGAAGTCAAACATCGTTATCACAACAGCAAAGGTATTCGGACGCAAGGCTCCGCGCCTTATCAAGAAGGACGTATTAGACCGTATGCAGCCGGGCTCAATTGTAGTTGATATGGCTGTTTCAACAGGCGGTAACGTTGAAGGCTCAAAGCTTTTTGAGAATGTTGTTACAGACAACGGCGTTACGATTATGTCTGGCGATTTATTAGAGCGTCAGGTTCCGTATGATGCATCAAAGATGTTCTCGGGAAATATATCAGCATTCCTTACACACTTCTACAACAAGGAGAGCAAGGAGTTTGAAGTAAAGCTTGAGGATGAGATTATGAAGGGCTGTCTTATCACAAAGGGCGGTCAGATTATACATGAGCGTTTTAAATAAATAATGGAGGTATAGACTTATGATAATGCTTATTTTTGTATTTGTTATCAGTGCATTCCTGGGTATAGAGTTGATTTCTAAAGTTCCGTCCCAGCTGCACACACCGCTTATGTCCGGTACAAATGCTATTTCGGGTATCACCGTTGTAGGTGCTATTACCGTTACGGCTGTAAGCGTTGGAGGAACAGTTGGTCTTATTCTTGGCTTTCTTGCTATAGTATTTGCTACAATCAACGTTGTAGGCGGATATCTTGTAACAGACAGAATGCTTGGTATGTTCAAGAAGAAGGAGGTTAAGAAATAATGCTTGAGACATGGAATAGTAGTATAGTACCTATTTTATATATGGTTGCCTGTATATTCTTTATCAGAGGCATAAAGCTCCTTGGAAAGGCAGACACAGCGAGAAAGGGTAATCTCTTCTCATCAATCGGTATGCTTATTGCAGTTGTTACCGTTTTAACAGAAAAGGGCGTAATTAACTCATTCAGCACCAACCTCGGAAGAAATGGTTATGTATACATAGCAGCAGCTATTCTTATCGGTTCGGTAATCGGTATCATCTGGTCAAAGAAGGTAGCGATGACAGGCATGCCTGAGCTGGTAGCACTTTTCAACGGCTTTGGAGGTCTTTCATCACTCCTCGTTGCTATCGCACAGTTCGTTTCAACTGAAAAGGGTGATAAGTTCACGGCAGTTACACTTGGTCTTACAATTGCAATCGGTGCCATTGCATTCACAGGTTCAGTTGTTGCATGGGGCAAGCTTTCAGGCAAGCTCTTCAAGAAGCAGATAAGAATCCCGGGCAAGAACGTTATCAATGCAGTGCTTGCTATCGGCGGTCTTGCAGGAATCGCATTATATGCTTTCTCTTCAGACCCGACATTAGAGCTTATCGGTATCATTGTTGTTACGGCAGCATTTTTGATTCTCGGTATTACAATGGTTGTATCAATCGGCGGCGGCGATATGCCGGTTATCATTTCACTGCTCAACGCTTTCTCAGGTCTTGCAGCAGCATTTGCCGGATTTGCAATCAACAACACAGTACTCGTTGTATCAGGCTGTCTTGTAGGTGCATCAGGACTTATCCTTACACTCATCATGTGCAAGGCTATGAACAGAACACTTTACAACCTGCTCTTTGGCAACTTCGGCGGCGGTGCAAAGAAGACTGCTTCAGGCGAGGCTAAGGAGCCGAAGTCTATGTCAGTAGAGGATGCATACCTTATCTTAGAGGCTGCAAAGAATGTAGTATTCGTACCTGGTTACGGTATGGCTGTTGCACAGGCACAGCACGCAGTTAAAGAGCTTTGCGACAAGCTTGAGAACAATGGCGCAGAGGTTAATTTTGCAATCCATCCGGTTGCAGGTAGAATGCCTGGTCATATGAACGTTCTTCTTGCTGAGGCAAATGTTCCTTATGAGCAGTTGAAGACATCTGACGAGATGAACCCACAGATGAGCATGGTTGATGTTGCAATCGTTATCGGCGCAAATGACGTTGTTAACCCTGCAGCAAAGGATGACGAGAGCTCACCGCTTTACGGTATGCCGATTGTAAATGCTTACGAGGCAAGAACAGTATTCGTATTAAAGCGTGGTAAGGGTACAGGCTTCTCAGGAGTTGAGAACCCACTGTTTACAAACGACAACACAGTTATGATTTATGGTGATGCAAAGCAGACCGTATCAGCACTTGTAAGCGAGTTTGACGATTAATAGTTTTATATAAAGGTTAAATTATAAAAGAATACCTGCAGCTCTATACATTACTTTATAGTAAGGCATAGAGCTGTTTAAATGGAGGAGTTATTTATGAAAATTACAGTAGCAGGAGTAGGATATGTAGGACTTTCGCTTGCAGTTCTGCTTGCACAGCATCATGAAGTGACAGCTATCACAACTACACCTAAGAAGGCAGAAAAGCTCAACAAATTCATCAGCCCGATTCAGGATGATGAAATCGAGCGCTTCTTTAAAGAGGCAAGAGAAGGCAAGAGAACTCTCAACCTTACTACAACAGTAGATAAGGAGGCTGCTTATAAATCAGCAGAGCTTGTAATCATTGCTACACCGACAAACTATGATGATGAGCATCATTTCTTTGATACATCAGCAGTAGAGGACGCTATCGAGCAGACACTTGCGGTAAATCCTGATGTGCTTATGGTTATCAAATCAACGGTGCCTGTAGGATACACAGACTCGGTACGCGAGAAATACGGCATTGACAACATCATCTTCAGCCCTGAATTCCTTCGTGAATCAAAGGCTCTTTATGACAACCTTCATCCGAGCCGCATCGTTGTAGGTGCATACGACCACCAGCAGAAGGAGGCCGAGATGTTCGCAGAGCTTCTTAAGGAGGGTGCAGCAGAGGATGACATTAAGGTGCTTATCGCTCATCCGACAGAGGCTGAGGCAATCAAGCTTTTCGCAAACACTTACCTTGCAGTAAGAGTAAGCTACTTCAACGAGCTTGACACCTACGCACAGATGAAGGGCCTTAATACACAGCAGATTATCGACGGTATGTGCATGGACCCGCGTATCGGAACACATTACAACAACCCGAGCTTCGGTTACGGCGGCTACTGCCTTCCAAAGGATACAAAGCAGCTCCTTGCAAATTATAAGGACGTACCGCAGACTATGATTAAGGCTGTAGTTGATTCAAACAGGGTTCGTAAGGAATTTATCGCCGACAGCATTATAGACAAGAATCCTAAGATGGTAGGTATCTACAGACTGACTATGAAGAGCAACAGCGACAACTTCAGAGCATCTGCAATTCAGGACATCATTAAGAGAATCAAGGCAAGCGGCATCCCGGTTATTATCTACGAGCCGACACTTGAGGACGGAAGCACATTCTTCGACCTTCAGGTTGTAAATGACCTTGAAAAGTTTAAGGCACAAAGCGATGTAATCCTTGCAAACAGATTTGATGAGGCAGTGCTCGGTGATGTAGAGGACAAGGTATACACAAGAGACTTATTCAGAAGAGACTAATTGCAGGAAATGTCATCAATAATTAAATAACGTTATTAAAAGAGAGACTTTAGGTCAGTGTCACTCGAAAAAGAGGACATTGGCAGGGGGTCTCTCTTTTTTAGAAAAAAAGATGTTTGATAATCATACAATTCAATAATTCAACAAATTATATGACCAATTAAAGGATTTCGATTGCAAAGACATTTTTAACCTTATATAATCAATTGTGTTGGTTGCAGATAACAGAATAATGTTGCGCGCCTACTTAAAATAAGAAAAGAAGAATATGAGTTTTATGAAAAAAATATTTCGGTTAATATGTTTATTGATGATTTTTGCTGCTTTCTGTGGCTGCAGTAAAAATATAAATAACAGTGAAGCTACAGATGTTATTAATGAATTAACCAAAGAATACGAGAAAAAAACAGTCGTTGATTTTGGCGATACAGTCTATAATTTCAAAACTGATTCTCAAAATTGCTTTGATCCGCAGATGAGAGAAATTGTATCGGTTAATTCAGGATATTATTTCTTCATACATGATAAGAAGGCAAACTGCTGGCTTAAATACTATGATAAAAACTCAAATACATGTATACCGGTCTGCCAGCGTGTAGATTGCAATCATGATAATGATAATTGTGATTCTGTGTTTTTGAAAGAAGAAAATATCACAAACGCAGATGGACGATTGTGGTATTACAAAGATATGCTTTATTATATCAGTACTGAAATCCATGATAATTGTATTGACTATAATCTTAATAGCATTACATTAGATGGTAGTAAACGCACAAAAATATGCACACTGTATAGTTCGTTTTTTTATGATAGTAAAGCTATGGGAATGCAAATGCTTGTTCATAGAGGTGAAGTTTATTATTCAATGTCGGGTACTGAAATATCTTATTTATATAAAAGAAGTTTATCTGATATTGATAGCGAAATTGAGATTTGTCGTTGCAGCGGCTTTTACACAGGCATATATAATATGCAGGGGTATGGCGATGGAATATGCTTTCAATGCTATTATTATGAAGATGAACCTAAGGATGAATATGATATAAAAGAGAAAGTATTTTATTATAACAGTAATACTGAAGAGATAAGCTTTTTGAGTGATGATATACTTGGTCTTTATAGCCTTGCAGATTATGGTATATTATATTCAAACGGAACAGATATGATGTATTTAGGCTTTGATAATTATGAATCTAAAGTGTTTATAAAAGATTGTGTATCTACTTCATCGTTTGATGGGAAATATATTTATGTTGATAATATTGATGAAATTGAGATTGATATAGCAGACAAACAAAAAAGAGCGATTAATATATATGATATTGCGGGCAATCTTGTAGATTCTATTACTTTAGAGAATAACAGTCTTCCTTCCGCTTTTGGTGATGAAGATTATTTGTTTCAATACTTTCTGGATGAGTATGATGATTATGTGTTGTGTAGTTTTGACAAGAGCCAGATAGGCACGGGAAAGCACGAGTGGAACAAGATTAAATAGGCGACTTATTCAAAAGAGACTAATTGCAGGCAATGTCAGCAATAATTAAATAACGTTATTAAAAGAGAGACTTTAGGTTAGTGTCACTCGAAAAAGAGGACATTGGCAGGGGGGCTCTCTTTTAATATATACAAATATGACAAGATATAGACAAATAATGCAAATAAAAAAAGGAAAAAGATAATATACCACTCGTAGGAAAAAGATTGAAAGATAACATTTTTTGTGATAAAATCTTGTCCGTGATTGTAAATAATGTTGCTAAAATATCATAATTGCAGATGCTTGTATATAAATCACTCACAGAAGAAAGAGGATTCGGATGAAGAAAATTGAAATGTACAAGGATAGAATTCGATATGAGTTTGATTATGCTGATGTAGTATATATCAGGGCAAAATTAGGTGATACGCAATATCTGGTTAATGATGAATTCTATAGGAATGATTTATCTCTTAATAAGCTTGAAAAAATTCTTGAAGGACAGTGTTTTTTTCGTATAAGCAGAGACTACATAGTAAACTTGTCAAAGATTCGTTACACAAAAGGTGATACCCGGGTTTTTATTGGTGGAAATGCAATCAATATTTCAAGAAGAAGAAAGAAAGCATTTGAGATGGCATATGAGGAATATATGCAATTAGTTAAAAAATTTGAATGATATTTTTTACCGCTCATCGGATTATTGTTGAAAAAAAGAAGTTAATGTGTTAATATCTTAAAAGTGGTTAAAAAAACCACAAGCAACAAGACTCCGATACAATTCGCGAAAACCATCGCAGTCTTGCCCCAAAGCATCTTATGAAAATGTCCTGGGTAAAGATTATCACTTTTTCTGAAAGATGCACAATTAATTATAGGAAGGAGTGAAATAATAATGAAGAACTTAAAGAAAAAGATTCTTTGTACAGTACTGAGCCTTACATTATTAATTGGCTCATCAATACCATCAATGGCAGCAAGCGGAACAGTTTATAGTTATGCTAATCTCAGACTTACTTGGACAACTTCGTCAACGAAGACTGGAGCAACTATAAAGTCAGGAACGAATGCTTACCTGACAGTAAGTATTGATGGATATTTTTATACAAGTTGGGGTACTGTAGAGCGTAGAGAAGCAAGTGGAAGTAATTATGGATTACAGGCTTCTTGTTCGGTACCGCTTAAAACTGCCAATAATGGTGTAACTCATGCATATGGAGTTAGAAGTAATAACCAAAGCGTAGTTGCGACTCTTTATTATTAAATTGTTAATTAATGCAATATAAGGCTTCTAAAATATTTAGAAGCCTTATATTTGATATAGCAAATAGCCAGAGTAGATTATACATTAATAATTATTTATTTAAGGGGAATAAAATGAAAAAAAGTATAAATGCAGTAGGTTTACTTTTATTGTGCGTGATTGTGACGTTTTCAGCGTGTAATAAAGCTGACGGCAAACGAAGTTCTGAAGACTTTTCTTATGCAAATATTCAGCTTGGCTATGATGCACAACCGTATTTTGACGAGATGGTTGGTGGAATAGCAAGGGTAGAGAAGGGATATTATTATTTAGGTAATGATGTTGAAAATAACTGTACATATCTAATGTACTTTGATGAAGATACACAAAAAGCAGTGCCGGTATGTAATAAAGCAGAATGTTCACATAAGGCTACAAGTGATTGCGATGCGGTATTTAGTTTAGATCTGATTGAAGGCATTGGAACCCCGGGCGGACTGTGGTATTACGAGGGTGATTTGTATACGATAATCAACAAATTTGACCCTAAAACAAGGCTTACAAGCTGCGATATATACCAGATAAACATTGATGGCAGCAAAAGAATAAAATACATAGAGCTATTTAAAATAGAAAGCCCTGGCTTTGTGCCATATTGTCACAGAGGATATCTGTATATTGCATTACATAATGGTGAGAAAGAGATAGATTTATACAGGGTGAAGCTTGAAAAGGGAGCTGAGCTTGAGCAGATATATACATTTAAAGCTGAAGACGCAACTATTGCATATTACCAGCCATATAAAAAGGGCATTGCCTTTAAATGTTTTTCAATGGAAGGCGATAAACCAGTAATCTGTGTTAGATATTATGATGCTGAAACCAATGAAATAACAGAGCTTGTTTCAGGACTAAATGACAGGTCATACAGAATAATAGATAATAAATATTACTATATGATAGATAAAGATTTATATGTGTACAATATGGATACAAAAGAAAGTAGGCAATTGTATAGCTTTGATTATCCGGTATATCTTTCATATGATGGAAAATATCTGTACGGAGATGTATGTACAGATGCTTTACTTTTGCCTGCTGATGAACATTATATATATGTACTTGATACAGAAGGAAATTTAGTTGATAAGATACAGGCTGTAAGTAACTGTATATGCAGTTTTGGAGATGAAAAATATTTGTTTCAGATGTTTGATTTGAATGAAAATTTGGTGAGGCTTGATGAGTCTGTCATAAAAGCATTTGTCAAGAGCCAGATAGGCACAGGGAAGCAAGAGTGGATTGAGCTGCCTAATAAAGCAGAAAAGTAAATATTTAAAACATATAAGGCTTCTAAGGATGGTTTTAGAAGCCTTATATTTAGTAATGTAACCATGCAACCAAAATTAAATTTTTTATAAAAAATATGCTTATGGAGAAAAAGATGAAGAAGAATACAAGGGCAATATATTTTGTTTTATTGTGCATGATTATGGTGCTTTCAGCGTGTGGCAAAGCTGGTGATAAATTAAGTTCGAAAGATTTTTCTTATGCAAATATTCAGCTCGGCTATGACGCACAACCGTATTTTGACGAGATGGTTGGTGGAATTGCAAGGGTAGAGAAGGGATATTATTATTTAAGTAATGATGTTGAAAATAACTGTACATATCTGATGTACTTTGATGAGAATACACAAAATGCAGTGCCTGTATGTAATAAAGCAGAATGTTCACATAAGGCAGCAAGTGATTGTGACGCAGTATTTAGTAAAGATCCGATAGAAGGTATTGGAACCCCGTATGGACTGTGGTATTACGAAGGAAGTCTATATATCATAATTAATAAATTAGATATTAACACAGAACTTACAAACTGTGATTTGTATCAGATTAGTTTGGATGGAAGTAAAAGAATAAAATATATAGAACTCTTTAAGACAAAAAATTTTGGCTTTGTACCATACTGTCATAGAGGATTTCTATATATAGCATTAGATTATGATGAGGACGAGGTAGAACTATACAGGGTAAAGCTTAAAAAAGGAGCTGAGCTTGAACAGATATACACATTTAAAGCTGAAGCTGCAAATATTCTTGATTATCAGCCATATAAAAAGGGCATTGCCTTTAAATGCTTTTCAATGGAAGACGGTAAAATAGTAAGCTGTGTTAAATATTATGATGCTGAAACCAATGAAATAACAGAGCTTGTTTCAGGGCTAAATGATATGTCATACAGAATAATAGATAATAATTATTACTATATGATAGATAAAGATTTATATGTATACAATATGGATACAAAGGACAGCAATCTTTTATATACCTTTGATTATCAGGTATATCTTTCATATGATGGAAAATATCTGTACGGAGATGTATGTACAGGTGCTTTACTTTTGCCTGCTGATGAGCATTATATATATGTACTTGATACCGAAGGAAATTTAGTTGATAAGATACAGACTGTAAGTAACTGTAGCTGCAGTTTTGGCGATGAAAAATATTTGTTTCAGACGTTTGATTTGAATGAGAATTTGGTGAGGCTTGATGAGTCCGTCATAAAGGCATTTGACAAGAGCCAGATAGGCACAGGGAAGCAAGAGTGGATTGAACTGCCTAATACAACTGTAAAACAGTAGTTGTAAAAAATCTGCCCACTCATCGGATTTTTATTGAAAAAAAGGAATAAATACGTTATTATCTTAAAAGTGGTTAAAAAAACCACAAGCAACAAGACTCCGATACAATTCGCGAAAACCATCGGAGTCTTGCCCAAAGCACCTAATGAAAAAGTACCTAGGTAAAGAATATCACTTTTTCGTATAGGTGTAAACCCTAAAAAAGAAAAAGGAGATTAGAGAGATGAAGAATTTAAAGAAAAAAGTACTTTGTACAGTACTGAGCCTGACATTGTTGATGGGTTCATCAATGCCGGCAATGGCAGCAAGCGGAACAGTTTATAGTTATGCAAATCTAAGAGTTGATTGGATGGCAACGACATCATCTATAAGTGCTACAATAATATCAGGAACAAGTGCAGATTTAAATATAAATATGTCAGGCTATTTTTATAGTGCTTATGGAACAGTTAATTATAAATGTGCGTCATCATCAAAATATGGTGCGCAGGCATCTTGTTCAATAAATGGGAAAATGTATTATGGCACACAAAAGGCATATGGCTCAAGAAATAATACTCAGACGATAGAGGCAACACTTCATTATTAAAAACGAGGCTTCTAGGCTATTTAGCTTAGAAGCCTTTAAGATGACAATAATAAATTTTAGATGAGGAACGTTAATGGGAAAAGTTACAAGAGTTACCGGAATAATATTATTATGCATGACACTGTTTTTTTCGGCTTGCAGCAAAGAAGATAAAGGTTCAGATACAGAAAGATTTTCATGGGAGAATATCAGGGTGGGATATGATGCTCAGCCTTATTTTGATGAAAGAATAGGAAATTTTGCAAAAGCAGAAAACGGATATTATTATCTGAGTGAAGATTATGATAATACCTGCACATATCTTATATATTTTGACGAAACTACGCAAAAGGCAATCCCTGTATGTAACAAGGCGGATTGTACTCACTCAGCAAATGAAAGCTGCGATGCAGTATTTCAGTGGTGGAAAGATGGAATAGGAAATATATCGCATATTTGGTACTATGATAAGTGTTTGTATGCATTGGTGGATAAGCTGGATAGTCAAACGAATCTTACAAGCTGCGAAATATATCAGATAAGCCCTGATGGGAGTAAGAGAACAAAATATATAGAGCTTTTTTCGGCAGACAATTTCAGTGTAACGGCATATTGTCATAGAGGCTATATATATGTGGCTGTAGATTATGAAAAGGATGAGACGATATTATATAGTGTAAAGCTTGAAAAAAATGCAGAGCCAAAGGTGATTTATGATTTTAAAGGTAAATATGCTACTATAGCAGATTATCAGGCATATGAAAAGGGCATAACTTTTAAATGTTACTCGTTTGAAGATGGTAAACCTGTGGGACATATAAAATACTTTGACAATGAAAGCGGAACAATTACCGATTTAGTAGAAGGCTTAAATGACAATTCATATAGAATAATAGATAATAGCATATATTATGTAAAAGATAAAGAATTGTATGTCTATAATATGGATACTAAGGAAAATCGTCTTTTGTATACATTTGATTATCCTATATATCTTTCATATGATGGGAAATATTTATATGGTGATTTAAATGTAGGATATTATGGTCTCTCTGGAGACTTGCATTACATTTATGTGCTTGATTTAGAAGGAAAATTAGTTGATAAGATAAAAGTACTGTCAATGCGTACGTGCAGTTTTGGAGATGATAAATATCTGTTCCAATGGTTTGACTTAGATGAAAATCTTGAACCACTGGAAATACCGTTTATCAAGGCATTTGATAAGAGCCAGATAGGCACGGGAAAGCAAGAGTGGATTGAGCTTCCGAATACGACTTCTGTCAAATAATAAAAGAAAATTAAATATTTAAGGAGAAGCAGATGAAGAAAAATATTAAGACATTATGTTTAGCTTTATTGTGTGTTGTGATGGTGCTTTCAGCGTGTGGCAAAACCGATAGTGAATTTAATAATAATGATTTTTCTTGGAAAAACATGCAGCTTGGCTACGATGCACAGCCATATTTTACAAGTATTATTCAGGATTTTGTGAAAACGGAGGATGGATATCATTATTTTGATAGAACCTCTGAAAATGCAAATAAGATATTAATGTTTTTCGATAAGCATTTAAAGAAGGCAGTACCGGTTTGTAATAAAGCAAATTGTTCACATTTTAGTGATGACATTGAGTGTGATGCTGTTTTTGAAGCTACTGAGCCTGTAAACTGTTTAACGTATTATGACAAAAATTTATATTCCTGCATAGATACATTTGATTCTAATGAAGCGGTTTATAAGACTTGTATTTATCGGATAAGCCCTGACGGCAGTAAGCGAGAAAAGTTTATTGATTTATTTAGTGGTAATATTGAAGGTATTTCTGTATTTTATCACAGAGGATATGCTTATGCTGCTTTAAATGTTGGAAACGACAAGCTTGAATTTTATAAAACAAAGCTTGAAAAAGGTGCAAAGCCTGAGTTAATCAAAAGCTTTGATGGCTATGATATTACATTCTATGATTTTTCACCATATAAAAACGGAATTGCTTTTATATATATGGGTTTTCAAGATAGTAATTATGAAGAAATAGATAATAAAATTCTGTATTATAATCCTGAGACCGGAGAAATTTCAGAGCTGTTGAAGGATATTCATGCTGATTCTTTCCGTGTGGTTGATGACTGCATTTATTATACAAACGGAAAAACCTTGTATGAATATGATATGGTAAGTAATACACAAAAAGAACTATATGGTTTTGATAATAATGTGTTTTTATCGTTTGATGGAAAATACATTTACGGAGATACCAGAGTTAGTGGTTTGGATGACATTTCAAAGCACTATGTGTATGTACTTGATACAAATGGAAAGCTGGTTGACAGTATTTCAATCCCATCAGATTTTCTGTGCTATTTTGGTGATGAGGATTATCTGTTTCAGTTAGTTGACATGGATAATGATTTTAACATGCTTGATGAGTCCGTCATAAAGGCATTTGACAAGAGCCAGATAGGCACAGGGAAGCATGAGTGGATTGTGCTGCCGGGTCATTAGTATGAAGGACTGTGTAAAGTGAGCTTGTGCTGTTCAATTAGCGGTAAATGATATTTTTTGATTGGAATTATCAAAATATTTAATTATTTATCGCTGTAATTTTATTTACTTTAGTTCGCTGATGTGGTATTATTAATAAATAATAATATATTTATTAAAAATAAATATACAAAAACCACGGAGGGAAAAATTATGGAGAAACTTTTCAAGCTCAAAGCGAATGGTACGAATGTCCGCACTGAGATTTTTGCCGGACTTACGACATTCATGACTATGGCGTACATTATCGCCCTGAATCCTAATCTGTTGACAGGCTTCGGCGCAAATGGTCAGGATTTGTGGAATGGTGTATTCCTCGCAACATGTATTGCATCAGCTATCGGTATGTTTGCTATGGCATTTCTGGCAAACAAGCCTTTTGCAATGGCACCTGGTATGGGTCTTAACTCATTCTTTGCAGTTGTAGTATCAAATATCGTTGTTCTTACAGGTACATCATATCTTGTATCCTTCCAGGCAGCGCTGTGTATTATTCTTATTGAAGGTATCATATTTATTATCTTATCAGTATTGAATATCCGCGAGAAGATTGTTGAGGCTATTCCTGAGGCTGTTCGTATGGGTATTGCACCGGCTATCGGTATCATGCTTTTAAATATCGGTCTTGGTTCAAATGCCGGCGTATATGATTCAACCGGCAATCCTTACTTTGCACTTAGGGATTTCTTCGGCGCACTTACTCCTTCTATTATTAAGGATAATATGGAAGCAACAGGTGCTTCATACGCTGAGATGGTGCTTACAGTTGTAACGATGTTTATCGGTTTCTTTGTAATTGTTATTCTTGCAAAGAAGAAGATTAAGGGTTCTGTTCTTCTTGGAATGCTTGTTGCAAGTATTATCAACTGGGCAGGACAGGCTATTTTCCTTGACAGAAATCCATTTGAATCTCTTAAGGGTGCTTCATTTATTCCACCTTTTGCTGATTTTGCAAATACAACATTATTTAAGTTTGATTTCAAGACATTTGTTTCAATCGGATGGTTCACGGTTATTACACTTATTATCACATTCTGTATGATTGATATGTTCGATACAATCGGAACACTTATCGGTACAGCATCCCGTGCAAATATGCTCAACAAGGACGGCAAGATGCCTAAGATGAAGGAAGCTCTTCTTTCAGACGCTATCGGTACTGTAACAGGTGCCTGCACAGGTACATCAACAGTTACTACATTTATCGAGTCTGCATCAGGCGTTGAGGAAGGCGGTAGAACTGGTCTTACAGCTCTTACAACCGGCGTACTCTTCCTTGCTTGTATGTTTATCGCTCCTGTAGCAGCAATTATTCCACCGGCAGCTACATCAGCAGCTCTTATCTATGTTGGCGTTCTTATGCTTGCAGGTCTTAAGAACATTAACTGGACAGATATCGACCAGGTTGCTCCTGTTGCAATCATGCTTATATTCATGCCTATCTCAGGTTCTATCGGACATGGTATCGGTATGGCACTTATCACTTATACAATCATTAAGGTTTTCTCAGGAAAGGCAAAGGATGTATCAGTTCTCACATACATTATTTCAGCACTGTTCCTGATTAAGTTCTTTGTAGTTGTATAATGTGGGAGGATTGTGGGAGTGCGAAGCACGGAACAATCCGGATATTGGATTTTGACTCCGAAATCACAATATGAAATCATGGTCAGAAGACATATTATATAATAGAATATGGACGAAACCGGCGGCTGCCCTAGGGCAGCCGCTGTTGTTATTTTGTACAAAAACCGCTGTTGGATTAGTCATAATGTATCTTTTTCAAAGAGATTTATTAATTATTACTGATTTAATTATAAAAAATATATGAATAATGTGGATTGCGTTTTTATATTTATTCATTTACAATTAAAACGATATCGTTTAAGTATAGGGCAGATAATTTCATTTTATAAATTATAAAAAAATAAAGTGAAACGTTATTTTCTGCGTGATTTGCTTTGGGGCTTACAAAAAGTTTGCATTTGAAAGGAGAACAGCGGACAGATGAAGAAAAGAATTTTAAGCATTATATTATGTATATTAATGCTTACAACAGTATTTTCAGATTATGACAGAGTACCGGCCAGAAGGGCGGAAGCGGCATCGGTACTCACTAATTCGACGAGTTCGAGAACGAAGCAGGAGATTATAAATAAGTATATTGCTTCACAGCCTAGTTATAATTACAGCAACAGTATATTCTCGGCGACACCTTCGTTAACTTCGCCATATAATGGTGGAGCACTTAATTCAGGAGTAATATCAGACGTTTTAAAGCAGATTAATTATTTCAGATGGCTTGCAGGAACGAGCGATGTATCAACATATTCAGACAGAATGGTATATAATCAGGCCGGCAGCGTTCTGATGTCTTATTATAATACAATTGCTCATAGTTTACCAAAGCCGAGTAATATGGGGACAAGTTTTTATAGTCAGGCATCTGATGGCATAGGCGCTGGTCAACTAACTGATTCAAATAATAGAATATGGCATTGGACTGGAAATGTAGGCTATTTGGGAAGGTATCCTAGCTGGCCACAGATGTATGAAGATATAAAAAACTATGTGGATGATACAAAAAATCAAACTGCAGGAAGTGTTGGACACAGATTAAGTATTTTGGATTACAAATCGGAAAAAACAAGCTTTGGTTGTGTACAAAAAACTTATAATGGATTTAATGATTTGTATGATTGCGTCTCTATGTATTATTATGAAAGCAGAAGTACATCAAATGATAAGGATTATTACGCATGGCCAAGTGCGGGATATTTTCCTGTGGAATCTATAAATCCAGATGCTCTTTGGAGTATAAGACTGAATGAAAAATACGAAATGACGAGCAGTCTGACGGCACAGTTGTCTTATAATGGAAACACATATGCAGCAGCTGTGAACAGGAGTATACATGCGGATAACAATGCCTTTACGATAACTCTGCCGTCTTCATTAAAGAATTTAATAGTATCAGATGGTATGTTTAAAGATGGAGTAAATGTTACACTTAATGTGTCGGGAATTAAAGAGACATCTACCGGTTCAGCCAAGACTATAAGTCATACCGTTAGATTTTTCTTGGCACAGGAGATAAAGCCGACAAGCGTAAATGTGTACCAAGCGATTAATGAGAGTTCGTATTATTCAAACCCGGTTAGCAATTTGACATTGAATACAGGCGATACATGTATTTTACGTTTAGAATATTCACCGAGTGACAGTACTAATAAAGGTTTTACACCAAGTTATTCAACCAGTGGGGTAGTGTCATGTTCTAATTATACAGCATATTCAGCAAGCCTAGGTGTAAAATTTTATAAATTAACTGCTTCACAAGCGGGCACGACTATTGTTACATTCAGAAGTGATGCTGATTCAAGTGTGTCGAAATCTATTACTGTGACGGTTAACGCACCGCATACCCATGATTATTCAACATATGTGAGTACAACAAACGGAGTTGCAACCTTCAAGTGCAGCTGTGGTGCAACAACCACGAAAACCGTGCCGACTACGATAAATGTATACAGGGTTGTAGGCAGCACAAATTCTACGCTGGCTTCGTCATATACTATGACTGTAGGCGATACATTTGATTTCAAGGTTTATTCATTCTCGCCGTCCGGTGCGGTGTTCGGAGATATGAAGGTGAAAATAACGAGCGGCAGCAGTTATATATCTTATACAGAGACATCATCAGCAAACAGGACGGGAAGGTTTACGATGACAGGCGCAGGAACTGCAACTGTAAAGATATATCCGGAGTATAACGAGGCGGCAGCAAAGACAGTTACCTTTACGATAAATCCGGCGCATACCCACAATTATTCAACATATGTTAGCACAACAAACGGAGTTGCGACATTTAGGTGCAGCTGCGGTGAGACCACTACGAAAAACGCGCCGACTTCGATAACAGTATATAAAGTTGTTGGAAGTACAAATTATATATTAAATTCAGCATATACTGTGACAGAGGGTGACACATTTGATTTCAAGGTTTCTTCATATTTGCCGTCTGATGCGGTGTTCGGAGACATGAAGGTAAAAATAACGAGCGGCAGCAGTTATATTACATATTCTGAGACGTCATCAGCAAACAGAACAGGCCGCTTTACGATGAAGGCTGCCGGAACAGCAACAGTAAAGATTTATCCTGAGTATAATGAGGCAGCAGGCAAGACAATTACATTTACAATAAATCCGGCGCATACCCACAATTATTCAACATATGTTAGCACAACAAACGGAGTTGCGACACTCAGATGCAGCTGCGGTGAGACAACAACGGTGACTGCGCCGGCAACAATAACTGTATTTAAGATGAGTGGCAACTCTGGTATAAGCGTTGATTCATCATATAACATGATTATAGGTGATACATTTGATTTTATGTTAAGCTGTTCACCATCCAGCGCACAGCAGGGTCAGTTAAAGGTTGTTATACAAAATAGCAGTGTGATTTCATATACAGCCTCGTCAACAGCAAATAACAGAGGCACACTTACAATGCTCTCTGCCGGAACGACAACGGTGAAGATTTATCCTGAGTATAATCCGTCAGAGTCAAAGACGATAACATTTACTGTAACACCTCCGCATACTCATGACTACACGTTTGTAAGCCTTACAGACGGCATTGCAACAGTTCGCTGCTCATGCGGTGATGAAATGCAGGTAAATGCCCCTACAACACAGAGTGTATATTTTTACCGAAATGGAAGTTCTGTGAGCGCTAAAAGTTTAATGGAGGGTGTAATAGGAGAAGTATATGATATATATACATATGCATATCCTAGCGGAAGCAGCGAAGGCGCGATTGCAGTTGAAATCTCAAATCCGTCAGTTGCTTCATTTGAGAAAACAACCCAGACCAGAGGCAAGCTCACGTTGCTTTCAAAAGGTACCACAATAGTAAGGGTATATCAGAAATATAATCCTGAAGTATACAATGAGTATACTTTTGACGTTGATACACACGCCCATAATTACGTATGGCAGAGTACAGAGAATAATGTTGCGACCTTTAAGTGCAGCACATGTAATAAAGAAAAACAGGAAAACGCGCCGACAAGTTTAAGCCCTTATATGTATCTTGGTTCTACATATGTTAGTTTATCTGGCGGTGAAGTTAAATTAGAGAGCTATAAACTGTATTATAGTGTAGGCAGCAATTATGATCTGACCAAAGCCTGTGATGTAACAATATCAGACAGCAGTATTGCAACATTTACACCGGTATCAAATTCATACGGAAATATTGAGTTTGTTAATACAGGTGAAGTTACTGTAACTATTTCAGTTAAGTACAATCCAACCGTAAAGAGAACCTATACTCTTTACGCAAGTAACTGTGAACATGATTATAAATGGAACAGAACTGTTGACAATGTCGGCATTTCAAAGTGCAGCAATTGCGGACATGAAAAGAACATGAGCGTTCCGACATCAATGAATCTGTGCAGAGTTGAGGACGGCAGTAATTACTGGATACCGGATACATCCTCATATAATAAAAATATAGGTGACACATTTGATTTTATAGTGTCGAGTTTTTATCCTTCAAGCGCGCCGACAGGCAGACTGATGGTTGATATTTCAGATGACAGCATAGTATCGTATACTCCTGCATCGACAGATGATACAAACAAAGAGGGTACGCTTACAATGCTTGCAGGCGGAACAGCCACAGTTAGAATTTATCCTGAGTACAATGAAGGTGCTGCAAAGACCATAACATTTAATGTGCATGAGCATGACTATACATTCGTAAGCATGGAAGACGGTGTTGCAACATTACGCTGTTCATGCGGTGAGGAAAAGCAGGTAAATGCTCCGACATACCAGAGTTACAGCTTATACAAGAACGGAAGTTATGTGAGCTATAACGGTTTGGAAGAGTGTGTAATCGGAGATGTATATAGTGTATATACATATATTTCTCCAAGTAACTGTGAGGGCTTGATTGCGGTTGAAATCTCTGACCCATCAGTTGCTTCATTTGAAAGAACAAGTGTAACAAGAGGGAACCTTACAATAACTGGTACTGGAACCACAACAGTAAGGGTATATCAGAAGTATAATCCTGAGCTGTACAAAGAGTATACATTTGACGCTGATACACATGCGCACAACTATGTATGGCAGGGCACAGAGAATAATGTTGCAACATTTAAGTGCACCACATGTAATAAGGAAAGACAGGTAGATGCACCGACCTATATATCTCCATTTTGGTATTATAATGGTGGTTCAAGTTCAACCAGTGTACCGGCAGAAGGCGATATATTGAAGGGAAGTTACGAATTATATGTTTATACAAATAATTCATCAGGTATGGCAGGCGGTTTTGATGTAACAATCTCAGACAGCAGCGTTGCAACATTTACACCAACTTCAAAATCATACGGAATGATTGATTTTGTTAATAATGGTGAAGTAACAATAACTTTTTATGCAAAATATAATCCAACCGTAACGAGAACCTATACTCTCTACGCAAGTGACTGTGAACACGATTACAGTTGGAACAGAACTGTTGATAATGTCGGTATTGCAAGGTGCAGTTTGTGCGGTCATGAAAAGAATATGGATGTTCCGACAACAATGAATCTGTACAGAGTCGAGAATGGCAGTAATTATTGGATATCGGATTCATATTCATATAACAAAAATATAGGCGACACATTTAGTTTTAAGGTTACAAGCTTTAATCCTTCAAGCGCGCCGACAGGCAGGCTGATGGTTGATATTTCAGATGACAGCATAGTATCGTATACTCCTGCATCTGAAGATGACAGTAACCGTGAAGGTACATTAACAATGCTTGCAGGCGGAACTGCCACAGTAAGAATTTATCCTGAGTACAATGAAGGAATTGCAAAGACCATAACATTTAATGTGCATGAGCATAGCTATGAATGGTATAGCACTACAGGTGATGTGGCAACTCTTAAGTGCGGCTGTGGCGATACAAAACAGATAAATGTACCGACTGAAATAACTGTTGGATGGAGAACAGGGGAAAACACCTATACTACGAATACTCCTTCCGAGCAGCAGGAAACAGGCAGCACATTAAAACTTGTTGTTCCTAGAAGTGGTTGGGGAACAATTGATAATGGAGTTAATAAAGAAGTTGTAATAGAGATATCAGATACAAACGTTGTATCATTTACACTTGAAAGGGATGAATGGTCAAGTTATGAAGGCACATTGACAATGCTTGCAACCGGTACGGCAACAGTAAAGGTATATCCTAAGTATAATCCTGAGATTGCTGAGACATTTACATTTACGGTAGTGCCGCCTCACGTGCATGACTATGAGTTTGTAAGTTTTACAGACGGATGGGCTCTTGCAAGATGTAGCTGTGGAGCTGAAACAAATATATATGCTCCATACGGACATTGTGTTTATGTTACATCATCTAACACCTCTGCAAAGGTTAATGATATTACAGAAACTGTAATCGGAGAATCTTTTAATATATCTGCATACTCATATAACACCGGAGCAGATTGTACGATTATGGCTGAGATATCTGACCCTTCTGTGGCTGTGTTTGAAAGAACAGGCTGGAAGACCGGTAGACTTAGAATGCTTTCAAAAGGCGTTACAACAGTAAAGATATATCAGAGATACAACCCGAGTGTATGTAATGAGTATACATTTGATGTGGATACGCATTATCATGATTATGAATGGCAGGGCACAGAGAACAATGTTGCGACCTTTAAGTGCAGCACCTGTGATAAAGAACGACAGGTTGATGCTCCTACATACGTAAATACTTATTGGTATCATGGTGATCCTTTAAGTGTTGTAAATATTCCAACAGAAGGCGACATTTTAAGAGACAGTTATGAACTGCGCGTTTATACAGATAATGCATATAACATGGCAAGCGGTTTTGAGGTATCAATCTCAGACAGCGACATTGCTACATATACGCCGGTTTCAGACACAAAGGGCACGATTGATTTTATTGGTAATGGCGAAGTTACTATAACTGTTTATGTGAAGTATAATCCTGAAATAAAGAAAACATTTAAGTTTTACGCAAGTGATTGTACACATGATTATCAGTGGAACAGAACTGTTGACAATGTCGGAATTGCACGATGCAGTCTGTGCGGACATGAGCAGAATATGAGTGTTCCGACATCAATAGATGTTTATAAATTAGAAAGCGATAATACACTTTCAACGTTATCTTCATCTTATGAAAATAAAATCGGTGATACATTTGACTTTAGATTAACAGGTTATTCACCATCAAGTGCTTCATTCGGCAGAATGATGGTTGATATTTCGGATAATAACGTAGTATCATATACACCTGCATCTGAGGATGACAGTAATCGTGAAGGTACATTTACAATGCTTGCAGGCGGAAGCGCAACTGTAAGGATTTATCCGGAATACAATGAAGGAATTGCAAAGACTATAGTATTCAATGTACACGAGCATGATTATCAGTTTGAAAGCATTACCGACGGCATGGCTACAATACGCTGCTCATGCGGTGATGAAAAGCAGGTAACTGCTCCGACAACACAGTATATAAAATATCTGAATACCGATGAAAATTATTATTATGATTTAAAGTCAAAGGAAACAGTCGTTGGTGAGGAATATATTATTTCTTCCAATGTATTTCCAAATGGTTGTGAGAAGAATCTTGTGGTTGAAATATCTGATCCTTCGGTAGCTTCTTATGAAGCAACAAGCAATACCAGGGGTAAGCTTACAATGCTTGCAAAGGGAACTACAACAGTAAGATTCTATCAGAAATACAACCCGAGTGTATATAATGAATATACATTTGATGTAGATACACATGCTCACAATTATGAGTGGCAGGGTACAGAAAATGATATTGCAACATTTAAGTGCAGCTTGTGTGACAAAGCAAAGCAGGCAGACGCACCTACATATATTAGTCCATCATGGTACTATAATGCTTCAACTTATGTAAATGTAAAAACTGAAGATGAGATTAAAGCAGGCAGTTACAACTTGTATTATGGTGGAAATAATATGTATGGAATGGCCGGTGGCTGCGAAGTTGAAATATCGGACAGCAATATTGCAACATTTACACAAACTTCCGCTACGTCAGGAATAATAGAGTTTACAAATAGCGGAAACGTAACAATAACATTTTTTGCAAAGTATAATCCAACAGTAAGGAAAACATACACCCTTTATGCAAGTGATTGTACGCATGAATATGAATGGCAGGGTACAGAGAATAATATTGCAACTTTCAGATGCAGCTTATGTGAACATGAAAAACAGGTTAATATGCCTGTAGCAGCAAGTGTTTATTGGAAGAAGACAGAAAGCATTGCGACAAGTGTTCCGCCTGTTTCAGAGCAGGAGATTGATGCTAAACATACAATATTAATTTATCAAGATAGTAATTATGATGATTTAGGAAATGAGTATGTTGTCGAAATTTCAGATGACGAGATTATTTCGTGTGTATCAGACCTTAGTGAAAGCTGGAGAAAATCATATGAATTAACCATGCTTAAGCCTGGCACAGCGACTGTGACAGTATATCCTAAGTATAATCCTGCTGTTGCCAAGACATTTACCTTCACAGTTCTTCCACCGCATGAGCATGACTACACCGAGTGGACAGGCACAGAAGAAGGCATGGCAACATTTGAGTGCGAATGTGGAGAGACAACACAGATTGCAGTACCTGCTTCGATAAGTGTTTCACGAAATGATGGTAATGCAGCCGGTGAACTTGCTTCAGCTTACGAATTAACAAGCGGTGATACAATTGGCTTTAAGCTGACAGGCTATGCTCCGGCAGACACATTATTCGGAAGCATGGTAGTAGAGACCTCAGATGCAAGTATTGTTTCATACACTCCTGCATCAGAAGATGAGGACAACACAGAAGGCACATTGACAATGCATGCAGCGGGAAGCGCAACAGTAAAGATTTATCCTTATTACAATGAGGCTGCCGCAAAGACTATTACATTTACTGTACTTTCTCATGAGGAACACGATTATAAATTTGTAAGCCTTGCAAACGGTATTGCAACAATCAGATGTATCTGCGGAGACGAAAGACAGGTAACTGCTCCTACGTCACAGTATGTATTTATAAGAACAGGCGGAGCATATGAGAGCATTAATCCTTATCATGGAACTGAAGAGTGTGTAATCGGTGATGTCTATGATATAGATACATATTTAGGTCCGCAGGGCTGTGAAGGCGCTGTTTTGGTAGAAATTTCAGACCCTTCGGTAGCTTCATTTGAAGCAACGGGCGCTACATCAGGCAAGCTGACCATGCTGGCAAAGGGAAGTATTTCAGTAAAGGTAGGTCAGAAATACAATCCGAATATATACAGTATATATTATTTTGATGTTGATGATCATGTGCATGACTATGAATTGATGAGCAATGAGGGCAGTTATGCAAATATCAGATGTAGTATCTGCGGTAAAGAAGAACAGGTTTATACACCTTCTAATTTCAGCATAAGCTGGTATGACAGCGAGGATGAATATGTAGCCCTTCAGGAGGAAGATGAAATAGCAAAGGGCAGCTACGAAATAGGCGTTTATCCTAATTCAACCTCAAGATTTGCGGATGAGCATGTGGTTGAAATTTCAGACAGCAGCATTGCAACATTTACACCTGATTCAAAGACATACGGAACAATAGAGTTTGTTAGCGAAGGAGAAGTAACAGTAACAATTTACTTAAAGTACAATCCTTCAGTAAGCAAAACATATACGCTTACAGTTTATGATCCGCATGAGCATGACTACAGCGAGTGGACAGGCACAGAAGAAGGCATGGCAACATTTGAGTGTGAATGTGGAGAGACAACACAGATTGCAGTACCTACGTCGATAAGTGTTTCACGAAATGATGGTAATGAAGCCGGTGAGCTTGCTTCGGCTTACGAATTAACAATCGGTGATACACTTGGCTTTAAGCTGACAGGCTATGCTCCGGCAGACACATTATTCGGCAGCATGGTGGTTAAAACATCAGATGAAAGTGTTGTTTCATACACACCTGCATCAGAAGATGATGACAACACAGAAGGCACATTGACAATGCATGCAGCGGGAAGCGCAACAGTAAAGATTTATCCTTATTACAATGAGGCTGCCGCAAAGACAATCACATTTACGGTACTTCCACATGAGGAGCACGATTATCAGTTCGTAAGCGCCAGAAAAGGTATTGCAACATGGAGATGTATCTGTGGAGATGAAAGGCAGATAGCTGTTCCAACGTCGCAAACTGTGACTGTGCAAAATGGAACTACATATTGGGAGCCTAGTAATTATGAAGAAGGATTAGAATGTGTGGTTGGAGATGTGTGTGATATAAGTATAAAATGCTACCCAGCTAATGTTGAAAATATTGTTTGTGTGGAAATATCTGATCCATCAATAGCTTCGTATGAAGCAACGGGCAACTCCACAGGAAGGCTTAAATTGAATTCAAAGGGAGTTGTCTGTGTAACATTCAGTCAGAAATATGATCCGGATATGCGAAAAACAGCTTATTTTTACGTTGATGACCATGCGCATGATTATGTGCTCCAGAGCGTTGAGGAAGGATATGCAGTGATTATATGCAGTATTTGTGATAGAGAACGGCATGTAAATGTTCCTTCAAGTATGGGGATATGTTGGTATGACAGTCAGGATAATGATTTAAATATTCAGGATGAAGCTGATATAGAAATCGGACGCTATAAAATAAATGTTTACACTGATTTTTTACCTCATTTGGGAGACGAGCATGTTGTTGAAATATCAGATAGTAGTATTGCAACCTTCACATATGATTCGGATAAATCTGGAACAATAGAATTTGTAAAGGGGGGAACTGTAACAGTAACAATTTACTTAAAGTACAACCCTTCAGTCAGAAAGACATATACACTCACTGTTTATGATCCGCATGAGCATGACTATCAGTATTCATACACAAACGAGTATGGATATGCGATATTTACCTGTGAATGTGGCGAGACAGAGGCAGTCAGAGTACCGACATATGTATTTGTCGGCTGGTATGATGAGGAAGGAGACTCATATGAATCATCACCTGCAGTAACATGGGAGACAGGTATGCAGACTGAGTTCATTTACAGCTTCTATCCGTCAATATATGAATCAAATGAGGTTAATACGGAATTTGTGATTAATATCTCAAATCCGGACGTTATGTCAATTGAAGAATGTGGAGATGCTGAGAATGGTGATTATAGATATAAAGTAAATATGCTTGCACAGGGCGAGACAACACTTACGATTTATCCAAAGTATAATCCGGACCTTGCACAGACATTTAACTTTACGGTAATACAGCATGAGCATGACTATAGTGAGTGGACGGGTACAGCAGATGGAGTTGCTACATTTAAGTGTGAATGTGGTGAAACAACACAGGTAAGTGTTCCTACATCAATAACTGTTAATCGCGTTGATGAGAGAGGTTTGTATGTTCCGATAGAAGAATCCTATGAATGCCTCTTAGAAGACACATTGGAAATTTATACGGTAGGTTATTCACCAAGCAATACAAGGTTTGGCAGAATGATAGTTGATATTTCAGACAGCAGCATTGTATCATATACGCCTCAATCAACACATGAATCAAACAAAAGGGGTACGCTTACAATGCTTGCCGGTGGAACTGCAACTGTAAGAGTTTATCCGGAGTTTAATGAGGCTGCGGCAGTATCGTTTGATATTACGGTTATTCCTCATAAGCACGATTATAAGTTGGTAGGTATAGATGATTCCGGTATTGCTACAATCAGATGTAGTTGTGGAGATGAAAAGAGGGTAGTTGCACCTTATACACAGTGGTCTATATTGACATTGGAAAACAGGACAGAAGAGATTACTGAGGAACTTGGATTTAGCAATAATTTAATTGGGGATGTATATGATATAACCTCGACAGTATATTCACACTATTGTGAAGCTTTAAATGTAGTGGAAATATCAGATCCGTCTGTTGCTTCATATGAGGCAACCGGTAAAACAAGCGGCAAGCTGACGCTGCTTGCTAAAGGAACAACGACTGTTAGAATTTATCAGAGATACAATCCAAGCTTAAGTGAAGAATTCACATTTGAGGTTGACGACCATATCCACGATTATGTATGGCAGGGCGCACAGAATAATTACGCGACATTTAAGTGCAGTATCTGTGATAAGGTACGAGAGACGTATATACCTGACAATATAACATCATCTATGTATGATAATGATGCGTATTTTTATGATATTCAAAGAGAAAATGATGTAAAAAAGAAAATCTACACTATGTATACGTATTTTGATGAGTACGATGGTTTGGCAGGCGGATTTAATGTAGAGGTATCAGACAACAGTATTGCGACCTATACCGCGGAGTCGATGCAATCAGGAACTATAGAATTTATTGATAACGGAGAAGTAACTGTAACATTTACTGCAAAGTATAATCCGGATGCAATAAGGACATATAAATTCTATGTAAGCGACTGCGAGCATGAATATGAAGTGGTTAATGCCGAGAATGATATTGTGTACTTACGATGTGGTTTGTGCGGACATGAAAGGGAAGATGATTTAACATTAGAACCTGCATTGAGCTTAAGCTGCGATGATGATAATTTTGAAGCAGCACCTCATAATATTATCATGAATAAGGGCGATTTTATAAATTATCGTTTGACTCATAATTATTTACATGATGAGTATATTGTCACATCTGATGACAGTGATGTGGTATATATTGACGGCGCCTATGGAGATGGATATTTCCCAGAATATGAAGGCTCTTTTAATGCAGAAAACGAAGGCAGTGCGGTAATTACAATTATAAATAAGAATTGTCCGTCAATTTCATGCACATACAATATAACAGTGCTTGGAGAGTCTAATCTGCCGGAGTTTAAGATTTCACGCGCAACCCTTAAGCTTGAGAACAATATTTCCATTGTATTCAAGGCTGACGCAAAGCTTGCTGAGGTATATCACGATATGTACATTGAGGTTGAGCAGGAGATTGAAAACGGACAGAAGATTAAGAAGAGAGTTGACGGCACGCTCAGTGCGGACGGAAGCTTCTACGAGTTTGTTTACACAGGAGTAAATGCCAAGGCAGTGGGCGACAATCTTGACATAACAATCTTCGGCTATGATACAGAAGGAAATCTTATACAGGGTGGCACAAAGACAGGCTACAGTGTAAAGCAGTATTGTATGTCAATGCTTTCAAAGGATGATGATTACTTTACATCACTAGGTTTTGTGGAAGAGAAGACTGAAGCACTTAAGACGTTACTTGTTGATTTGCTTAACTACGCATCAGAGGCTCAGAATTATTTCGAGTATAAGACAGACTATCTTGCAAATGCAGAGCTTTCAGAGGAGCAGGCAGAGTATGCGTCAGATGATTCAGTATTAAATGAGCTGATAAATGTTACTAATCTTAGACAGGAAACAGTAAATAATCCTCAGGCACAGTGGAAGGCAGCAAGCGTTGTGCTTAAGAGCAAGACAGGTATCAGAGTCAAGTTTACATACAACGGTGATATCAATGACATCGCGGTAGTGGCCAAGCCTGAAAACGGTGCCGAGATGAGGATAACCGAATTCGAGGAGTGCGGCGAGAATACATACTATGCATATTACAATGAGTTAAATGCATACCAGTTTGATGAGTCTGTAGATTTTGTTGTTGTATCAGGCAGTGAAAAGATAAGCAACACATTAAGATACAGCGTGGAATCATATGCGGCTAGAAAGATAAGCAGCGCAAACCTTGAAGATGTTGTTTCGGCAATGATTAAGTATGGCAAGTCGGCCAAGGTTTATGCGTTTGGTGATTTCAAAAAAAACTACAATGCAAATACAGAAGAAAAACTTATTATTGAATAAGTCCAAAGGGTCGGATTTGCGCAGGGGCGTTAGCGTCAGAAAACTGACG
>JAFRXK010000024.1 GCA_017442865.1 Lachnospiraceae bacterium | reverse complement strand
ATTGTCCATTCTTTGGACCTCCTGTGTTATTTATTTGTGGTTTGCAGACCTACTTTTATTTTAACACAGGAGTTCTTGCTTATATCTAAAGATCTGCCCTCCACCTGCATAGCAGGTGGTTTATTTTTTAATGTGACACAATTATATAAGCCGGATAAAATCACCCGGCTTATATCGACTCCAATCAACTTATTTAACTTTAATTTATACTCTGAATAAAATATATTTTTATCCAATCAACTTATTTAACTTATATTCTGAATAAAATATATTTTTATTCTTCTTAAATCTCAAAAAACAAACCAGCTTTTATTAATGCTTTTCTAAGCGCCATATATATTAACACTGAGGCTATTACTGATAATACAGCATTAATGCTCGTTGATGTTATGTTCCATGCAAGCGTTACATCTGCAGCAGGCTTTCCTAATAATATACGCTTATAAAAATATCCTACAAGCGGGTCAAAAATCACATTGAATAATAATCCTCCAATGGCCGCAATTGTCGCCCATTTTAAGACCTTTTTATCATCTGTCTCATGACTTATATGTCCGAGCCTGTGTGCAATAAAGCCTGTAATAAGACCTATGCAAAGCTTTAAAATAAAGGTTTTTGGTGCGTAAACAATATATATCGGGTCAAGTAAATCACCGATTGTCATGCCGATTGCGCCGCCGATTCCGCCATATAAACCGCCTAATAAAAGTGCTCCAAGGACGCATACTGCGTTTCCTAAGTGAATTGATGTTGCATCGCCTCCAGGCAATGTAATCTTAATCTGTAAAAATGTGAATACCACATATGATAATGCTGCGATTAAACCTGTAAAGGCAATTTTTTGTGCTTTTTCTCTGTTCATTGTTATTTCCTCCGTCATTAATTATAAGTTTTCAATTCATATAGGTATTATATGCTTTAGTATAAATTATTAAATAGTCAGTTTAATTATTATTTATAAGTCCAGAATTGTTTTTTTACAGATTTACAGCATATCTTTTACAATTTTGTATTTGTTTATATACTGTATTTTACATTTATGTAATTATATTGAGCGACAAAATGATTATTTTTGCACTTTATATAATAAAATTGCTCAAAATTAATGTATTTTATTAAAATTAAATATTTAAAAATGAATTTTTTTGTGCTATAATGTGTGAAAAATTTGATACTAGATTATAAAGGAGTGTTTTTATGTGCGGAATTATAGGATATACAGGCAGTCTTGATGCAAGAGATATTATACTGAACGGACTAGAGCAGCTTGAATACAGAGGCTACGACAGTGCCGGTATTACATTAAGAGACGGTGATAAATCCTTTACAAAGAAAAAGGCCGGACCTGTTTCTATTTTAAGAAAACATTGCAATACAGATGAAGCTCTGGGTTTCAACTGTGGACTTGGTCATACAAGATGGGCAACTCACGGCGGTGTAAGTGATGTAAACTCACATCCTCATATTGCAGGCAATGTTTCGCTTATACATAACGGAATTATTGAGAACTACCACTCTATCAGCAAGGATTATGGCTTTGAAGATGAATTAATATCTGATACAGACTCAGAGGTTGCTGCAAGGCTTATAAATCATTTCTATAATGGCGATCCCTATGATGCAATTAAAAAGGCTGTTGCGGTTATCAAGGGCTCATATGCTTTTTGCATTATTTTTAATGATATTCCTGATAAGATTTTCTGCGTAAGACAGGTCAGTCCTTTGGTTGCAACGCATGCTGATGAAGGCTCTTTTGTTGCTTCCGACGTTACTGCCATCATTTCATATACAAACAGATATTTTGTTGTTCCGGAGGAAAGAATTATAACATTAACTGCTGAGGGCATTACAATCTGTGATTTTGACGGCATCCCTGAAGAGCCTGATATGCTTGAGGTTAACTGGAATGTTGAATCTGCACAGAAAAACGGATATCCGCATTATATGCTCAAGGAAATTCACGAGCAGCCGGATTCTTTACGCTCAACGATTATGCCGAGATTAAAAAAGAATATTCCTGATTTCACAGAGGACGGCATATCTGACGAAATATTTATCAACTGCAACAAGATATCCATTATTGCGTGCGGTACCGCAATGTATGCCGGCATGGTAGGCAAATACATGATGGAGCCTTTGCTTAAGATTCCGGTTTCGGTAAATATCGCTTCCGAATACAGATATGAAAATCCTATTCTTGATGAAAATACTCTTGTAATAGTAATATCCCAGTCCGGCGAAACTATTGATACGCTTGCGGCATTAAGACTTGCAAAGGAATATGGAGCAAAAACTCTTTCTATTGTAAATGTAAAGGGTTCAACCATTGCGCGTGAAAGTGATTATGTATTTTATACACATGCAGGCCCGGAAATCGCTGTAGCAAGCACGAAGGCATATACCGTGCAGCTTGCAAGTCTTTACCTGATAGGCTGTCGAATGGCTCTTGTAAGGGGCAAATACACACCTGCAATTGCAGCATTATTTACAGCGAAGCTGCTTGAATCCATTCCGGCAATAAACAAGATACTTCTCAACAACTCAGAAATTAAAGATGCCGCAAAGCATATTATGAATGCAACTGATGTTTTCTTTATCGGACGTGGACTTGATTATGCCTTTTCGCTCGAAGGCTCATTAAAATTAAAGGAAATATCATATATTCATGCAGAGGCTTATGCTGCCGGAGAATTGAAGCACGGAACAATAGCCTTGATTGAAGAAAATACGCCTGTAGTTGCACTTGCTACGCAGGACCAGATTTTCAGCAAAACCATTTCAAATATACGAGAGGTTAAAGCACGCGGCGCCTTTGTAATATTGATTACAAAGGAAAATGCCGTGGTTTCAGATGATGTATATGATATCCACTTTACTGTTCCGATGAAATATGACCGATTTACAGTATTCCCTGTTGCCGTAATCATGCAGCTGCTTGCATATTACACATCAGATTTAAAGGGACATGACGTAGATAAGCCTCGTAACCTTGCAAAATCGGTAACAGTAGAATAAATATTGCTTAATATTATAACATAATAAAAAGTATGAATGTCTTGTCCGAAATAGTAATTAACAATTTAGGATAACGGCATTCATACTTTTTTATAAAACTAAAAATATAATCCAATCAAACTGCTCTAAGCCTTCAGATTTTTAACTATATCAATATAGCTAAGAATTGCTTCTACAGCGCCATCAAAGCCTGTTCTTGAGCGATTGATGCATAAATCATATGATTCGGCACTGCCCCACTTTTTATTGGTATAATAATTGTAATAAGAAGCTCTTTTTTTGTTCGTTTTTGTAATAATATCCTTAGCCTTTGCAGGCTCGTCTCCAAGCTCGTTAATCGAAAAATCAATACAATCTTCAATATCAGCCGTTATAAATATACTTATTTTATTATCATGCTCCTCCAAGGCATAATCAGCGCATCTGCCGACAATAATACATGATTCATGCTGCGCAAGCTTCTTTATAGCGTCAAACTGCGCTAAAAAGACCTTTTGATTGAGCGGCATATCCATAAATGTATTTGCTCCGCCCATATAATAAGGGTCCATAACCATTGAATATAAAAAGCTGTTGGAAGGCTTTTCATCATGCTGCTTTAGAATTTCTTCGCAAAAACCGCTATCCTCTGCAGCTACAGCTAATAATTCTTTATCGTAGCATTTGATTCCCATTTTGTCTGCAAGCATTCTGGCTATTTTTAACCCGCCACTGCCGTACTGTCGTCCAATTGTAATTACTAAATTATCCATAAAGGCACCCCCTAATACAATGTAAATCTGCCCTATAAAGAGCTTGTATACATATTAATTTAAATTACAATATTATAATATAATTATACATCAATTATAAAAACATGTATATTTATTTAAGTCATCAAACGTAATTTTTTTAACAATTCTTCAAAATACACCGGCAATGGTGCTTCAAATTCAACATATTCCCCTGTTGACGGATGAATAAAGCCTATAACCGCAGCATGCAGAGTCTGCCCCTGAAGATTAAAGGGCTGTTTCTCAGGACCATAAACCGTATCGCCAAGTATCGGATGATGTATTGACGCCATATGAACACGAATCTGGTGTGTTCTGCCCGTTTCCAGCTGACATTCTATATAAGTATATTTATTAAACTGCTCTAATATTCTGTAGTGCGTTACTGCTTCCTTGCCGTTTTTATGGTTGATTGCCATCTTAAGGCGGTCGTTTTCATTGCGTCCAATCGGTGCATCAACTGTACCATCCTCTGAAAGTCTTCCTATAACAATCGCCCTGTATTTTCTTGTAATTGAATGAACCTTTAACTGCTCGGCAATACTCCTGTGTGCGTTATCATTTTTGCAAATCACCAAAGAGCCTGTCGTATCCATATCGATGCGGTGAACTATTCCGGGACGCAGCTCCCCGTTAATACCTGATAAATTGTCTTCGCAGTGGTACATCAGCGCATTTACAAGCGTTCCTGATTCATGACCTGCGCTCGGATGCACAACCATTCCTTTTGGCTTATTTACAACAATTATATCATCATCCTCATATAAAATATCAAGAGGTATGTTTTCGGGCGCTATTTCGACTTCTACGGGGTCTGGAATTACAAAAAAAATACTATCGTCAGATGACAGCCTATAGTTAGGCTTAACCGGCTTGTCATTTACATATATGCTGCCCTCCTTTAAAAGGCCCTGCAAATACGATCTTGACGGCATATCTTCCAGTGTGGATAAGTATTTATCAATTCTTTCGCCTGCCGCATCGTTATCAACAATTATATTATACTCTTTCATCCTTATCAGCTACCATCTTTCTTTTAATGCTGAACATACCGCTTAATTCATCATCTTTATAAACAAAAAGGATTAATATTGCTAGTATTACAGCTGAAATCGTTACATAACAGTCAGCAACATTAAATACAGGAAAATTAATAGCTTTTACAAATATAAAATCGACAACGTATTTATTAAGTGTTCTGTCAATCATATTGCCGATTCCGCCGGCTAAAATAAATAAAACAAGTATTCTGAAAAGCAGATACTTTTTTATAAAAGGCAGCCTGTAAAAGACGAAGGCAGCTATTATAAAAAACACAACCGCAATTATAAAAAAGAAGGTCTGTTTATTCTGGAGAATGCCGAAGGCAGCTCCTCTGTTTTCGGTATAAGACAACTCCAGAACATTTTTTATAAGTACAACGGGACCATTTTCTTTTAAAGTGGTCGCAGCATAATATTTTGTGTATTGATCAATTCCAACCAATGCTGCAACAAATAATATTGCTTCAAATGTATATAACATGATTTTTTTCATAATATAGTTCCTTTTGTTTGTTTTGATAATTATACGAATTTATTCGGTGATATATTCAAGCGCTTCATTTAAATCATCCAATGATAATGAAGTATCAATAAATGCTTCACCAATGTGTTTTATAAGAATAAATTTAAGCTTTCCGGCAATCATCTTTTTATCATGCTTTAAATCATTAAGTATTGCTTTCCTGTCTAAATTTAAACCGGAAGTGTCTGTCGGAAGCTTGTATCTGCGGATTAAATCAATAATCCTCTCTTTATCCGCATCGCATATATAACCTTTTTTAGCTGAAATATAAGCCGCAGCAACCATTCCGATGGCAACACATTCGCCATGATACATTGTAAAACCGCACTCTTTTTCAATTGCATGTCCAAAGGTATGCCCGAAGTTTAAAATTGCCCTGATTCCCTTTTCTGTCGGATCCTCTTCAACAACCCTGCGCTTGTTTTCACAGCTTGTGAATACTAATTCCGCCAGAGTATCCTGATTCCTTGAAATAACAGAACCAGCGTTCGTTTCAAGCCATTTAAAATAATCATAATCGCTTATACAGCCATATTTTATTACCTCACCCATTCCGGAGTTAAACTGTCTGGCATCAAGGCTTAGAAGAGTGCCTGTGTTTATATATACAAGCTTTGGCATCTTAAATGCACCGACCATATTCTTGTATGCATCAAAATCAACGCCTGTTTTACCACCGATACTGCTGTCAACCTGTGATAACAAGGTTGTAGGCACCTGAATAAAATCAATACCTCTTAAATATGTAGCGGCTGTAAAGCCTGTCAAATCACCTACTACTCCTCCGCCGAGTGCAACAAGAATATCATGTCTGTCAAATTCATTTTCAATTAAAAAGGCATATAATTTTCTGACAATGTCCAGATTTTTGTTCTGCTCACCGGCTTCAAAAACAAAGCTTTCAACCCTGTCAGCCTCCATCCTGCAGGCTTTTGAAACCATTTCAAGATATAGCGGCGCTACATTGCTGTCCGTTACTATGCATATTCTTTTAAAATTCAAACCGGTTGTTTTAATTCGCAACGCAAGCTCCTCGAAGGTGTTTGAAATTACAATATGATAACAGGGTTTGTTGTTATTGTGTACAAGAATGTCTTTATTCATTGATGTCATATTCTCCTGAGCGGTTTTAATCATTGATGTCTATGTAAAGCCAATATTTGCAATTACTGCACTTATACATATCTTTTTATCTTAACGTACAGCCTGCCTTTTTTGGTTTCATTGCCCGTGCCTTCAAATAAAAGCTTACCTGCTCCACGGACAGAAATAATATCTCCCTCAACCGGAACATAATCGGTTTTGATTGTACATTTGCCGTTAACAAATACCTTTTCAGACAAAATATAATTCTTCATATGCTCGCGTGATTCCTTAAATGCAACCGATAATATCGAATCAAGTCGGACTGATGCAACAGTTCCGTTGACAGTCTCATAGCGGATACTTCCCTCTATATCATCAAGCGAAACATCGCTGCATTTCACCTTTGTATGCTTTACCATATCCAGATTCTCAGAAATATAATCAGATATCTCAGTTTTACAAATGCAGAAACATGTTTTACCATCAACGATTAAATCGCCTGTTTTAGAGCGCTCTATTCCAAGATTCATGATGGCGCCAAGATAATCTCTGTGCGTACATTCACCGGCAAATTTAATATTTACAGGTTCTATTTTTATAACTTTAACAGGAAGACTGTATTCATTCTGATTTATAGGAAGAAAGCAAACAATCTTCCTCTCTGCCATAGCAAAACCACCATCAAGTCTGTATCTTATTGATGGAAGCTCCTTCAGGCAGCCAAGAAAAACTGTTTGCTCATTTAAATCTAAAAAATCAGAAAATACAGGTGTATCTCTATAGTAACATATATCAGCCAGTTCAATAAACCTTTTATAAATAATATTTTCTTCTTTATTCAATTATGTATACCTATATATTACATATTAAGATCATAGTTGGTCATTGATGAACCATCTGAGCCGAGAAGGTTCTGGAAATCACCTGATAACTCAACAGTCTGAGGTGTAGCAATAAAAATATAATTTGAAATCATCTGAAGGTTGCCATTCATTGTATAGCATGCACCTGAAGCGAAGTCGATAATTCTCTGTGCAACCTCTGTATGCATTCCTTCAAGATTGATAACAACAGCTCTGCCGCTTAATAAAATATCACAAATCTCACGTCCGTCTTCTACGCTTGTTGCCTTAACCATACATACTTCCATTCCTCTTGAACCTGTACGTATAGGTACAACATTCTCATCTTTTCTGGAAAACTTCTGTGCATCCTGTCTCTCCATATTGTCCACCGCCTTTTCTCTGTTGAAAAATTTCTTTTTTGGAGCAGGTTCTTCATAATCATCTTCGTCTTCTTCGTAAGTCTGCTCTACATCCTCTTCATCAATCTCTTCATAATCAAAATCATCATCTTCATCGTCATCGTTGATTTTCATGGAATTAATGAACTTATCAAATATACCAGCCATAATCTTTTCTCCTATCTTAACTTATACTTTATCATACGTGAAATTGTATAATAAATTAATATAAATACACTTATTATTATCTATTTTTTTAACTATCATGTCAATATAAAAAATGATTTTTTAATAAATAATTTGATTCTCTGAAATTTCGCTGCCTCTTAAGGCAATATGGTCATATCTGGCTATACCTTTTCTGATACCTTCTTTTACAATATAATAATCCTCTTTTTCACCAATTATATTTATACGTCTGAAGGACGCATAGCCTTTATTAACCGTAAACACGCCGTCAATTGTCTCTTCCAGGCAAACCTCATATCTGTCGTTTGCTACGCCCTGCTTAACCAGAACATCACCAATCGCCAGATCCCTGCATTCAAGATAATAATAAAAATCATCTTCTTTATATATCGTGCCTGTAACAAATGCTATGGTCGGAGCACCGTCTTCACCCACGGTCTCCTTCATAAAGCCGAGCGTCTGCGCGCTTCCGCTTGATGCTGCATACTGTATAGGAATTTTAAGTACATTTTTTTTGACAACTGATGTTTTCGGAATCTTTAACCCTTCTGAATTTTCAAAGCAGATTTCAAAATCAACAAATCTGTCGGATATAAAATCAATAAGATACCTGTTCATATCCAGTTCAGCATACACATTGCCATCTGCTCCGTTAAACAGGGTAATATCAGCGTCCGTTGTAATGTCATTATATAAAAACTTAATAGTAACCTTCTTTATTTCCGAAAGAAGAGTCAAATCTGTTTTATCAGGCTTGAAAATAATAGACCAGTCATCACTTTTTATAATTTTATATGCCGGGTCCCATAATGCAAGCTCTTTTCCGTTTGATAAATTTGTCTTTGTATAATTGGTTTTCGAAAAATATTTCGAATTGATTTTATCAATAGTCAAATCCTCATATCCGTCAACATAATATGTTATTATACCGCTTAAGTCAGATTTTTTTTCAACAAGTGTTGTTACCGGTTTGGTTGACGCAATAATATCTGATGATATAAGCTTATCATCTATATAAATATGAAGATTATTCTTGATATCTGAGCTGATATTATATACACTGTCAAAGTTTTCGGCAGAAAAACTTTTCATATACCCTGAAATATCACCCTTCAGGCTTTTAAGATCTTCTTCAGACAGAGAAATATCACCCTGCTGTATTGAATTCTCCAGGAACTTGCTGAATTCTCCGTCTTTATCGACAGTATAAATAAGATTGTTTACGGATACCTTCTGTTTATCTCTGATATAATAATTAACATAACCGGCCTGTGACGTATAATATACACTCTCGTCTCTTAATATGATACCCGAATAGCTTGAATAGTCATATATTCTGCCCTTTCTGACTTCATATATGCTCAGTGAATCCTGAGTAAAGCTCCTTATTATCATAATACACAGATAAAGAAAAACAAGAGCAAAAAACACAACCGCCGCGTTAATTGTTATTTTCTTTCGCTTTTTTTTGTACTGCACAATATTATCTTTTTGTGCATCATTAACTTTCTTTTTTTTCATTGAAACGCCTCTTCAAAACAAGTCCACAAATTTCCATAATAATATTCATTTTTTGTGCAAAAATAATCTTGACTAATGAATTACTAGGAGGTAATAAAATGAATTCAAAAGCAATTGATTATACTGCCCTGATAATAAATATTATAGGCGCAATTAACTGGGGATTAATAGGCTTCTTTAAATTTAATCTCGTATCCTTTCTCTTTGGCGATATGACACTTTTATCAAGAATCATCTATGCAATAGTTGGTATCTGCGGTCTCTACTGCATCAGCATGTTTGGACGCATCGGTAATAACAGAGATTAATTAAATGCAAGCCTATAAGCAGTTTATTGATTAAACAATTGTTTTACCTGTACTTGCTGTTTATATAATTAATTCATTGCAAAACAGGTAATTAACATAAATTTGGGACGTATCAACGTCCCAAATTTATGCTATGTAACACATTATAAAGAAACGGCAATTTTACTCTGAGCAACCTCAGGCAACTCAGAAGCATCTAATGATATACTTAACACAATAGTAATTCCATACTGCTGTGATATCTGTTCTAATTCAATCACTGCCGAAGCGATGTCTTCATCCTCTAAATGAGCAAGCTTAAGAAAACTATCTATAAACAAATACTCCAAATCATAATCCTTTGAAATAATGCCGCATAAGAAGCCAATAAAAGCATTGTAAGAACGAATAGGATAATCGCTTACATTGACAAGTCTTATTTCAGTATTTAAAGAATGCATATTCTTTGTTGACTTGTCCAAATAAACAATTGAACCTTTTGATTCTTTGACAGCTAAATTAGCTCTTTCCAACAGATAAGTTGTTTTACCTTTACCTTTTTGTCCTGCTATAATCTGCACCATAAGCAAATCCTCCTTATTTCGTGTATGTGGTTACACTCATATATTTATATTATATAACAATATTTTAAAATATACAATGTTAATTATCAATTTTTGATAATAAATTTGTCATATTTTCATACAATAAAACTCTCGAATCGGCATGAAGTACAACTGAAATATATCTTTTGCCGTTATTATCTGAACTTAACAGTGAAAGACAATACTTTGCCTCTGGAGTTGTACCTGTTTTCCCTCCGAGAGGCGATATTCCCGGCGGTGCAAATGCAAGATTATTAAAGTACCAGATACCTCTGTTCCATACCTTTTGCACTTCTGCACCATTCTTATCATGGTAATTCGCTACATATTCCTGCGTGCCGATAATATCAAAAAACTTATCATACTTAAGCAATTCGTTGAATATAAGATATATATCATATGCCGTAGTATAATGATTTGTATTATGAAGGCCATGAGGATTTACATAATGGGTATCAACAGCACCAAGTGCGGCAGCCTCTATATTCATCAGGTTTGCAAATTGATTTTCATCGCCTGCAATATGATACGCTATTGCGCATGCAGCATCATTTCCCGAGGGAAGCATAAGACCATATAATAAATCATTTAATGAAATAGTATCTCCTGCCCTTATACCGCATAGGGACGAGCCCGGTTCAAGATTTGACAGCATCTGCCTTGTTACGGTAACCTCATCTGAAAGGTTTCCATACTTGAGTGCTACCAGCAAGGTTGTAAGCTTTGTAACGCTGGCAGGATACATTTTGGTAAATGCATTACTGCTGTAAACAACCGAACGGTCAGTTACGTTGTAAATTGCACATGCCTGAGCCGTTATTGTATCATCTTTGTCAGAATTGTCCTTGTCAACAACCAAATCAAGTCCCATTAATCTGTAATCATTCTCAGCCGTTAAAAGTGACAATGAATACTTTTCCGGTTCATTTTCCCTGTACTGCATAAGCAGCGGATATTCATTGCCACTGTCAAAAATCAGACTTAATATTCCTGAATTTGACAAGAGACCGTATTTTAAAAATATGCCTGCTCCTATAATAAATGCTGCACACATCAAAACAACAAGTATATTTCGCAATGTGTGTTTTCTTCTTCGTAGGGTTCTTTGTGTGTTTTTCTTAAGAGAGGTCATTATAACTCCTAATGCTAATACATATTATAGTTTTTATTTATTTGTACATCTCTCGCCACTCAAGATCACCACGATCCAGTGATTTGATTAAAAGCTCTGCTGTCGCAACATTTGTTGCAAGCGGAATATTATGCATATCACAAAGCTTTATAACCTTAAACACATCCGGCTCATGTGATTTTGGTGAAAGAGGATCTCTTAAAAATATAATTAAGTCAATCTGGTTGTGTTCTATTTGTGCAGCAAGCTGCTGTTCCCCGCCTAAATGTCCGGCAAGAAACTTGTGAATATTAAGATTTGTAACCTCTTCAATAAGACGTCCGGTTGTGCCTGTCGCAAATAAATCATTCTTTGCCAGAATTCCACGGTATGCAACGCAGAAATTCTGCATAAGCTTCTTTTTTGAGTCATGAGCAATTAATCCAATATTCATTATCTTATTACCCCCATCTTAAAATTATCATTTTTCTGCCTTTGTAAGCCTATATTCAGAACTACTCCTATTCCAATACACAAGCTTATCAGCGAAGTAAGTCCCGCACTTACAAAAGGAAGAGTTAAACCTGTATTAGGCAGAATATCTGTGGTAACGCTTATATTAACAAACGTCTGTAAAGCAATCCATGAAGCAACACCCATGCATACCAGCTTACCGCCAAGGTCTTTGGTACGCACGCCAACATATATACATTCTGCAACAACGAGGAAAAGCAGTCCTATTATCGCCATACTTCCAATAAAACCTGTCTCCTCTCCGATTATTGCGAAAATAAAGTCTGTATCCGACTCTGAAAGGAATTTACCGTTTTTAACTGATTCGAGTGTCGTATTGTTGAGTCCTTTTCCACGAAGCATACCTGATGCAATAGCAATAACAGAATAATTGGTCTGCTGTGTCATATCAGGCGAATATCTGTCGGGATACAAAAATGTCAGTATACGTCTTCTCTGAAACTCTTCAATGAGAGTCTGTCCTTCCTGCAAAATTGTATATATAACCCATACACCCACAGGAATAACAACCGCAACAGCACCCAGAATCCACTTGTAGCTAATCTTTGCCACATATAGCATAATAAGAAAAATAGCTGTTAAAACAAGGGATGTGGATAAATCAGGCTCTTTAAAAACCAAAAATAACGGCAACCCGAACAACACTGCTGCCGCCAGCAGCACAAATACCGAATTAATTCTTTCAGCAAATGCATTAAAGAAAAATGCAAAAAATACAATCATTATAATTTTATATAGTTCGGAGGGCTGAAAGGTTCCTAAAAAAGGAACTATAATCCATCTTGTTGCGCCCCAGCCGCCTGAGGTTCCCTTTATAAGAACATATACCAGCAAGGCAATACCGATTAAAAACCACAGCCAGCTAAACTTAAGCACCCAATGATAATCAACCAGTGATACAAAAAGCATAACTGCCATACCAAGTGCAATACCGAATATCTGCTTGTCTGCTGTTGATGCACCTGAACCGACAGTAGCACTTCTGATAAACAGAACGCCGCTTCCGCATAGCAGTGCAACATATATAATCAGGCGGAAATTATAATACCTCAAATGGTATAAATTAAACTTAAACATATATACCTCAATTTTATTTGATACTTCCGTTCTTCTTTATATCCTTAATAGGAATATTTGCGTAAAGAGCAGGAACTGTTTTCCCGCTTATATCAGATTCAGTCTGAGTAAGCTGAATCTCAAGTCCTTCCGTATCAACATCCATATATTTTGAAATAACCTTTAATATATCATTTTTAATGGCCTCCATAATCTCAGGAGAACAGTTTGAACGATCTGAAACAAGAAGGAGCTTAAGTCTGTCCTTTGCAACATTACCTGAATTTGTCTTTTTGAATAAATCGAAAAGTCCCATAATCACCCCTCCTTATTTATTACGCTTGAATACACCTGCAAGCTTTGACCAGAACCCATTGCCGGCACTTAAATCAAGTAAAGGAACCTCTTCACCTGTAACTCTTCTTGCAATATTCATATATGCCTGTCCGGCAAGAGAATCTGAACCGACCAAAGGCTCGCCCTGGTTAGTAGAAATAACGATATTCTGATCGTCCGGAACCGCACCTATAAGATTGATTGCAAGAATATCCACAACATCATCTATGGACATCATATCACCACGCTTAACCATATCCATACGTATACGGTTAACGATTAAATCCGATCTTCTTAATTCATTTGCCTCAAGGAGTCCGATAATTCTGTCAGCATCTCTGATTGCAGAAACCTCAGGTGTTGTAACAACCAACGCCCTGTCAGCGCCTGCAATGGCGTTCTGGAAGCCCTGCTCAATCCCTGCAGGACAGTCAAGAATTATGTAATCAAAGGATTCCTTAAGCTCTTCTATAAGCTTTTTCATCTGGTCCGGAGTTACACTTGACTTGTCCCTTGTCTGGGCTGACGGAAGCAGATGAAGATTAGGAAACTTCTTATCTTTAATAAGTGCCTGTGCAAGACGGCAATTGCCTTCAACAACATCAACAAGATTATAGACTATTCTGTTTTCAAGTCCCATAACCACGTCAAGATTTCTAAGGCCTATATCCGTATCGATTAGTATAACTTTATTTCCCAGCATCGCAAGACCTGTTCCGACATTTGCCGTTGTAGTTGTCTTACCAACGCCGCCCTTTCCAGATGTAACAACAATTACCTCTCCCATATTTATATCCTCCATATTATAATTAAATGATGTTGATGTCAAAAGGTATTTTGATTCCACGATACCTAATCTCTATTGTACAATAATGGTAATCAAAATTCTACTGTTTATTTTAAAAATTTCATATCTTCTATAACTTCTTTATTAAGCGGCTCAATATAAATATTGCCGTCCTCAACAAAAGCTATCTTGGGCTCTGAATCCTTCTTTTTTCCACTGTCTGCGGAGCGCGCAATACAATCGCCTATCCTTATCTGCATCGGATTCATGGACATGGCGACCACAAATGCGCTGCCTGTGCCATTCATGCCGGCATAAACGGTTCCGGTTAAGCTACCAAGAATAACTGCGTTTCTGGCAGCAACAACCTTGGCGCCGGGATTAACATCACCAAGCACAATCACGTCTCCATCAGACTCAAGAATCTGTCCTGAACGAAGCGTACCCCTGTAAAACTGTCCGGATTCAGCAGTCTCCTCTTTTTTGTCTTTTTCCTGCTCCTTTTCACGAATGGTATCCTCTACAACATGCTTAAAGAACTCTTCCCTTTCCTTATCGGTATCTATAATACAAATAATCTCAAGGTCTGTTATCTCTTCAATCTTCTGTATAAGCTGCTGCTCTTCTTCATCACTTAAGCGGCGGCCTTCAAAGCATATTGCTGTCTTGGCATCCTTAAAAAATCTGGATGCATCCTTAAACTTCAGTTCGACAGCTTCAATCAAAGTCTCAAAATCAATCTTATCATCAAGGACTAAAGTGACACCGTATTTATTCCATTTTAATGTGACATACTGATTCATTGTGCCCTCCTTTAATCACCTACCGAAGTATTTGTAGTAATATCAGCTGCATTGCCGTTGAGAATAGAATCAAGCGTAATATTACCGAAATAGTACTCAAACACCTGTCCGGCAAGCTCTGACGAATTACCCGAACCATATCCATTAGGAATAGATACCGTAACGCCGACCTCAGGAGCCTCATACGGAGCATATCCGATAAACGTAGCATGGTTTGCTCGCGCCTTGTTCTCCTCGGCTGTACCGGTCTTACCCGCTACTGCTTCTGAACAGTTGCTAAAGAAGGCTGTAACCGTACTGTCTGTAATAACGGCACGCATTCCGGTATGAATCGAATTCCATATAGTATCTGATAATTCTATATTGTGATCAACCTCAGGAGTAAATGTCTTGACGACCTGTCCTGATGTTGAAGTAACCCTGTTAAGCAGTGTGTAATTAAACAATGTACCATTGTTGGCAACAGCTGTCAGGTATCTTGAAATCTGAATATTTGCATACGCATGTGAGCCCTGTCCTATACATGACGGTACGGGATATTCCGTTGTAATATGCGGCGATGTCTCAGGAAGCTCTACACCGGACTTTCTTCCGAGTCCGAACATATTCGCATATTTTGAAATAGTATTCAGACCTGTCAGTTCACTGTATTTGCCGTTTAACATTGATACCCTGTATCCGACTTCAGAGAAATAATAGTTACATGAATTCTGAAGTGCGGTAACTACATTCAAGTTGCCATGTCCCGCAGTATACCAGCAGTGAAGCGATAAGCCGAGGTTTGTATATACACCGGTGTCAAATATCATCTCATCAGGAGTTATGACGCCTTCATTAAGACCCATAATTGATGAAATAACCTTAAAAATCGAACCCGGAGCTGTCTTAACCTGCGTTGCCCTGTTAAGCAGCGGTGAACTTAAGTTGTTAATAAGGCTTGCATAATAATCAGAATCTATAGTTCCTGAAAGCCTGTTTATATCATATCCCGGATATGTTACTACCGCAAGCAGCTCACCGGTCTTGACATTTGACACAACACAGGAGGCTGAGCACGGATCAAGAGCAAGCATTGACGGAGTTATCTCAAGCTTTGACACCTTTTCCATAAAGAACTCATAAACGCCGTCATCATCTGCGGCATTTAACCTGTTTACTGCTGCGCTGTCTGCTTCAAAAACCCCCTGCTCATACAACGAAAGGCAAAGCTGTTTTCCTGTGATTACGCCTTCATATACAAGATATTTGTAAACAAGCTTTGAAAAATCGGTATTGCTTCTAAGCTCATTCATAATATAATTCACAAGCTCTCCATATGCGCCTGAAGCACTTGAATACTTTGATTCAGGTATAATCTCAGAAGTATTAATCCACTTGTTTGTAATTGCATAAGTAAGAAAGCTCTTTAAGCTGATGGTTTCATTGTTCCAGCGTGTATACACATCATCCGTTGTATCAATATTATCTGAAATAAACATGCCCTTTTTCTGAATCAGATCATAGATACATTTTTCAAAATCCTTTAATGCATCGTCACAATTCTCAAGAGACAGCGGTGAGGATGTCTTTAGCTGATCCTCAACAATGGCCAGTGCCTGCGACTGTCTTTGTAAGAATTCATTGTAAATCTGCTTCTGATTTTCAGGCGCCTGTTCTGAAGCAAATGCCTCCATTGATAAAATATTGTTATTTATAAGCTGGAAGTATGCCATCTTAATAGGAATCTGCAGCTTTGCAGCCTCTCCCATCACCTCAACATCGGCAACCTCAAAGCCTTCATTAACAATCTTGTAGCAGAGAATTCCGGCAAGCTCCTGCTCTATCAGATGGTATATTCCCACCTGCAGGTCTCTGTCCAGGCTTAAATAAACATTGTCGCCTGCTACAGGCTCTTTTACATCTTTAATGCCGAGAATTCTTCCTACGCTGTCTAATATCATGGTCTCAGAGCCCTTTGTGCCGTTTAAGGAAAGCTCCATTGCCTCTTCTATGCCTGCTTTTCCGACAACATCATTTCTCTCATAGCTTTCGTCTTCCTTTAAAAGCTCTTCCAGCTGCTCTGCGGAAATGCTTCCGGTATAGCCCAGGATATGCGCAAATGCTTCTGAATCATTATATACTCTTACAGTTTCTTTTTCAACATTAACATCCTTGATGGTATCGGCATGCTCCATAATGTCCGCAATAGTTTCATCGCTTACCTTTGAAGCAACTCTCGTGGTGATATACTTCTGGTAATTATTTAGCGACATGCCATATCGGATGTTCATTACCTTAAGCGCCAGGTCGTTGCTTATCTCGTATGACTCGTCCTCCTTGGAGTTGTAAAAGCCGATGCCATACCTCTCCTTTAGAAGCTCAAAGACATACTGTGCGCTATAATACAGCGGAATATTGCCCTTTTTATCAGGCTTGTCAAGGTCTGCAATGCTTATGCCGAGTATATCCCTCAAAAAAGCCTTTTTCTGATATTCCGACGTGGTTGTATATATAAAATTACCATTTGTATCAATACCCAGCTTTAAAGTTGTCTCAATGGTTTCGTTGTGCTTTAGCAGAATATTGATAAGGTCAATAAGCATAAGATTCTTTTCATAACCATTCTTATATACACCCGAATCACCTACCGTTACACAGTAGGCAAGCTCGTTGTAAGCAAGCAGATGTCCGTTCCTGTCATAAATATTGCCTCTGGTGCTTACTGTAGAAACGGTGGTCTCACTGCTGTCTATATATTTTTCAAGATAGCCTTCACCCTTTATAATCTGTAAATCAAACAGTCTGAATACCAGTATGGCAAATAATGCAGCAAAAATGATTGAAATGACAAAGATTCTTGAAGTAAATATTTTCTTTAAAGCATCTTTAATTATACTGAATAATTCACTAAACAAACTTAGCTGCACTCCTTTTTTCTTTTTCCTCAAGCTTAAAATTAATCACAAGAATAATGTGACATAAAAGTATGGTGACCGCAAAAGTATAAATTGCTTCAGGAATAATGACATGGCTTAAATAAAATCCAAAGTTCAGTCTTCCGTTAACAAGTATCTTTACAACGTACATGTAAACACCATACATAACATCGCTTAGTACAATCATAAGCATAGGAAATACTATATAATCCATAAAAAACATCTTAAAAAACAGGCCGTTAAACCATCCTAAATAGGCAAAAAACAATGTATTTATGCCAAATGTGCCCCCGAGAGATATGTCAGTAAGCAGACCGCATACCACGCCTACAAGTATGCCTGTCTGTCTTCCGCGCATAAAGCCGAAGGTACAGGTTATCATAAGCAGAATGTTCGGTACTATGCTTGTCCATGTCATCTGGTTGAAAACACCGTTCTGAAGCACAAAGCCTATTATAATGACTATCATGGTAAACAGTATTCGCTTTATTTTCATCAGGATTTCCCCCCGGTTACCTTCAATGTCTTAATTACAAGAACCGTCTTAAGCTTGTCAAAATCAGCAACAGGAACGATATATCCGGACTTTGTAAGATTGTTCGACTCAACCCTTATGTCCTCGGCGTAGCCTATAAGCAGCCCCGGAAGATATTTATCACTTATATTTGAGGTTACAATCTTATCCCCATTGTGGATATTATCATTCTTATCTATATATCCTAACCTGATTCTTCCGTTCTCATACGCCTCAAGGTCTCCGCTCACCATGCAGTAATCTCCTGAATTTTGTGACATGGCGCTTATATTGCTGAAATCATCGATAATAGCCGATACCCTTGAATAATTTTTGCCGACCTCGGTAATGATTCCGGCAAGTCCGTCACCGGACAAAACATTCATATTAACCTTCATGCCGTCGTCACTGCCAAGATTAATCACGAATGAGTTGAACCAGCTTCCCGAATCCTTTTGTATAACCTTTGCGGCAACAATATCATAATCAGGATATTCGTCCCTTAACGCAAGAATCTCTCTTAAATGTGCAAGCTCGTACTGGTCTGCCTCGTATTTTTCAAGCTCTGCCTTAAGCCTTTCATTTTCAGCCAGCAGCTTTTCATTCTCAGCCTGCGCATCTTTAAGCGCCGTAATATTATCCCTGCCGTCAGATACACTTGTACTTAAATTGCTCATACCCTTTTGCATCGGCATAACAACTGATGAAATTGCATCAGATACTTTATCAGTAATGCCCGGCGCAAAGAAGCCTATTGCAAAAAAAGCAATACAAATAAAAGTTATTATAAATAGCAAATACCGCGGTGGTATCGAAAAACGTGATTTTTTCATCAAATTAATCCTCGTTCCTTTAAACTGCAATAACAATTATCGCCTATAATAATATGGTCTAACAGGTGTATGTCTATCATCTCACCTGATTTAATAATTTTCTGAGTAAACAATATGTCCTCATTGCTTGGAGAAGGGTCTCCGCTCGGATGATTGTGAAGAAGCATAATGTAAACTGCCCTGTGTCTCAATGCCTCTATAAAAATCTCACGGGGAGATGCCAGGGAACTATTCACGGTACCCTCTGACAAATTCATATCGCAAAGCAGCCTGTTTTTTGTGTCAAGATAAATAATCTTCAGCACCTCATGCTCCTTATGCCTGAACTCCTCCATATAATATTCCGAAACCGCCTGTGGATTGTCAAATCTCACGGCATCAGAAATTCTGGAGCGTGCCAGCCTTTTTGAAAGCTCTGCCACACATAAAATCTGTATAGCCTTGACCTTTCCGATACCATTTATATTTGTAAGTTCATTTAAAGATAAATGGTATAATGATGCGAGTCCGCTGTCTGCCGGACTGCTGCATAATATTCTCTCTGCAATATCTATAGAGCTTTCGCCTATAGTGCCTGTCCTTATAATGACGGCCAGAAGCTCTGCGTCAGTAAGGCTTGCCGGCCCGTATTTTTCACATCTTTCGTAAGGTCTGTTGTCTGTTTTTCTGTTTTTTAAGCTTGTATACTCCTGCATATACCCCTCCATGGACATACTCTCCAAGTACAATCCTCCGGAAATGCACATTATACAGGGCAAAAAGTCAAAAGTGCTCTTATTATTGGGATAAAAAACTTTTGATTTTTGAAATCATTATATTATATAATACCACAAATAAATCTCATTGTAAATTTAATATGCAACAAGATACTAATGAATTCATAAAATTATTTTAAACAATTTATATCAATCTCTCCTGCATCAATTAATGCCTGCAGAGCCTTTAAAATACCGAGCTTTGCATGATACCATGTAAGTCCGCCCTGGAAGAATACAGTGTAAGGCTCACGAAGCGGTCCGTCGGCGCTAAGCTCAATTGAGGAGCCTGAAATAAACGCTCCTGCCGCCATGATAACCTGTGATTCATAGCCGGGCATATCCCATGGAAGCGGCGTTAAAAAGCTGTCAACCGGGGCAGCGTTCTGAATTCCTAAGCAGAATGCTTCAAGAGCCTTTGGATTCTTAAGTTCCACCGCCTGAATGATATCATGCCTTTTAGCATTGCCGTCAGGTATGACCTTATAGCCAAGCCTTTCAAATATATTTGCGGCAAATACTGCGCCCTTAAGTGCACCTGCAGTTACCATAGGAGCGAGGAAAAGCCCCTGATAAAAGCTTCTGTTTACTCCAAGGCTTGCACCTACCTCCTTACCAAGCCCCGGTGATAAAAGTCTGTATGCCGCAAGCTCAATCAAATCCTTTCTTCCGGCAATATAGCCTCCGCACGGTGCAAGACCGCCGCCGGGATTTTTTATAAGCGAACCGACCACCATATCTGCGCCGACATCCGACGGCTCAATAATATCAACAAACTCGCCGTAGCAGTTATCAACCATGCAGACTACATCAGGCTTTATGCTCTTGACAAAGGCTATAAGTCTTCCGATATCCTCTACCGAAAATGTCGGTCTTGAAGCATAGCCCTTTGAACGTTGTATTGTAACCATCTTTGTGCGCCCGTTTACTGCCTCTCTGATTTTATCATAATCAAAGCCTCCGTCACTAAGCAGGTCAACCTGCCTGTAGGAAATGCCGTATTCGGCAAGAGAACCCTTTGACTGCCTGATGCCTATTACCTCTTCAAGAGTATCATAAGGGCCTCCCGCAGGCGATAAAAGCTCATCTCCCGGCCTTAATACGCTTGCAAGCGCAGTATATAAAGCATGCGTGCCACAGGTTATCTGCGGACGCACAAGTGCCGCCTCCGTATGAAAAATATCCGCATATACAAGCTCTAAGGTATCTCTTCCGTCGTCATTGTAGCCATAGCCTGTAGATGTGTTGAAATGATTTTCGGCAACCTTGTTTTTCTGCATCGCGCCGATAACCTTCATCTGGTTATACTCTGCCGTGACATCTATATTCTTAAATCTTTCAGCCAGTTCTTCCTCAATTTTTAAACCAAATTCATAAACATCGCTGCTTACTCCCGACAGCCTGTACATTTCCTTTATATCATTCATAAAATACAAATCTCCATTCCAATGCCCTTGCAGACAGGCTTTATCTGAATCCATGTGCCCTATGCATTTACAGGCAGATTATTATCTATAATATTCTTCTTTGCAAGAATTTCAAGTATCTCATTTAAAATCTGTTCATCTGTTTTGTCATCCATGTCAAACCAGCAGACATCCTTCTCACGCCTGAACCATGTAAGCTGCCGCTTTGCAAAATGCCTTGTATCACGTTTTAAAATGTATTCAGCCTCGTCAAGCGTAATCTGTCCGTTCAGGTAATCAAGGATTTCCTTGTAGCCAAGCCCCTGCATGGACACCATATCTCTTGTATAGCCCATATCCTTCAAACGCTTTACTTCATCAACAAGTCCTTTTTTCAGCATAATATCAATGCGCTTTTCTATTCGCTCATATAAGACCTTACGCTCTCTGTTAAGCACAACATAAGCAAAATTGTATGGTGATTCCTTGCTTTTCTCGGTTTCGTTGTGCTCGGATATCTTCTGCCCGGTAAGCCTGTAATACTCCAGTGCCCTGACGACGCGCTTTGTGTTGTTAGGGTGAATCGCTGCGGCAGCCTCAGTATCACACTGCATTAACATGCTGTGCAGATATTCAGCTCCCTTTTCCAAGGCAAGCTTCTCCAGCTGTTGTCTGTAGCCTGTATCTGCCTCATTTTCGGTAAAATCTATATCATAAAGCAGTGCCTGAATATAAAAGCCGGTGCCGCCAGTTACAATCGGTATGTGACCATTTGCATAAATCTGCTCCAGAGCGCCATCCGCCATCTGCTTAAAGCGGTAAATATTAAACTCTTCATCAGGATAAAGCTCATCAACAAGATAATGCTTTACTCCCTGCATCTCGTCCGGCATGATTTTTGCAGAACCGATATCCATATATTTATACACCTGCATTGAGTCAGCGCTTATAATCTCACCATTTATTTTTTTTGCAAGCATGATTGATAAGTCTGTCTTGCCGACAGCAGTAGGTCCCGTAAGGACCACCAGTGGTTTTTTCATATTGCTCCTTTATAAGTGTTCAACAATTTGCTTGAATTTCTTAACCGTATTCTTTATACAATTCGCTTAAACTTCTTCTCAATATCCTTCTTTGTCATAGAAATGATTGTAGGCCTTCCGTGCGGACATGCGTAAGGATTATCAAGCTTAAGCAGCTCTGAAATCAGCGCCTTTGCTTCGTAAACCGACAGCCTTGTATTGCCCTTGACCGCTGCCTTGCAGCTCATAGACGCCGCCTTTTCCAAAATAAGCTCGTCCGTGAGGCTGTCCTGACTGCCATCCAGGGTATCTATCAGCTCCATGAGCAAATCATACTCTGCTATAGGAAGCAGATTGTCAGGAACGCTGTAAACAGCATATTCCTTTCCGCCAAAATGCTCAATATCAAAGCCCAGCTTTTTAAACCTGTCCATATGCTTATCAAGCAGCAGTTCCTCGGAGGAATTAAGCGTTAAAACTATCGGAGGATTAAGCATCTGGGCATTAATCTTCCTTTCGGCAAGCGATTTTACAAGCTTTTCATACAGCACCTTTTCATGCGCTGCATGCTGGTCAATCATCATAAATGTTTCCTTATACTCAATAAGCCAGTATGTATCAAAAAGCTGCCCGATATATTTATAATCCTCACTTGCCTTCTCTGTAAAAATCTTTTCCTCAAAAAGAGTAATCTGTTCAGGATTATCCTTTGGAAGCTCATACTTCTTGTCATCAAAAAGCTTGAAATTGGCAGCAGGCGCAGCCTCCGGCCTATCAGTGCCGGCTTTTCTTTCATCAGCCTTGATAAACTTTTTTAAATCTAAAGTATCAGGCTCGTCTGATGCTTTTTGAATTGCAGTTTTATCAGTCATAAAAGATGGTTTACCCTGTGAAGTTCCCGAAGCATTGTATGAATTTTCCTCATGGATAATATTATTTATTCTGTTCTTTTCAAATGGCTCCGGCGCCTTTTGTGCCACTTTTGCGGCAGAAGGCTTATCCTGACTGTCGCCTTCATTTAAATCGACCTTCCTTATAAGCTCCCTGCCCGATAAGGTATCCTTAATAAGTCCGGCAAGTATTTCGTATATTTCCTCCTGATTCCTGAAGCGAATCTCCATCTTTGCAGGATGAACGTTTACATCTATATATTCCGGCTCAAGTTCAAAATGAAGCACCGTGAAAGGATATTTGTGCTGCATCATAAATGATTTGTAGCCATCCTCAATTGCTTTCGTGATAAGGTTGCTTTTTATGTATCTGCCATTTATATAATAGTTTTCATAGGTTCTGTTTCCTCTTGCGATAACAGGCGCTCCTATAAAGCCTTTTACACTTAAAAGCTCGCCTGAAAACTCAACAGGCAGCAGATTTGACGCTATATCCCTGCCAAAAATGGTGTAAATCACGTCTTTAAGATTATAATTTCCTGAGGTATGCAGCCTGTTCTGATTGTTCTGAATAAATCTGAACGAAATATCCGGGCGTGAAAGCGCCAGATGCTCCACAAGACTGCTTATATATGCGCCTTCTGTTGCAGGAGTCTTTAAAAACTTCTTTCTCGCAGGCGTATTGAAAAACAGATTCCTTACGATAAAGGTTGTTCCCTCAGGAGCGCCGACCTCTTCTATTCCTTTTTCCTCTCCGCCCTCGATACGGTACCTCGTACCGGTAATTGCGTCAGCTGTTTTTGTAATAAGCTCAACCTGTGATACAGCTGCAATGCTTGATAAAGCCTCGCCGCGAAAGCCGAGCGAGGAAACAGTCAGCAGATCATTTGCATCCTTAATCTTGCTTGTCGCATGCTTTAAAAATGCTTTTTGTACCTGAGAACTGTCAATACCGGAGCCATTGTCTGTAATACGTATAAGGCTTGTGCCTCCGTCCTTAATCTCAACGGTAATCGCAGTTGCACCCGCATCTATTGAATTTTCCACAAGCTCCTTTACCACTGAGCTTGGTCTGTCAATAACCTCACCTGCAGCAATCTGATTGATTGTTTCGGTGCTTAAAAGCATTATTTCCTTCATCTAATCACCATCTGTTCTTTAACTTGTTCTGTAGTCTGTTAAGCACATTCAGTGCGTCTATCGGCGTCATAATTGTAATATCAAGATTCTTAAGCTCTTCTATAATATCGTCATCCTTTGCAGTATCAAAAAGCGTCATCTGCGACAGCTCAACATCATCAGGCTTTGTTGTAATGTTTTTCTGCATCGGATTGCAGTACGTGGCAATCTCCTTTGTCTTAACGGTAATATCAGCGCTTACCAGCTCTTCAACTATTTCCTTTGCCCTCTGGATAACCATGTCTGGAACGCCGGCAAGCTTTGCCACCTGAATACCATAGCTTTTATCAGCTCCGCCACGCACAATCTTACGCAGAAATATAATGTCGTCGCCAACCTCTTTTACCGCTATACAGTAGTTATTTACGCCGCTAAGGCAGCCCTCAAGCTCCGTCAGCTCATGATAATGCGTTGCAAATAATGTCTTCGCACCGATAATTTTTGTGTTGCTTATATATTCGATAACAGCCCATGCAATACTTAATCCGTCAAACGTACTCGTGCCTCGTCCGATTTCGTCCAGAATAAGCAGACTGTTCTTTGTTGCATTTCTTAAAATATTGGCAACCTCGGTCATCTCAACCATAAATGTACTCTGTCCGGAAGCTAAATCATCAGACGCGCCGACTCTTGTAAAAATCCTGTCACTGATACATATATCTGCGCTGCCTGCCGGAACAAAGCTTCCTATCTGCGCCATAAGGCATATAATTGCCGCCTGTCGCATATATGTGGATTTACCCGCCATATTCGGGCCCGTTATAACACTTATTCGGTTGTCCTTGCCATCCAGATATGTATCGTTCGGTATAAACTGGTCGTCACGCAGCATAAGCTCGACAACCGGATGTCTGCCGTCCTTAATATCGATAATATTCTTCTCATTTATAGAAGGCTTCACATAATTATTGCGCATTGCAACAACCGATAATGAAACCAGCACATCTACAGCCGCAATTGCCTTTGCAGTTTTTTGAATTCTTAAAACTTCCTTTGCAATGCTTAGTCTTACCTCAGAAAACAGCTCGTACTCAAGTGCATAAAGCCTGTCCTCTGCGCCTAAAATAATATCCTCAAGCTCCTTTAATTCCTTTGTAGTAAATCGCTCGGCGTTGGTAAGCGTCTGCTTTCTGACATAGTAATCAGGTACCTGTGAAAGATATGAATTCGTAACCTCTATATAATATCCAAATACTTTATTATATTTTACCCTTAGATTTTTTATGCCTGTTTTCTCTTTTTCGTCAGATTCCAGCTTCATCAGCCAGTCCTTGCCGTCGGTTTTTGCTTTTCTTAAGCGGTCGGCCTCTTCGTTGTAGCCCTCCTTAATCATGCCGCCCTCTCTTACAAGTATAGGCGGATCGTCAACAATAGAGGCTTCAATAAGCGCCGTTATATCCTCAAGCGTATCTAAATCGCTGCATATCTCTTTAAGAAGCTTTGATTTAAACTGCGCCAGTATTCTTTTTATATGCGGCAGCATTGATAAGGAATTTTTAAATGCAATCAAATCCCTCGGATTTGCTGTCTGGTAGCAGATTCTTCCCATAAGCCTTTCAAGGTCATATATAGGATTTAAGTATTCCGCTATCTCTTCTCTATTGATGTATTCCTCATTAAATTCTTCTATCGCAGCCTGACGCTTCAGAATCTCGCTGCGGTCAATAAGCGGCTGCTCTATATATGACCTGAGCGTTCTTGCACCCATTGCAGTCTTCGTCTTGTCAAGCACCCATAAAAGCGAGCCTCTCTTCTGCTTTTCACGAAGCGTCTCCGTCAATTCAAGATTACGTCTTGTTGACGTATCAATAATCATATATCTGCCGGTCTGATACGGAGAAATCTTTGTAATATTTGACAGGGTATTCTTCTGAGTCTCCATCAGGTAAATAAGCACTGCACCGGCAGCAGTAACTCCACACCCATACTCTTCAATACCAAGCCCCGATATTCTGTCAACTTTAAAATGCTCTTTTATTGTATTAACACATATATCATCACTAAAATAATGATTTGGCAATGCTGAAATCGCAGAATGCACCCTGTTTCGTATATCCTCCAAATCAATTCCTGACACATAAAAGGCTTCATTGCATATGATTTCCGACGGCATAAATTTAAATATTTCATCTATAAGCACCTTTATATCAGAAACCTCTGTAAGCATAAAATCACCTGTTGAAACATCAACAACGGCTATGCCATACGATTTATCCGCATAAACGACACACATAAGGTAATTATTTTTGCTTTCATCCAGAGCCTGCGCACTTAGTATTGTACCCGGCGTAACCACCCTTATAACCTCGCGCTTTACAAGTCCTTTTGCGAGCTTCGGATCCTCCATCTGCTCAGCAATCGCAACCTTATATCCCTTTTGAACAAGTCTGTTAATATATGCATCAGCCGAATGGAACGGCACGCCGCACATAGGCGCACGCTCTTCCAGTCCGCAGTCACGGCCTGTAAGTGTAATTTCAAGCTCCTTTGATGCAGTCAGCGCATCATCAAAAAACATCTCATAGAAATCACCCAGTCTATAAAATACTATACAGTCCTTATAATTAGATTTCAGCTCCATGTAGTGCTGCATCATTGGTGAAAGTCCGGTCATTATTATACCTCTCAAAAAAAGTTATTTTTTTATTGCCAAAAGGGGGTTATATGAATTTTATAAAATAATATCCACGTAAGCTTAGCTCGGCTTCGCCTGCGATGCGCTTACTTTGGATATTATTTTATAAAATTCAGCAAACGCTTTGGCAATATGAATTATGTTTTTTTACACTATAATAATGTCTATACATATAGTGGTTGCTGTTGCTTAAGT
>JAFRXK010000023.1 GCA_017442865.1 Lachnospiraceae bacterium | reverse complement strand
TATAGTTATTATTGCTGATAAGATTCATAATACGCCGCCTTTTATTTGATATTTATTATTTTGGGGTTAATTGTATTTTGCCATCTGAAGTCTACGGATTGCTGCCGGACATGGAAAACTGTTTCATAATGTCATCTATATTAAAATCAAAGGAATCACTAAAACCGGCTGAGCTGCCTGACAGAAGCTGCATATACTGCTGATAAACGGAGACAGTCTGCAGCATATTAATCATCATATCAATAAATTTCTGCTGCTTTTCGCTTCCATACTGCCTTAAATCCTTTAATATATCTGAAACAGAGGCACTCTGATGATTAACAGAGCAGATTCCAAGCTCTGAGGAGGAAGCCTTTGATATATTGTGCCTTAAATTTGAAAACTCCCTAAACATTATCGCATAGGCGAAGCTGTGCTGAAGATTAACCGGTATGTAAGGAAGCATTGCCTTCATCATCTGTGTGCTGCCGTTGAAGCTTAACCTGTCAAATTCAGTGATTTTGATTTCCTCGTTATTCATGAAAGCCCGCCATAAATCCGTTTATAAAGCTTATGAAGGCTATTATTACAATATGCAGGTCAATGTAAATAGTGATTTAAAATATGAGACGAAGACGCCATGGCGGCATAATATATATTGTATTAAATCTTTCTGAATAGAAAATTAATACATCGTCAGATTAATTTAGCGAAAGGAGCATTTATGAAGAGCAGACTGGTTGTAGAAGAAAATACGGTTTATGAAATTGATGAGGAATGCTTAAGAAGACGACAAATGCAGGGAAAAAGGTACGATAATTATTCAAAACCAGGCGAAATTGCCAGTGAAGACTGCAAAAGCTGCCGAAGAAAATTTGATTCGCAAAATGTAGAGGGGCAAAGCTTTATGGCTGATGGATATAAATAATAGATGCACTAACGGAAACCCGGCGCAGCCGCAGGCTGCGCCGGGTTATAAAGGGGGCTGCCTGCGGCAGCCCCCCTCGCCATGATAACTATAATATTTTAGAAACCGTTACCACAGCAGCAGGAGATAAGGAGAATCCATAACAGACAGTTGCCGTCGCCAAAGCCGTTGTCACCGAAAATACCATTGTTGTTGCCGTTGCAGCATGAAAGGATAAGAATTAATGGTAAAATGTTATTGTTGTTACCGCATCCGCATCCGCCGCCGCAGTTTGTTGCTGCTAAATCACTCATTTTTTAGCCTCCAAAGTCTTATTACAATATCATTCTATGTTATAATGCTTGTCGTGTTTCCAAAAAAGAAAAATAAAAAATGACATAACCGGTTTAATGTATTATAATAGCATTTAGCGTGATTTCTGATTGTTTTTCAATAGCACAGGATTAAAATACTGCTTGGTGTTTTGTTACAGCCAGACAATGTAAAATTACGCAGTTTGGGAGCAAACAGCCAAAATTTTGTGCCGCATCGGCACCGGAACGGAGATTATTATGAAATTAAAGCTTAAGAATATATGGGGACATTTTCACACGATTACTCATCACAAGAACCAGGTTATGAAAAATTGCTTTAAGGTAGGACTTTACAGGCAGGGACTGCTTCACGACATGTCAAAATATAACCCGGTTGAGTTTGTGGTAGGGTGTCTGTATTATCAGGGAAACCGAAGCCCGAACGCTGCTGAAAGGGATGAAAAAGGTTATTCCTCGGCGTGGCTGCACCACAAGGGACGCAATAAGCATCATTCAGAATACTGGATTGACGTTGATAAGGACGAAAACGGCAATTACTACACAGCCGGTATGAAGATGCCGGTAAAATATGTGGTTGAAAATTTCATGGACAGGATTGCTGCTTCAAAAACATATAAAAAGGAGGCATATGATGATAAATCGCCTCTTGAGTATTATAATCAGGGAAGACACGTACTGATTATGCACCCTGAATCACAAAGGCTACTGGAGAGTATGCTTGTTATGCTGGCTGAAAAGGGAGAGAAAGAAACATTTAAATATGTGAGGAAAAATGTGCTTAAGAAAAAATGATTTTTCGGGCGAGTGAAGGCTGTGATTAAGAAAAAAGATTTTGCGGGCGAGCGAAGGCTGTGCTTAAGAAAAAATGATTTTTCGGGCGAGTGAAGGCTGTGATTAAGAAAAAAGATTTGTTTGAAAGGATTGTGCCGTGAAGATTGAATTAGAGATAAAAAATGAAAAAGAAAAGCTTTCATCAATGAAAGCGGGAGAGAAATGGCAGTATTTTAAGGATTATTACATGAAAGCGGTTATAATTGTTCTTGTGCTTGCAGTCATTGCTGTTGTTGCAGGCAGGGATATAATCCGCGGCAGAAGACCAAGTGCGTTCTATGGTGTTATTGTAAATAATTACACGAATGTGCCAGATTCATTTAAGAATGATTTTATTGAGTATTCAGGCATAAATGACAATAAATATAATGTTACAATTGATTCAACAATGATAATAAATCTGGATAATTTAGATGAAATGTCGCGTATATATATGCAGGAGATTATGGCGCTTGCATCAACCGGAAAACAGGATGTGTTTCTGGCAGATGAACAGGTTGTACGGTATTATTTCGAAAATAAATATATTGTTGATTTGAGAGAGTATCTCGGGGATGACTTCCTGTCCGGATACAAGGAGCAGATTTATTATTATGAGGACGGGAAGGGTACAAAGATACCTGCAGGAATATATGCCGCCGGCAGTAGAATCCTTGAAAAATATAATATGTTTGAGAATCAGCAGCCTATAATAAGCATTGTTAACGAAGCACCTGATATAGAAAACATAAAAAAATTTATAGAGTTTATATGTGAATCGTAATTTGTAGAAAAATTGACGAAAATTTTGTGCAACTTTTCTATAAAAACGATTTAAAAAAGCTTGATTTTAATAAAAGTGTATGCTAAGATAAAAGAGTTGAAACGATGTAATTCGTGAAGATGCTAAGAGAGAGGTGGTTGTTTGGGGAAACTGTTTGATTATGACGGCATTTTTATGACGGTGATAAATCGTTTCGCTAGTCTGATATGGCTTGGAATATTAACATTGGTTTTTTGCATTCCTGTTATTACGGCGGGTGCTTCATTTACAGCTATGCATTATGCTGTGTTTAAGCTGCGGGATGGCGACAAGGGATATGTTACGCAGAATTTTCTTCATTCATTTAAGATGAATATTAAGCAGTCAACAATTCTTTGGATAATAGTTGCTTTAATCGGCGCAGTGCTGTATGCGGATTTCTTAATACTGTTCCGCAGTACATATAATTTTTCAATAATACTAAAGGTTTTTACGGGACTTGTTGCATTTATATACAGTCTTACTGTGGTTTTCATATTTCCGTTACAGGCAAGATTTGATAATACGGTAAGACAGACCTTAAAAAACAGTTTTTTGATGGGAATGTTTCATCTTCCAAAGACTGTATTGATTATTTTCCTGCATATATTTCCTTTTGTGCTTTTGTTCGCATATCCTGTTATTTATCCGGCTGTGCTGGTTTTAGGGATATCGCTTCCGGCATTTTTTAATGCAGCACTGTTTATAGGGATATTTAAAAAATATATGCCGCAGGATGAGGCAGAACAAACATATGTTGATGAGGAGGTTTCAAGTGGAGAAGAAGAGTTTGATTGATAAGCTTGAAGGTGAATATTCAGGGCGCAGACTTGGCTTGATTGTTTCAGCGCTGATATCGGTATTGATATTGATTGCATCACTTCCTTTTGTGAACTGGTTTTTTGTAAAAGCAGCAGATGTTGTCGATATCATGAAGTTGGGTGAAGATGCTGATATTGCATCAGGATATACTACATACAATTTCCTGAGCTTTGTCGGTGAATCGGGAAAGGGTATTCTCGGTATGGCGGCCATGATAGTGTTTATCTGGGCAGTCGCAACACTGTATTTTCACATTGCGCTTATTGTTAAGGTGGTATTGAACAGAAAAAACAAGAACGGATATCTTGGATTATATCAGACAGCAAAGACGGCGATGCTCTTTAGCACACTGCTTTCGCTGCTGCTTATAGGATATATGGTATTCTGTAATAAGCAGATGGGGGCAAACGTAATCAGCCTTTCGCCTATAGTTTATATTATACTTGTGATTGCGCTTGCAGCTTATATTGTTCTCTCAATACTTGAAAAGCGTGAGATGAGCAGATATAAGGAACATGGTTTGTTTAAGGAAATCAAAAAGAACTGGGTGCTCTTTTTGATGCTTATACCGACATTTATTTATTTCCTGATTAACAATTATCTCCCTATGATTGGAAGCTACTTCGCATTTACAAATTATAATTTCAGAGACGGACTTTGGGCGAGCCCATTCTATGGATTTAAGAACTTTGAGTATTTGTGGAAGAGCGACCTGCCAAGACTTATAAGAAATACCGTTGGATATAACATTATATTTATTATAGTAGGCAATGTGCTTCAGATTTTATTTGCGATTCTGGTAAGCAGGGTTACGGTGAAGTGGTTTAAGAAGACATCACAGACACTTATGTTCATGCCTTACTTCGTATCCTTCGTTATTCTTAACGTATTGGTATACAATTTCTTTGAGTACAACTATGGTTTTATTAATAATATAGTTACAAGCCTTGGCGGTTCAAAGATTGACTTTTATAACACGCCTTCATACTGGCCGTATCTGATTACTGCGTTCTACATATGGAAGAACATAGGTTATGGTATGGTTGTTTATCTTGCGGCGATTATGGGTATTGATACCGAGCTTTATGAGGCTGCAAGGGTTGACGGCGCGAATGTATTCCAGCAGATTCGCAGAATCACGATTCCGCTTTTGAAGCCTACCTTCATTATACTTTTGCTCTATGCACTGGGCAGCATCATGAAGGGTCAGTTTGAGTTGTTCTATCAGATGGTAGGTAAAAACGGTGTGCTGTTTGGAGTAACGGATATTCTTGATACATATGTATACCGTAAGACAACCACGGAGCCTTTAAGTATAGGACCTAGTACCGCAGCCGGTCTGTTCCAGTCGGTATTTGGATTTGTGCTGATTATAGTTGTTAACTGGCTGGTTAAGAAGAAGAATTCAGACTACGCATTATTCTAAGAAGGGGGATTGAATATGATTAGTATAGAAAAAGATAATAGCTCATCCCGTTCAAAGATAAAGAAGGCTACATCGACAAGGGTATTTGAGATAATTACATATATACTGCTGGCATTAGGTTCGATTATATGTGTTATACCTTTTATTATGATTTTGTCAGGCTCCTTTTCAGATAACAGGGCGATTCTTGTAGAAGGCTACAGCCTTTTGCCTAGACAGTTTACAACAGCTGCATATGAGATGATATTTAAGGCGCCGAAGGATATCCTTCAGGCATATAAGATGACAATTTTTTATACTGCTATAGGTACAACACTCGGACTTCTTATGATTACGATGACATCATTTGTTATCTCAAGAAAGGAATTTAAGTACCGCAATACAGTATCGTTCCTTATTTACTTTACAAGCATTTTCGGCGGCGGAATCATGCCTTGGTTCCTTATGTATGCAAATGTACTCGGACTTAAGGGAACAGCCTTTGCTATATGGTTCCCGGCTTTGATGTCACCGTTCCTTGTAATCCTTATGAGAACCTATATTGTAGGCTCCGTTCCTGATGCTATTACAGAGTCGGCAAAGATAGACGGTGCTGGCAACTTCAGAGTATTCACAAGGATTGTACTGCCGGTTCTTGGTCCGGGACTTGCAACTGTAGGTCTGTTCCTTGCTCTCGGCTATTGGAATGACTGGTACAGGTCTTCAATGTTCAGTACGGATTCTAAAACATGGGAGCTTCAGTTCTATTTGTATAATATGCTTAATCAGGCTTCTGCAATGAAGCAGATGGCACAGAACACAAGTATTTCCACAAAGGATCTGCCGACAGAGTCGGTTAAGCTTGCGATGTCTGTTGTCGCAACCGGTCCGGTGCTTCTTTTCTATCCGTTTGTACAGAAGTATTTCGTTTCAGGTATAACGGTAGGCGCGGTTAAGGGATAATATTTTATTCAGTCGGTTATAAGGTATGACCGGTAAATTTTAAACTGTTAATAAGTAACGTGCAGGTTACTTAATATATTTATTATTATTTTTTAAGGAGGAAACTTATGAAAACAAGAAAACTTATTAGTCTGTTTTTAGCAGGCGCTATGGTAGCATCTATGGCAGCATGCGGCGGCTCTGGCGGAAACAATGAAACAAAGGCAGAGACAAAGGCAGAGACAAAGGCTGAAACACAGGGCGAAACAAAGAGTGCAGATTCAGGTGCATGGTATGAGGCAGTTGATACTTCAGAGGAAGCAAACCTTGTATTTTATGTATGTGGTGACGCTCCAAAGGATGAGCAGGTTGTCGAGGATGCAGTTAATGCTGTATTAAAAGAGAAGATTAATGCTACAATTGATATGCAGTTCTCTACATGGACAGACTGGGCACAGAAGTACAACCTTACAGTTACAACAAAGGCTGCAGATTTAATTTATGTAGCTAACTGGATTGACTATGGTACATTATCAGCAGCTGGTGCATTCGTTGAGTTAGACGATATGATGGAAAAGTACGCTCCTGATCTTGTAGAGATGGTTTCACCGGATGCATTAAATATGTGCCGTACAAATGGCGATTTATATGCTATTCCTAATACATGGGCAGAGTATACATCACCGGGTGTTACATACCGTGAAGATTTAAGAAAAGAACTTAACCTTCCTGTTCCGGATTCACTTGAGAACTTTGAGAAGTATATGGACGGCATCAAGGCTGCAAAGCCGGATCAGCCATTACTTGCAGTTACAACAGAAGAGTCATCAGGTACACAGATTGGCTTTGATGCAGCATGGGCTGTATTAGGATATAAGTATCCTTGGGTAAATGTTAAGGGTCTTGATTATGGTTTAACAGCAAATTATGAGACACCTTCAGAGGTTACAGATTACTGGTTCTCAGATGATTTCGTAACAGATTGTAAGATATTAAAGAGCTGGGCAGACAAGGGTTACTGGTCAAGAAGTGCATTATCAGATACAAACAATTCTGAGTCATACAAGAATGGTCTTTGCGTTGCTCAGGTTGCAGGTATGAACCCTAACAAGCAGATTACAGCTATCAATGATTTCGCAACAGCAGGCGAGGGCTGGGAGTCAGAGTATATTGCATACGGCGAGGTTACAGGCGCTATCTATCCTGGACATGCAACACAGAACGGTACAGCTATTATCAGAGGTACAAAGTATCCTGAGCGTGCACTTATGGTAATCGATTTATTAATGTCGGATCCAGAGTTAAACGCACTTATTCAGTATGGTATCAAGGGTACACATTATGAAATAGATGAAAATGGTTTCTATAAGAACCTTTCAGAAGATTTCGCATACGAAGGCTTCAACACATGGAACTTAAGAAATGGTGAGATTAAGCTTGCTCAGCCTACAGATACAAAGTTACAGGAATACTTTGATAAGTATGCTGCATTAGCTGCAAAGTGCAAGTATCCGGCAGTTAACATTTATGATGGTTTCGTAGAGGATTACAGTGCATATTCAGCTGAAAGAACAGCTGTTATGGATGTTATGAGAGAGTATCTTGCTCCGCTTCAGGCAGGTTTAGTTGATGATGTTGACAGTGCAGTTGAAGAGTTCCGTACAAAGGTTAAGGCTGCAGGTCTTGATACAATCCGTGAGTCATACAAGAAGCAGTGGCAGGCATACTGTGACGAGTATGGTTACAAGTAAAATTTCGAGATTATCGGAATAAAGTTTAATAAGGTGGTTTAATCAGTCCTGCATTATGGGGTAGTCCATAATGCAGGACTTTTACGCAGGAGGAAAGAGATTAATGTATGCGATTATAAAATGTTCTGACTTAGACATTGACAGGCTTGTTGATTTTTATAATGATGCAGTAAAATATCTTGATGAGCATATCAATTATCCAAAGTGGAAATACGGCTTATACCCGGCAAGGGAAAGCATAAGCACAGCGGTTGCTGCCGGTACGCAGTACGCCTGTCTTGAAAACGGTGAAATACTTGGTGCATTTGTATTAAATGACGACCCGCAGGGCGCTTATGAAAAGGGCGAATGGAGCGTTTCCTTAGACCCCGGAGAATTCCTTGTGGTTCACACGCTTGCAACCGCGCCAAAAGACTATGGAAAAGGCGTGGCAAAATTCATTATTGAATACTGCATTCAGACCGCGCGTGATGAGGGCTATAAAGCAATACGACTTGATATTGTTCCGGGAAACATTCCTGCGCAAAAATTGTATGAGAGACTGGGCTTTAAATGTGCGGGCGAAAAGGATCTGCTCAGAGACTTTGACGATATACCGAGCTTTATACTGTATGAATACAATATAAACTGACCGCTTCTGCGTTTTGATATAGTTATATTGGATTTACATTTTATTTTTGATATGCTAGTATGAAAGCATATTAAAATTGAAAAGGGAGGCACTTAATATGTCGAAAAAAGCAGGTGTAATTGCTGTTGTTTTATCATTGCTTGCGCTGTGTCTGTCAGCAGCCGGCTTATTTATGAAAACATGTCCTGAAAAGGATGAGGAAAGGGATGTTCAGTACGTAATGTATCTCGGAACAAATGACAAGGATACAAACGAGCCTGTATTTTCCCCGGAGGAGGCAAAGGAAAAGGCAGAGGAAATTCTTATAAAGCATTTTGGCGGATATACAATTCAGGAGGCAAACGGCGGCTGGATTGACGATGGCACAGTATATCAGGAGTACAGCGTGGTTATATATCTTAGCGATACAAGCCTTGACAAGGTGCATGAGGCGGCGAAGGAGCTGATAGAGAAGTTCAACCAGAGCTCAGTGCTGATTCAGGCAAATGAGACAAAGACGGAATTTTATGAGGGAAAATAAGCAGTAAAAGATGATATAGCATTTAGGGGCGGCATAGTGAATTAGACTATGCCGTTTTTTAGTGGTGAGAAAATAAAAAACATATTGATTTATTAAATAAAAGCATATATAATATAAATAACAAAAAGTAAATCATATTTTTACATAATGTTACGAGGCGGTTATATGCTATATGAATTTATAAAAGATAATTATACAGAGGGTGAACCGATATTTATTACTGATATAGAGCTTCAAGGTATGTCTGAGGTGAATTTAAGACAGCAATTTAAAGTGCTGACTGATTCAGGAAGACTGATGCGCTATGCACAGGGAATTTATTATATGCAGCACGATACAATTTTGAAGGGTGCGGCAACATTAAGTGCTGATACCGTGGCGTATTATAAGTATATTTGCAGGAATAATCAGGTGGATGGTTACTATTCTGGATATACATTTGCCAATCAGTTAGGCTTATCAATGCAGGTGCCTGTGACAACTGAAATTGTAAGCAATAACATAGCGGCAAAGAAGCGGGATATTGTTATTGGGAACAGAACATTTATAGTGCGTCATTCACATATAAAAGTGACAAATGAAAACAATAAGGTTCTTCAATTTCTGGATTTATTAAAGAATTTGAAGCAATATGCTGATGATAATGAAAGTGTTGCAGAGAGACTGGTAAAGCATATTCGGGATTGTAATATAACAAGAGCCGACATAGATAAGTATATATTTGATTACCCGGATGTCACATTTAGAAACTTTTATGAAATGAGGCTGGATTATGTATTTGCATGAAGAAAGAAAAGTTTTTAGAGATGTTATAATAAGCACCAGTGAACATATGGGGCTGCCGGAAGAGATAATAGAAAAAGATTATTATGTCACCATGATATTGAAACAATTATCAGAAGCGAGTGACCTTGTGGTGTTTAAAGGCGGCACATCATTGTCAAAGTGTTTTCATGCCATTGATAGATTTTCAGAAGATATTGATATTACATTTACAGAGCATATAGGAGAGGCAAGACGCAAAAAGCTAAAGTATAAAATATTAAAATCGATAAGTGATGATTTAAAAATGCCAATAATTAATTGGAATAATATACAGAGCGATAAAGACTATAATTATTATTTGTTTTCTTATATGCCGATTGGTGAATATAAATCAGAAGCTATTAAACCAGAGGTTAAATTAGAAACTGCATTAGCATCTTATGCATTTCCTACAGAAATTAAATCAGTAGGAAGCTATGTTTATGATTTTTTAAAGCATGAAAATGAGAATATTGTAGACAAGTATATGTTGCAACCATTTAATATGAAAGTACAGTCACTAAGCAGAACATTTGTTGATAAGATATTTGCACTATGTGATTATTATATGCAAGGCAAATCAAAAGGCTATTCCAGACATTTATATGATCTGTATAAGCTTAGATTTATGATAAAGCTGGATGGAGACATGAAAAAACTTGTAATAGATGTTAGAGAACATCGTAAGACGATGAGTATATGTCCATCTGCAAAGGATGGTGTGGATATACTGGATTTAGTGAATGCTTTTTGTGATGAACAGTTTTATAAATCTGATTATGAAAGAATTACAAGATATTTTATAGCTGATTCAGTAAAGTATGAAGATGCCATAAAAAACATAAAAGATGTAACATGTATGCTATTTTAATACTTGACTTTTATCACTTGTTTGTGTAAAATAATTTTTAAAGTTTACAAATTAACAAAAGCCATGAAGGTGTACGCAGCAAATCATTTTATATGATTATCTGCCAGTAGATGTATGTTTTCTTTCAGAGAAGGAAGGTCGCCGGCTGAAAGCCCTCCTAAGTTCAGACATCCATCGAAATTCGCACCGGAGCTTCATCTCCGAATCAAGTAAGAGATGACGTTAATGCCCGTTAAGCATTCCGAGAGCCTGCATTGCAGGAATTAGGGTGGTACCGCGATTATTAGTCGTCCCTTTACAGGGGCGACTTTCTTTTTTCGCCCATAAGCAGACCGAACGCAGCCTAAAAGGCAGGCACAATATTGTGCTTGCACAGGATATTGTGCCTGCCTTTTAGGCTATGTGAGGGAGCAAGGCGACCGACAAAAGCGCGAGCAAGGCGATCATAAAATAGAATCTCACAAAGCGAGATTCTGCGCCTGCGGCGGGTCGATTTATCGACAATTTCATTTCCGCCGCAGTGCGATCCGCACGGAGTGCCTTCTTCTCACATAGGAAAAGCTATGTGAGAAGAAGATGCGAAGCGGTTTTGGAGGTTCGGTCTGCGTATGAAGCAAGAAAAGCGCAAGCAAGGCGACCGACAAAAGCAACCGTCCGGTCTGCTTATGGACGAAAGCAGATACAATGAAAGGAGTCATTATGAGAGAGAAATTAGAGCAGATTAAACTTGAAGCTATGAAGAGAATTGAAGCTTCAGATGCGCTTGATAAGCTTAAGGATATCCAGGTTGCATACCTTGGAAAGAAGGGTGAGCTTACAAGTGTTATGAAAAACATGAAGAATGTTGCACCGGAGGAAAGACCACAATTTGGTCAGATGGTGAATGAAGCGAGAACAGCCATCGAAAATAAGATTGAAGAGGTTAGAAAGACCCTCGCTGCAGCAGCACTTGAAAAGAGACTTAACGACGAGGTTATTGATGTTACGCTTCCGGCAGAAAGAAGTGTAATCGGTCACAGCCATCCTAACACAGTAGCTCTTGAAGAGCTTGAGAGAATATTTGTAGGCATGGGCTACGAGGTAGTTGAAGGACCTGAAATCGAGTATGATTATTACAACTTCGAGGCGTTAAATATTCCGGCAAACCATCCTGCAAAGGATGAGCAGGATACATTCTATATTACAAATGATATTTTGCTCAGAACACAGACATCATCAGTTCAGGCACGTATCATGGAAAAGGGCGAGCTTCCTATAAGAGTTATCGCACCGGGAAGAGTATTCCGTTCAGATGAGGTGGATGCAACACATTCACCATCATTTCATCAGGTCGAGGGACTTGTAATTGACAAGAATATTACATTTGCGGATTTAAAGGGAACACTGGCACAGTTTGCAAAGGAGCTGTTCGGTGAGAACACAAAGGTTAAGTTCCGTCCGCATCATTTCCCATTTACGGAGCCGAGCGCAGAGGTGGATGTAAGCTGCTTCAAATGCGGCGGCAAGGGCTGCAGATTCTGTAAGGGAAGCGGCTGGATAGAGATTCTCGGCTGCGGTATGGTTCATCCGAGAGTGCTTAAGATGAGCGGCATTGATCCTGAGAAGTACACAGGCTTTGCATTTGGTATCGGTCTTGAGAGAATTGCACTTCTTAAATATGAGATAGATGACATGCGTCTGCTTTACGAGAACGACGAGAGATTCTTAAAGCAGTTTTAGTATAAAAGCTCCGTCAATATACTGGTACGATTCATGCTTGCATGCAATCGGGACAGGATATCAGAAGGTCTAAGCCAAATGAGCATGTAGGCAGGTATGCCGGAATGCGAATTTAGCTGCGATTGTGAGAGTCTGCAAGGCGAGCAATCGTTATATAATAAAAAGCAAATGTGAAAGTATAGATAATTAATAGAGAGGTAGACAAAAATGAATAGTGCATTATCATGGATAAAAGCATATGTACCGGACCTTGATGTAACCGCACAGGAATACACAGATGCGATGACGCTTACCGGAACAAAGGTTGAGGGTTACGAGTGCTTGGATAAAAATCTTGAAAAAATAGTAGTCGGACAGATTGTTTCTATTGAGAAGCATCCTGACGCTGAGAAGCTTATTATCTGCCAGGTAAACGTAGGCAGTGAGACGATACAGATAGTTACAGGCGCATCAAATGTAAATGTTGGTGACAAGGTGCCGGTTGTGCTGGACGGCGGAAAGGTTGCAGGCGGTCATGACGGCGGACCTCTTCCTGAGAACGGCATTAAGATTAAGAAGGGTAAGCTCCGCGGAGTTGAGTCATTTGGTATGATGTGCTCAATAGAGGAGCTCGGTTCATCAAGAGATATGTATCCTGAGGCTCCGGAAAACGGCATATATATTTTCCCGCAGGACACTGAGGTTGGAGCAGACGCAGTAGAGGTGCTCGGACTTCATGATGTGGTATTTGAGTATGAAATCACATCAAACAGAGTTGACTGCTACAGCATTGTCGGTATTGCAAGAGAAGCAGCAGCAACATTTGGCAAGGAATTTGTTCCTCCTGTACCTGAGTGCAAGGGTAATGACGAGGATGTAAAGAATTATGCTTCGGTTGAGGTTGTTGATACAGACCTCTGCCCTCGTTACTGTGCAAGAGTCGTAAAGAATATCAAGCTTGCTCCGTCACCTGAGTGGATGCAGAGAAGACTTGCGGCAAGCGGTATCCGCCCGATAAACAACATCGTAGACATTACAAACTATGTAATGGAGGAGTACGGACAGCCGATGCATGCATTTGACCTTGATACTGTTGCAGGTCACAAAATTGTTGTTAAGAGAGCTGCCGACGGCGATGAGTTCCAGACACTTGACGGACAGGTAAGAACTCTTGACAAAGACATTCTTATGATAAATGACGCTGATAAGGCAATCGGTATTGCAGGTATTATGGGCGGCGAGAATTCAAAGATTACTGACGACGTTAAGACAATGCTTTTCGAGTCAGCATGCTTTGACGGTACAAACATCCGTCTTTCAGCAAAGCGTCTCGGACTTCGTACAGACGCATCAGGCAAGTTCGAAAAGGGACTTGACCCGAATAACTGCTCAGAAGCCATAAACCGTGCCTGCCAGCTTATCGAGGAGCTTGGCTGCGGCGAGGTTGTAGGCGGCATGATTGATGTGTGCGCAGTTACAAAGGAGCCAAAGCGCATACCATTTAATCCTGAAAAGATTAACAAGCTGCTTGGCACAGACATTTCGAAGGAAGACATGCTTAAGTATTTTGCAAAGCTTGATTTAGGCTATGATGCTGATAAAGAGGAGATAATTGCACCGACCTTCAGACAGGACTTAGAGTGTGAGGCTGACATTGCTGAGGAGGTTGCAAGATTCTTCGGTTATGAAAATATTCCGACAACACTTCCTACAGGCGAAGCAACTACGGGAAAGATTTCTTACAAGCTTCGTGTAGAAGAGGTGGCAAGAGAGGTTGCACAGTTCTGCGGTTTTTCTCAGGGCATGAACTATTCATTTGAGAGCCCGAAGGTGTTTGACAAGCTTATGCTTCCTGCAGATTCACCGCTTAGAAATGCAATTGAAATAGCAAATCCGCTCGGCGAGGATTACAGCGTAATGAGAACCTCCACGCTTAACGGTATGCTTACATCACTTTCAACAAATTATAACAGAAGAAATAAGGACGTTCGTCTGTACGAGATAGGAAATGTTTATCTTCCAAAGGCACTTCCGCTCACAGAGCTTCCGGATGAAAGGTCACAGTTCACATTGGGCTTTTACGGTGAGGGCGATTTCTTCACACTTAAGGGCGTTGTTGAAGAAATGTTCGAGAAGCTTGGCATGACCGATAAAGTGACATACAGCACAGATAACAAAAAGGTGTTCTTACATCCTGGAAGACAGGCTGAAATTGTATACCACAACACAGTTGTCGGTTTCATCGGTGAGGTTCATCCTTTAGTGCTTGAGAACTATAATATCGGTACACGCGCATATATTGCAAACCTTGATATGCCGTCAATCCTTCCTATGGTATCCTTTGACAGAAAGTTCAAGGGAATCGCCAAGTTCCCGGCTGTCACAAGAGATATCAGCATGGTTATGAGAAAGAATATTATGGTTGGCCAGATTGAGGATATCATTGAGAAGAAGGGCGGAAAGCTCTTAGAGTCATACAAGCTCTTCGATATTTATGAGGGTTCACAGATTATGGCAGGTTTTAAATCAGTTGCATATTCAATAACCTTCAGAGCTGCTGACAGAACCCTTGAGGACAAGGATGTAAATGAAATTATGGATAAGATTCTTGCTGCACTTAAGGAGCTGGGAGTCGAATTGAGAGCATAAAGATTTACACATATTTTTGTGTTTTCATTGACACGATGCCTTTTGTTTGTTAGGGTATATTATAGAGTTTTATATTTTTGATAAAGGAGAAGTGTACAACATGGATGAAAATTACAACAACAATTCGGGCGATGATAGCAGCAATTCATTTGATTCGTTAAATAGTGATTATTCATATAATTCATATGATTCGGCAGATACAGGCAGCGATATGCCGGATATCTCGGGAAACAGCTATACGGCGGATATTTTATCGTCAGTATCAAGAGATAATGACAATATATCTGCATATAATTATGGATATGACAGTATGAATAACCCGAGTGGCGCGGCTGCAGATTTTTCTTCACAGCAGCCGGCAGGTGATTATATGGGAAGCCAGAATAATCAGTTTGATACACAGTCTATATTAAATAATTCAGGCTCAACTGATACAGGTGCTTCAGCATATAATTATGGTAATTCTGCTTCAGCCGGCAATTATGGCAATACCGATGCTTCCCAGGGCAGCTACTCAGGACCGGCTTATGATCCTACAAATAACGGACAGTATACCTACGACCCGGTAAGCGGTACATATGTGCAGAACCAGAGCACAGGAGGCGGCAGCTATTCTGGAGCGAACACCAATGCTCAATCAGGATATACAACGTCAGGTACCGATAATACCGGAACGTACACATATGGATATAATGCAGGCTATGATTCAGCAGCGTCACAGAAGCAGGGATCTGTGACAGCGGGCGTTATTTCACTTGTGACCGGTATTTTAAGTCTTGTATGCTGCTGCTTTGGATGTACTGGTGTTTTGTTCGGCCTTATAGCAGTAATATGTGGTATTGTTCATTTATCAAAGAAGAACACAAGAAGCAAGGGACTGGGTGTTGCCGGTATTATTACAGGTGTATTAGGCTTCATACTTGGCATTATTATGCTTGTCGGATATGCTACGGGCTCATTTGATGCTGCCGTTAATGATTTTGTGGATGATTCGGACATAATCTACGATGACCATTATAATTATGACTATGATTACGATTATGATTACGATTCAGATGCAGACACGGATTCAGATTTTGATATTGATGAATTCTTTAACAGCCTTGAAAGCGAATTTGATTTCGATAATAATAATCTGACAGATGACAGCGGCGATTTATCATCGGATGAAGACCTTGAACGTGTATATGGAACGTGGCGTATCGACAGTGGTACAGGCTCGGCGTGTTATGTTTTTAATGCGACTGATACATGGGGCTGGTATAAGGATTATAATGACATGAATGACAATTATTATGCAGGCTCAAGATTTGAGATTTTAAGCGGTAATGATGCCTTTGACTATTATGGCATGGATGAAGCGGAAGCAAGCAGACTTGAGGTTGACAAGGACAGATTCTTCTGCCTGAAGCTTTATGTTGATACTTACATTTCGGGCGGCGTTGATAAGTCAGAGCAGTACAATGGAGAAAATCCTTTATCGGTTGCATTGTATTTGGACAAGGTTGGCAATGAGGCTATATTAGTAAATATGGACTCTGCGGACCAGTATAATGTAGAAAAAATTAATTAAATGCCTGTATGATACCGGCTGAAAAACAGCCGGTATCATACGGTAAAAACATATATGTTCGGAGGAAAACAGATTGGACGAAAATTTTTTTGAGAATGGAAAAAAGGAAATAGAAAAAGCTGAGGAGGAGATTGTCCTTTTTAGCAAGGAAAAGCTTGAGAATGTTAAGGAAGACCTTGAACAGGCGGTAGAAGAGCTTGAGGATGTTAAGGAGGATGCTGTTGAGGCAGCAAAGGAAAAGCTTGAAGCAGCCGAAGAGGGGCTTGAAGCAGCCGAAGAGGGACTTGAAGCAGCCGAGGAAGAGCTTGAGAATGTTAAGGAGGATATTGCAGATACAGCAGATAAGACGGCAAATGATATTGTTGAGAAGAAGCCTGTGAAGGCACCTGAAAAGAGCAAGGCTGAAAAAAAGCAGTCAATACTCTTTTTTGCAATTCTTGCAGTTGCAATTCTTGCGCTGCTTGCTTTGCTTGCAGCCGGAATTTTTACTCTTTCAAAAAGAATGGGCTGGTTTGACAAGAAAAACAATGAGAATCCGACAGAGCTTTCAACTGAGGACAGCAGCAGTAATGCGACAGAGAATAATTCAGAAGCCGAGTCTTCAGATGTTCAGAAGGTAAATTACAGTATGTATCTTGATGACGAAGGCTTTATTAAGGATGTCAAAGCGTCAGATTATATTAATTTATATGATTACAAGAACATTAGTATTGATTATTCCGAAATCAAGCCGGATGAGGGCGACATTGAAGAACAGATAGAATCACTGCTTAGTTCATATGAAGAGTTGGATAAGGAGTCTGATAAGGTAACAGAGCTTGGCGACAAGCTTAATATTGACTATGTCGGAAAAGTTGACGGCGTTGCCTTTGAGGGCGGAGATACGAAGGGTAATGGTGCAGAGTTACTGCTCGGAAGCCACAGATATATTGATGATTTCGAAGACCAGCTTGTAGGACACAGGATTGGTGATAATGTTACAGTTGAGGTTACATTCCCTGCAGATTACGGTAAAGACGAGCTCAATGGAAAGGATGCGGTATTTGAGGTTGTTATTAACGGAATTTATGCTACGCCTGAGCTGACAGACGAATTTGTACAGAAGAATCTTTCACAGTTTGCGTCAACCGCAGATGAGTATAAGGCATATGTTGAGGATGTGCTTGCAGACAGCAGCAAGTCGGAATATGTCTGGAACCTTATGAAAGAAAAATCAGAAGTGAAGGAATTTCCAAAGGAATTCTTTGATAATGAGCTTGAGATTTATAAAAATGAATTTGAAAATCAGTTCAATTACTATGACCAGTATTATGCTTCAATGTATGGACAGCATATGTGGGATAATATATATCAGTTCTTTGAGGTTGAGGATGAAGCCGGATACAATGATCTGCTCGTGAAGACAACAGAGGATGTTACAAAGCAGGCGCTTATAGTGCAGGCAATTGCCGAAAATGAAAATATAAAGGTGTCAACCGATGATTATCTTGATTATATAACTAAAATAGGTTATGATTCTTCAAGTATGGATACGATTGTTGAAAATTATGGCAAGGGCTATGTATACAGAACTGTTCTGTACGATAAGATTCAGAAGTATGTTATTGAAAATGCAAAGGTGAATAAATAAGTATAAAGGAGATGTATAATGGCATATAAGATTATTACGGACGGCGGATGTGATTTATCTTTAGAATTGATTAGAGATTTGGAGCTGGAATGTGTAAATCTTAAAGTCGTTATAGACGGCGAAGATTTTGATTTTGACGGAAGTGAGCAGACAACACAGAAATTTTATGAAATAATCAAAAGCGGAAAGATGGCTTCAACCTCGGCGGTAAATTCGACGCAGTTTAGTGAGGTTATGGAGAAGTATCTTAAGCAGGGAATTGATGTCTTATATTTAGGCTTCTCAGCAGGCTTAAGCTCAACATATAATTCAGGCTATACAGCCGCAGTTGAGCTTTCAGAAAAATATCCTGACAGAAAGATTTATACTGTAAGTACATTATGTGCTTCACTGGGACAGGGACTGCTTGTATACCTGACTGCTATGAAGAAAAAAGAGGGCTGTACAATCGAAGAAGCAAGAGATTATGCTGAAAGTATAAAGCTGAATCTTTGCCACTGGTTTACTGTAGAGGATTTATTCCATTTGAAACGTGGTGGACGTGTTTCTGCTACGACTGCTGTTGTGGGTTCAATGTTAAATATCAAGCCGGTGCTTCATGTGGATGACGAGGGACACCTTATCAGCATGGGCAAGGCAAGAGGCCGCAAAGCTTCTATTAAGGAGCTTTTAAATAAGATGAAGGAGCTTGCAATAAAGCCTGAAGAACAGGTTATATTTATCAGCCACAGTGAATGCTATGATGAGGCAAAGATGCTTGGAGATATGATAAAGAACGAATTACACGTAAAGGATGTTATCATAGGCTATATCGGACCGGTTATCGGTGCACATACAGGCGTCGGAACAATTGCGTTGTTCTTCCTTGGCAAGCATAGATAATCATACAAACAATATTTACCGGTTCAAATACTATAGTATTGAGGATAATAATATCAGGGTGTCGAGGTTGATTTCGATACCCTGTTATTTTATGCAAAGTTTAATCAAAAGTACTTGCGTTTTAAATGCCGATATGATAAAATATCCTTTGCGTGAGCGGATGTGGCGGAATGGCAGACGCATCAGACTCAAAATCTGACGGGGGCAACCTCGTGTGGGTTCAAGTCCCACCATCCGCATTCCTTGGCAGGGGCAGGGCATCAGACTATTATGGTCTGGTGCTTTTCTTTTTAAGTTCGCACCGGCAAAAAAATGAGGTCATCAGCAGACCCGTCCTGACAAAGCCTCTCTGTCAATGCAAACCTTTTTCAAAATAAGCTTTAAATATTACAATGAGTTTAGTATAATGAAATATATTTAAGGCAGAAAGGATTATGCTTATGAAATGTATTAACACCCAGCAGAATATCATGCCATATATAAACAGGACTTTGAGTGATGCGCAGATGTTTTCTTTTCTTGAGCATATAGAGTGTTGCGAGGTCTGCAGGGACGAGCTTGAGACATATTATATGTTTTATATGGGCTATAACAGGCTTGAAACCTTTGAGGAGCCCGAATCCTATGATTTGAAGGGCAGACTTAAAAAGGAACTTAGACAGATGAGAAAGTATTCGAGGACAAGCATGGTGCTGTCAACGGTAAAAAATATATTTTCGGGAATGGCTGCTACTGTCTGTGTGATGCTTTTAGCAGATTATATACTTGGGAAAATATAATTATTTAATAAATTTGCTTTTGGTTCGGAGGAAGACATGAATAATAAGATAGTATTAATAGACGGACACAGTATACTTAACAGGGCATTTTACGGAATGCCTGATTTGACGAATTCAGAGGGAATACATACAAATGCAGTGTATGGATTCCTTAACATTTTGTTTAAAATACTTGATGAGGAGAAGCCGGAGTATCTCGCTGTGGCGTTTGACGTGCATCATCCGACCTTCAGGCACGAGATGTATAAGGAGTATAAGGGCACGAGAAAGCCTATGCCGGAGGAGCTAAGACAGCAGGTGCCGCTTATGAAGGAAGTGCTTAATGCGATGGGCGTTAAGATTATGGAGCTTCCGGGCTATGAGGCAGATGATATTCTGGGTACTGTCGCAAAAAAAAGTGAGAAGGAAGGACTTGAGGTGTCGCTTGTATCGGGAGACCGTGATATGCTCCAGCTTGCAAGTGAGCACATATGCGTCCGCATTCCGAAGACAAAGCATGGTACGACAACTATAGAAAATTATTTTGACAAAGATGTAAAAGAGCTTATGGGCGTGACGCCTGTGGAGTTCATAGATGTGAAGGCTCTTATGGGTGATACATCTGATAATATTCCGGGTGTGCCGGGAATAGGTGAAAAGACGGCGTTTGGCATCATTTCAGAGTTCCATTCCATTGAAAATGCCTATGCAAATGTTGATGCCATAAAGCCTAACAGGGCAAAGAGCAGTCTTTTGGAGCATTATGATATGGCTGTTATGAGTAAGACGCTTGCAACCATTGATATCCACAGCCCGGTACAGTTTGAATTGTCAGATGCTCATATAGAGGGCATGTTCAACCAGAAAGCCTTTGACATAATGAGCAGGCTTGAGTTCAAGAGCCTTCTTGCCAGATTTGATGAAGAGGCAAAGAGCAAAAATGATGTTGAAGCAGACTTTGTACTGATAGATGATTTTGCAAAGACAGAGGAAATACTTGCAAAGGCGTTAAAGGCGTCTAAAGCCGGCCTGTGGCTTGCATCGGAGGCTAATGAGGTCTTAGGACTTTCAATAACATTTGAGGGTGGGGACACTTATGTAATCGCTGTCGGCGGTTTTGTAACACCTGAATATATCACAGACCGGGCAGAGAAGCTGTTTAACACGATTCCTGAGATTTCGGTTATGAATCTTAAGGAACAGTTAAAGCTTGCAGATATTTGTGAGAGAGACGGAGTTATTGATGCGGGTGTTGCTGCATATTTGTTAAATCCTTTGAAAAACAGCTATGATTATGATGATATAGCGAGAGATTATATGGGACTTACTGTGAAGCGAAGAGACGATATTATGGGCAAGAGCTCGCTTAAGGCTGCATTTGAAAATGATGTCGATAAGTTTAAGATATATGCTGCTTATATGTCTTATGTGCCGTTTGCGGCAGGTAAGCTTCTGGTTGACAAGCTTGATAAGGAGGGCATGCTTAAGCTTTTTAAAGAAATAGAGATGCCTCTTATATACAGCCTGGACCGTATGGAGAAGGCGGGAGTGGTTGTAAGAAGAGATGAGCTTAAGGAGTATGGTGATAAGCTTTCTGTGCAGATAGATGCGCTTGAGAAGGAAATTTACGCCCTGACAGGCGAAGAATTTAATATCAATTCGCCGAAGCAGCTCGGAGTTATTTTATTTGAAAAATTACAGCTGCCACATGGCAAAAAGACAAAGACAGGCTATTCTACATCTGCGGATGTGCTTGACAAGCTTGCTCCTGAGCATGAGGTTGTTGCAAAGATACTGGAATACAGGCAGCTTACAAAATTAAAGTCCACCTATGCAGACGGACTTTCAGCATTCATAAGTGAGGACGGAAGAATACATGGTACGTTCAATCAGACGATTACCGCGACAGGAAGAATCAGCAGCACAGAGCCGAACCTTCAGAACATTCCGGTAAGGATGGCTCTCGGCAGGGAGATTAGAAGGGTGTTTGTGCCGAAGGAGGGCTGCGTATTTGTGGATGCGGATTATTCGCAGATTGAGCTTAGAATACTTGCGCATATGTCGGGTGATGAGAACCTTATAAATGCTTATAATCAGGCGCAGGACATTCACAGGATAACAGCCTCACAGGTGTTTGGCGTGCCGCTTGAAGAGGTGACGCCGACATTACGAAGCAATGCAAAGGCAGTAAATTTCGGTATTGTGTATGGTATAAGTGCATTTGCCTTAAGCGAGGATTTAAGCATCAGCAGAAAAGAGGCTCTTGAATATATAAATCACTATTTTGAGACGTATCCGCAGGTAAAGGCATTCTTAGATAAGCAGGTGTCTGACGCAAAGGAAAAGGGCTATGTTGTAACCGAATTTGGAAGAAAGAGACCGGTGCCTGAGATTAGTTCATCAAACTTCATGCAGCGCTCGTTTGGCGAGAGAATTGCTATGAATTCGCCTATTCAGGGAACAGCGGCGGATATTATGAAGATAGCCATGATAAGGGTTGACAGGGCGCTTAGAAATGAAGGACTGAAGGCAAGGATAATTCTTCAGGTGCATGATGAGCTGCTGGTTGAAACTCCACAGAACGAGGTCGATAGGGTTAAGGAGATTCTTGAGGAGCAGATGAAGGGCGCGGCAGATATGAGGGTTTCACTTGAGGTAAGCATAAGTACGGGCGCAAGCTGGTACGAGACGAAATAACTTATAAGAGGGTGGTTTCATGTTTAAAATAATCGGCATTACGGGCGGCGTAGGCTCGGGTAAAAGCCGGATTCTAAGCTTTCTTGAAGAAGAATACGGCGCGCATATTATTATGGCGGATGAGGTCGGAAGAAGACTTATGTGTCCGGGAACGGAGTGCTTTGACAATATAGTAAAGAGCTTTGGAACGCAAGTGCTAAAAAGCGACGGAGAGCTGGACCGTTCAATGCTTTCACGAAGAATCTTTAACAACGAAGAAGAAAGGCAGCTGCTCAATTCAATAGTCCACCCTGCGGTTAAGAAGGATATTTTAGAGGAGATAGAAGCTTTAAGGCAGCAAAATGACAAGGACTGTCTGATAGTCATTGAAGCGGCGCTGCTGATTGAAGACCATTATGATTTAATCTGCGACGAGCTTTGGTATATATATGCGCCGAAGGAGTTAAGAATTGAGAGGCTTATTAGCTCGCGAGGCTACACAAGGAGCAAATGCTTAAGTATTATGAAGAACCAGCTCGGCGACAGGGCGATGAGGGCGGCCTGTCAGGCGGTAATCAACAACAGCCGCGATTTTGAATATACTAAAAAGCAGTTAAAGAAGGAGTACCTGCGAATCATGGGAGAGATGTGATTCATTGGCATAAATATTATACTTGTTCAGAGAATAATATTTTGTTATAATATCGTCGGCTTATCCTCACAGACGATGAATTTGTGCGAACGAGCCTGACGTTAATATACATAACTGTTTATGCTGCGTGACGGCGGCAGAATATACAAATTATACATAACAAGATATGCTGTCCGGCAGTGGCGGCTGAATATACAAATGAAAACGCATATAAATATACATAACTGTTTATGCTGCCCTTAGGCGGCAGAATGGAGTAAGAAATGAGACTGGCAAGTATTGCAAGCGGAAGCAGCGGAAACTGTATTTACATAGGCTCCGACAATACACATATAATAGTTGATACAGGAATTACAAACAAGAGATTAGAAGCAGGGCTTGGCGAGCTTGGCATTAAGGCGTCTGAGCTTGGCGGCGTGCTGATTACGCACGAGCACAGCGACCATATATGCGGACTGGGCGTGTTTGCGAGAAAGCATCATGTTCCGATATACGCAACTAGGGGAACGATTGATGAGATAAAAAGGATGAAGAGCCTCGGCGAGTTTGACAAAGAGCTGTTGCATGTTATCAACACAGACGAGGATTTTAATATAGGTGATATAAGGGTAAATGCCTTTGATACAACACATGATGCTGCGATGCCTTGCGGCTACAGGGTAAGCTCGGGAAAAAAATCCGCAGCGGTTGTCACCGACCTTGGCAATTACACAAGCTATGTTACGAATCATCTTCAGGGACTTGATGCGATGGTCATCGAGGCAAATCATGATATAAGAATGCTTGAGACAGGGCCGTATCCGTATTATCTGAAGAAAAGAATACTCGGCGATTATGGACACCTTTCAAATGAGCGTTCGGGACAGCTTTTATGCGAGCTGCTTCATGACAACATGAAGGGTATTCTTTTAGGACATTTAAGCAAGGAAAACAATATGGCAGAGCTCGCCTATGAGACGGTAAAGCTTGAGATAACCATGGGCGACAACGAATATAAGGGCAATGATTTTAATATAGAGGTTGCGCCAAGGGATGTGATGTCCCGCGTGCTAGAGTTTTAAAATATAAAATATAACATTATGACGGAGGAAAACATGAATAAGGCAGTTATAACAGTAGTGGGTAAAGATACAGTCGGTATTATTGCAAGGATTTGTACATATCTTGCAAATAACAGAGTAAATATTGAAGATATATCGCAGACAATAGTTCAGGATTATTTTAATATGATGATGATAGTGGATGTAAGCCAGTCAAATAAGCCTTTTGAGGATATTGTAAATGAGCTTGCCCAGATTGGCGAGGAGATTGGCGTAAAGATTCGCTGTCAGCGTGAAGAGATATTTACAAAAATGCATAGAATTTAAGAGGTGGAGTCATGATTAATTTTTTAGAGGTCAACGAAACCAATAATATGATTGAGCATGAGAAGCTTGACGTAAGAACCATTACTATGGGCATCAGTCTTTTGGACTGCTGCGACCCGGATCTTGATGTGCTCAATGAAAAGATATACAACAAGATTACTTCATATGCAAAGGATCTTGTGTCAGTAGGAAATGAAATCGGTCTGGAGTATGGTATTCCAATCGTAAATAAGCGTATTTCCGTAACGCCGATTGCACTTGTCGGAAGCGCAGCCTGCAAAACGCCGGATGACTTTGTGACCATTGCTAAGACGCTTGACAGGGCTGCAAAGGAAGTTAAGGTCAATTTTATCGGCGGTTTTTCAGCACTTGTATCAAAGGGCATGTCACCGGCAGAGGAGCTGCTTATGCGCGCTATTCCAAAGGCACTTTCGGTTACTGACAGGGTGTGCAGCTCGGTAAATGTCGGCTCAACAAAGACCGGCATCAATATGGATGCCGTGAAGCTTATGGGCGAGATGATTAAAGAGACTGCCGAGCTTACAAAGGACAATGATTCGCTTGGCTGCGCCAAGCTTGTGGTATTCTGCAATGCGCCTGATGACAACCCATTTATGGCGGGAGCGTTTCACGGCGTTACCGAGGCAGACGCAATCATAAATGTCGGCGTAAGCGGCCCTGGCGTTGTCAAGACTGCGCTTGAGAGCGTAAGAGGCGAGAACTTTGAGGTGCTTTGTGAGACAATAAAGAAGACTGCATTTAAAGTTACAAGAGTCGGTCAGCTTGTTGCGCAGGAAGCTTTAAAGCGTCTTGGCATACCTTTTGGCATAGTAGACCTTTCACTTGCGCCTACGCCTGCAGTCGGAGACAGTGTGGCTGAAATCCTTGAGGAAATCGGTCTTGAATCAGTCGGTGCACCGGGAACTACGGCAGCACTTGCCCTGCTAAACGACCAGGTTAAAAAGGGCGGCGTGATGGCGTCCTCATACGTTGGCGGACTTAGCGGAGCATTTATCCCTGTAAGCGAGGACCAGGGCATGATAGATGCAGTCAACAGAAATGCACTTACTTTAGAGAAGCTTGAGGCCATGACCTGCGTATGCTCCGTCGGCCTTGATATGATTGCGATTCCGGGAGACACTACTGCCGCAACACTTTCAGGCATAATCGCAGATGAGGCAGCAATAGGTATGGTAAACCAGAAGACAACTGCAGTGCGTCTTATTCCTGTAGTCGGCAAGGATATCGGAGATACGGTAGAGTTCGGCGGTCTGTTGGGATATGCGCCGGTCATGCCTGTAAACAGATACTCCTGTGAGGCGTTTGTAAACAGGGGTGGAAGAATACCGGCGCCGATACATAGCTTTAAGAACTGATATATTATGATATAATATGGGGGCATCGCTCTGTAAGAAGATTTAAAAAAATCACTTATTCTGCGATGCCCCCTTGTGTTGCATTTATATTATAATCACGCCTCTGGTGAATTCATTAGCAGGAGGCATTTTATTTTCTCTATTGTCTGCATTGTCAGCGCTGCCTGCATTGTCAGTACCGTCTGCTTTGACAGCTGGGGATACTTTCTCCTGTCTGTACAAAACTGCCGCCTGAAATATGTCGCTTGCAAATATTTCAGTGCCAAGTATTTTGATATCAGCGTCATTTAAAATATCCTCATAGCCCGCAAGCTTGGTTATAAGCGGAATCGACGCCTGCTTCTTTATTGCAGAAAGCAGGGCGGAGGAGTCCTTTCTAAAGCCCAGAATTCTTGCATAGGATATAAAATCGTTGTTATGCTTGTAATTGTCCATATCTGCAGCCTTAATGTTCAGAAGAATGTGCATAAGGCACCTTGATATGCGCGTTCTCGTAAATGCCTTTGTCTTTGCAGCGTCGATTATTCCTGAGCAGGTGGCGGCTGTTTTTGCAGACTTTTTTATGCGGCTTTCAATATCTCTGGAGACATCCGAAAATACAGTTAAATCTTCTTCTGTTTTTGAAAGCAGAAGGTAGGTCAACTGGTTTGAAAAATCGTCGATGCTTACAGGAAATGTCCTGTTATAGTTTTCAAGCATGATTTCTGCGGCATACGGCGGTACTGTGCTTTTAAGCAGCTCTGCAAGGGTATCAATATCCGGACGATTAAAAAGCGCTGCGCGAAGCGCAGAGGCCGAAGGATATTCGCATGATAATGCGGTATCATTGTAGCTGCCGTTTCTTTTATATGTTACAGGCTTGATATTTGAGCCACGCTTAATCAAAGCCTTTATATACTCGATTCCGAGCATATTGTTAGGTTCAGCAAGGATATTATCTATGTGATTTATATAATCATTGTGTTCATAGTAAGAGTTTAAATTCGGGAAATCATTATTATTATAAGCAATATGTGCGTCAAACTGCCCCAAAACGTCTGTGCTGTTCGCACAGGTGTTTATATATTTGCTTACGGCCTTGCTTACAGCAGCCGGATAAGGCATGCCGCATTTTAAAGCTTCCGCAATAAGCACTTTGAATTCTTGCGGCTCATCAGCCAGCACCTTGGCAATAGCTGTCAAAGCATCTACATCACCGCATTCGCTTCCGAACACAAGGCTGTCTACAACGCCCAGCTTGTCAAGGATTGCAACGCCGGCTCCCGCAAAATATTCTGCGCTGCCGCAGGAAAACGGCGCAGGAAGCTCAATAACAAGGTCAGCACCTGCCATTAATGCAATCTTGGTACGCAGATATTTGTCCATGACTGCCGGCTCGCCGCGCTGAACAAAGCTTCCGCTCATAACGACTACAAGGCAGTCTGCTTTCGTAAGCCTTTTTGCTTCCTCAATATGAATTAAATGTCCGTTGTGGAACGGGTTGTATTCAGTAATTAATCCTGCGACCTTCATGGCTTCTCCTATATTTTAACCCTGCTGCGGCAGGTGTTTTAACATTGTTGCAGTCAAATGCTTTGATATTGCTGTGGCAAATATTTGGCATTGCCATAACAAGTTAATTATACAGGCAGGCAGCGCGTGAATCAATATTTTATTATTATTTTTGCCGTCTGAGCATGATTTTAAGTGCCGGAATGGCATGGTTTTACACAATAAAGCATTTGAAATGAAATTTAGCTTGTATATAAAAAAATACAGGTGTATAATGTTTGTTAGTAATTTTATAAAAAAAGAAAAGGAGATTAAGAGCCATGGGATTTATTGACGTTATAAAGCAGAGAGCAAAGGCTGATAAGAAGACTATCATTCTTCCGGAGTCAATGGACAGAAGAACATTTGAAGCTGCAGAGAAGATTCTTGCAGAGGGTGTTGCAAACCTTATCATTATCGGTACACCTGAGCAGGTTGAGGAGAACAGCAAGGGACTTGATATTTCGGGAGCTACAATTATCAATCCTTATACATATGAGAAGACTCAGGAGTATATTGATTTATTTGTTGAGCTTAGAAAGAATAAGGGTATGACAGAAGAGAAGGCAAGAGAGATTGTTTTAAATGATTATGCATACTATGGCTGCCTTATGATAAAGTCGGGTGACGCAGACGGTCTGGTTTCAGGAGCATGCCACTCAACAGCAGATACGCTTAGACCATGCCTTCAGATTATAAAGACAAAGCCGGGCACAAAGCTTGTGTCAGCATTTTTCTTAATTGTTGTGCCGGATTGTGAATACGGTGCAGACGGTACATTTATTTTTGCAGATTCAGGCTTAAATCAGAATCCGAATCCGGAAGAACTTGCAGCTATCGCAGGTTCATCAGCAGAGTCATTTGAACTTTTGGTTGAGAAGGAGCCAATTGTTGCCATGCTTTCACATTCTACAAAGGGCAGTGCAAAGCACGCAGATGTTGACAAGGTTGTTGAGGCTACAGCTATTGCTAAGGAGCAGTATCCTGATCTTAAGTTAGACGGAGAGCTTCAGCTTGACGCTGCAATCGTTACTAGCGTAGGCGCATCAAAGGCAAAGGGCAGCGATGTTGCAGGCAAGGCAAATGTACTTATATTCCCTGACCTTGACGCAGGAAATATCGGCTACAAGCTTGCACAGAGACTTGCAAAGGCAGAGGCATACGGTCCTGTAACACAGGGTATCGCAGCTCCTGTAAATGACCTTTCAAGAGGCTGCAGCGCGGATGATATCGTTGGCGTTGTTGCTATTACTGCTGTACAGGCACAGGCAAAATAATTTTTTAAAAAGTAATTGACAAAAGCCACCTACATAGTTATAATTGATAGGTGCGTATTGGAGAGAAGTATGCATATACATTTATCAGAAGCGATGTCTAAGTTAGATGCTGTGAAGGAATACCCGGTCAGTCTGGGGTTTCATGTATTCAGCAGTAAGCTGGGTGATTATCCTATAGTAAGCTGCGAACCGATAGTTGTTGCTATCACTTGTACAGATGATAAGCATCTGATGATTAAGACAAAGGTTAATCTGACAATGGAAATCCCGTGTGACCGCTGTCTTGAGCCGGTGAATGTCCTCTTTGATTTTGATGTTGAAAAAGAGGTTGACATGAACCTGACGGCAGAGGAGAGAGCGCAGGGATTGGATGAACTGTCATATATTGAGGATTATGACCTTGATGTAGATATGTTGATTAGAAACGAGCTGTTCGTGCATATGCCGGTGAAAGTTCTTTGCCGTGAGGATTGTAAGGGGATTTGCAAGAAGTGTGGTGCGAATCTCAACAATGGGACTTGTGGATGTGATGTTACGGAGCTTGATCCTAGGATGGCAGTGATCCGTGATATTTTTAAGAACGCGAATCAGTGATGGTTTAAGAAAACTTATATTTAGGGAGGTGTAACCATGTCTATTTGTCCAAAGAATAAACATTCAAAAGCTAGAAGAGATAAGCGTCGTGCAAACTGGAAGATGAGCGCAGTTAATCTTGTTAAGTGCAGCAAGTGTGGTGCTTTAACAATGCCTCACAGAGTATGCAAGGCTTGTGGTTCATACAACAAGAAGCCAATCCTTGAAACAGCTGAATAATTTGAATTGAATTATAAAAAGAGAGGTCGTCGGATCTCTCTTTTATAATGCCTTTTAGTTTTACTGATACGGTCTGTAACTTTCACATTAAAACCTCCTTAAATCAATTATCATGTACTGTTTTATCCCAAACATTTCTCTGCGACAAGGACTGTCCATCCGTCACGGTCAACTTCATCTATGACTGCAAATCCGTTTTTCTTCCAAAAGTGCGTAGATTGAGGATTTCCTTTGTCAATCGCCAGGCGGATTGCAGTTTTGCCAATACTTTTTAAATATTCTGCGGCTTCGCTTATAATTGCGGTGCCGGTCTGCTTTCCCTGAAACGCTATGTTCATCATAAAAAAACCGATAAATGCGATTTCCGGTTCAGGATAACCGTCAATTAAATCCATAACGGCGACAAGCTCATCATTTTGATAAAAACCGATATAATATTTGTGTTCCATATCAATTCCGGGCGGCGTGATATGCAAATCGTTAAGAACCTGCTCCTTTGTCGCCTCTGCCTGGCAGTACTTATAAAACAGTGAGTTTCCCTTGCATAGCTTTAGGATTTCATCTGCGTCAGAATCATTTAGTCTTCTGACCTCATATCGTGTGCTTAGCTTTGAAATTTCAATCATGTAATATCTCCTCAATTCATAAACTTACTCCTCAGATAATTGCTGTAACAATTCAAACTGTTCTTTCGTAACAACTTTTTTTAGAGCTGCCATTGCTTTATAATACTCATTTTCATAATGTGAGAAGGTATCATTTTTCTGCAGCTTAAAGCCAAGCGAGAGATATAAAAAAATCGCTTTAAAGCTCCATGGCTGTGTATGAATATAGACAGGGAACGTCCCTTCCTCTTCAAATATGTTCATAACTGCGCAGCACAGGGCTTTTCCCAACCCCAAGCCCTGATATTTTTCGGTAACAATAAGCCAGTGCAGGGAAGAGACCATGCTGCCTCTGCGCTCGTCCTTCCAGGCAATGCAGGAGCTGGTGGCTTCATCAGTAAGAGAGAGGATATTGCCGTCCTTGCGTTCGTCCTTCCAGGCAATGCAGGAGTTGGTGGCTTCATCAGTAAGAGAGAGAATATTGCCGTCCCTGCGTTCGTCCTGCCAGGCAATGCAGGAACCTACAACTTCATCATCTTTATTGGTAAGAAAAAAAATTCTGCCAAAAAGCTCAGGCTTTTGCAGGTATGTTGCCGTAAAATAATTTTCTGCCTCTTCCATAGAAGCGAAGTCTCCGATAGAATACTCCAGGGCTGCCCAGGCTTTTTCATAACCGCATTTATAAGGCACTATGGAGAAGCCCTCCGGCAGCACAACATCCTTGCGCCGGTAGTTATCACATCTTAAAATTGTATTGTAAAAAGGTATCGTTCTGTCCAGCATCGGTAAACTCCTTCGCCAATTATGATTATCTTATTAATGCTATTGTATAGGAAGAAAGAGTTATTTACAAGAAGTTTTGATTTGTATTCAACCAAGCCAGAAAAGAAAGATGACCACAAATTATAAAACTTTGTTTTGAAGTCAATCAAGCGGACATGGCTAGATGACTACAAAACGCCAAATCATAATTTGCAGTCAACTAAGCCAGCAAAATAATATGACCAAACTATCAAAGTATATGATTGTAATTTAATCTTTATTTTATAAGGAGCATATGCTATAATAATTTTACCGCAGTTCTGCGGTGTTCTGTAGTATATCACGGTTTCCCCCAAGAAAGTCTGTTTATATTTTGATATAAATAGGAGTGATTTTTTTTGTTTAGTAATGTATATAGTGCGGCAATCCTCGGAATTGACGGGGTTATTGTCAGTGTGGAGGCGGATATTAATGACGGGCTGCCATGCTTTGACATGGTCGGAACTCTTGCACCTGAGGTAAGAGAGGCGAAGGAAAGGGTGAGGACGGCATTAAAAAACAGCGGTTTTTATCTGCAGCCGAAGAAAATTACAGTCAATCTGTCACCGGCGGATATCAGGAAGAGCGGTTCGGGATTTGACCTTGCAATCGCCTGTGCGGTGCTTACAGGCTATGGCTTTTTGCTGCCGGAGCAGTTGAGCGAGACGGTTGTTATAGGCGAGCTGGGTCTTGACGGGAGCGTGCGCCCGGTTAACGGAATGCTTTCAATAGCGGACTGTGCGAGGGAGCGAGGCTTTAAGAAAATGATTGTGCCGGCAGCAAATGCAAAGGAAGCGTCGGTGATTGATGGTATTGATGTGTATGGAGTTGTGCATTTGTCACACATTGTGGGACTGCTTGCCGGTATAGACAATATGGAGCCGGTTAAAGTGAATCTCAATGAGTTTATGGAGGATGATATTTTTCCTTATGATTTTGCCGAGATTCACGGTCAGACTGCGGTTAAACGTGCGTGTGAGGTTGCGGCGGCAGGCATGCACAATATTTTGTTTATCGGCCCGCCCGGCTCAGGAAAAAGCATGGCTGCAAAAAGGCTTCCGGGCATTCTGCCAAAGCTTACCTTCGACGAAAGAATTAAAATCACAAAGATACACAGTATAAGCGGACTGCTTAAGGAAAATGAAGCACTTGTAAGAAACAGACCGTTTCGGGCTCCGCACCATACCATTTCATCGACGGGACTGGTAGGCGGAGGAAGATTCCCAAAGCCCGGCGAGATTTCGATTGCCTCCGGGGGCGTGCTGTTTTTAGACGAGCTGACCGAGTTTGAAAGGAGCACGCTGGAGGTATTAAGACAGCCGCTTGAGGATGGATATGTGACGGTGTCAAGACTTCATGGCGCGTATGTATTTCCGGCGGATACAATGCTTGTTGCGGCGATGAACGCCTGTCCGTGCGGATATTTTCCTGACAGAAAGCGCTGTCACTGCTCAGAAAAGGCTGTGAGCAGATATTTAAGTCATATCAGCAGACCTCTGCTTGACAGAATTGACATCTGCATAGAAACAGAGACGGTAAGCCTTATTTCACAGAACAATAGTATTAATGAAGAAAGCTCGTCAGATATCAGAAAAAGAGTTGAGCTTACCAGAAAGCTTCAGCTTGAAAGATATTGCGGCGAGGATTACAAGTTTAATTCACACATAAAGGCTAAGGATATTGAAAAATATTGTGCGCTTGGCAAAAAAGAAAAGGAATTTATGCAGAAGGTCTTTGAGACGATGCAGCTTAGCATGAGGGCGTATCACAGAATTTTAAGGGTTTCAAGGACTATTGCAGACCTTGCAGGTGAAGAAAAAATAACCACAAGGCACTTAAGCGAAGCGGTTTGCTACAGAGGCTTTGAAGAGAAGTACTGGAGCTGAAAAGTTAAATATTTAAATAGAAACAGCATGGAGGAAGCATGATGAGGGAAAGAGAGTTCTGGTACTGGCTGTGCTGCTATGTTAATTTAAGTGTTAAAACCAAGCAGGCACTGCTTAATATTTTTAAATCGGCTGAAAATATATTTGATGCCGGGGAGAAATGCCTGATTGATACTGGACTTAAGGAAAAGCAGGTAAGTATTATTTTAAATTCGAAAAGCAGATTTGACAAAGCATTAAGCGAGTATCATAATCTTGGACAAAAAAGCATAAGCTTTATCACGATTAATGATATGGATTATCCTGAAAGGCTGAAAAATATTTATGAACCGCCGTTGGGACTGCTTGTAAAGGGAAGATTGCCGGATAATAATATGAAATCCGTGGCAATAATAGGCGCAAGAAGCTGCAGCCATTACGGGGCGGAGACTGCCGCATGGTTTGGCAGGGAGCTTGCAGCTGCAGGCGTTCAGGTTATAAGCGGAATGGCACTTGGAATTGATTCAAGGGGGCTTTGCGGAGCGGTCAAAATGCAGGGAAAAGCATTTGCGGTGCTCGGTTCAGGGACAGAAGTGATTTATCCTCCTGAAAATATTGATTTATATCAGGAAATCGTAGAAATCGGGGGAGTTATTTCGGAGTATCCGCCGCATGAAAAGCCTCTTGCATATCATTTTCCGCAAAGAAACAGGATAATAAGCGCACTGGCAGACTGCGTGGTGGTGGTTGAAGCCAGAAAGAAAAGCGGCTCGCTTATTACGGCAGATTTAGCGCTGGAGCAGGGAAAGGATGTAGCGGCGGTGCCGGGAAGACATTCGGATGAATTAAGCGCGGGAAGCAATATGCTTATAAAAAACGGTGCTTATCTGGTGATGTCTCCGGATGATGTTCTGGATATTATCGGCGTAGCAGACAGCGGACATGATAAAAATTCACATATTAAAAATTCAAACAGAATAAAAATAACACTTGATAAAAGAAAAGAAAAGGTGTATAGTATTTTACATTTGGAGCCAAAATACATTGAAACCATTATAAAAGAGAGCGGTCTTGGACTTGAAGAGGTTCTTGAGATACTGGTGGAACTGGAGATGGACGGATTAATTAAGCAGACTTCGAAGAATTATTATGCTTCATGTATTGGATGAGGAGAGATTATGGCTAAGAACTTAGTGATTGTTGAGTCACCGGCTAAAGTAAAGACAATTAAAAAATTTCTGGGTGATAATTATGATATTGAGGCGTCTAACGGACATGTAAGAGACCTGCCGAAGAGTCAGCTGGGAATTGATATTGATAATGACTATGAGCCTAAGTATATTACTATAAGAGGAAAGGGCGATATTCTCGCAAACCTCAGGAAAAAGGTTAAGAAGGCAGATAAGATTTATCTTGCAACCGACCCCGACCGCGAGGGAGAGGCTATATCCTGGCATTTGTACCACGCATTAAAGCTTGAGGATAAAAATGTCCAGAGAATCACCTTCAACGAGATTACAAAAAATGCTGTAAAGGCATCTTTGAAGGCACCAAGGGATATTGACATGAATCTTGTGGACGCACAGCAGACAAGAAGAATTCTTGACAGATTCGTGGGTTATCTTATCAGTCCTGTAATCTGGGCAAAGGTTAAGCGCGGCCTTAGCGCAGGCCGTGTGCAATCGGCAGCCCTTCATATGATATGCGAGAGGGAAGAAGAGATAAATGCATTTATCCCTGAGGAATACTGGTCATTAGAGGCAGACCTTAAGGTTGAGGGTGAAAAGAAGCCGTTAAGGGTTAAGTATAACGGAACCGCTGATGGAAAGAATACTATTTCGAGCAAGGAGCAGATGGACAGTATTCTTGAAGAGCTTAAGGACAGCGGTTTTGCTATAAATGATATCAAAACCGGCACAAGAAAGAAGCAGCCGCCGCTTCCGTTTACCACAAGTACTCTGCAGCAGGAGGCTTCAAACAAGCTTAATTTCTCTACACAGAAGACCATGAGAATTGCCCAGCAGCTATACGAGGGCGTGGATGTCAAGGGAAAAGGCACAATAGGTATAATTACATACCTTCGTACAGATTCAACAAGAATTTCAGAGGAGGCTGAAGAGGCAGCACATAAGTTCATAAGCAAGGCTTATGGTGAAATATATGCTGCAGAAACTGCTTCAAAGGCAAAGAAGAGCACAGGTAAGATTCAGGATGCGCACGAGGCAATCAGACCGACTGATATTACGCTTACGCCTGCAAAAATAAAGGATTCAATTACAAAGGAGCAGTTTAAGTTATATCAGCTTATATGGACAAGATTTACTGCGAGCAGGATGACTGCGGCTGTATATGATACAATGACGGTAGATATAGCAGCCGGAAATTATAAGTTTGATGCTGCGTCGTCAAAGCTTAGCTTTGAAGGCTTCCTTAATGTGTATAATGATGAAACAAAGAAGGACGCACAGGCAAATATTTTCGGAAGAAAGCTTGATAAGGACACGAAGCTTGAATTAATTGATTTTGATCCGAAGCAGCATTTTACACAGCCGCCGCAGCATTATACGGAGGCATCTTTAGTAAAGGCAATGGAGGAGGCGGGAGTCGGACGTCCGAGCACATATGCGCCTACTATTACAACGATACTTGCCAGACATTATGTTGCAAAGGAAAGCAAGAAGCTTTATGTTACCGAGCTTGGAGAGGCTGTAGACCATCTTATGACAGAAGCATTCCCCGCAATAGTGAATCTTCAGTTTACAGCAAATATGGAGTCGCTGCTTGATGGAGTTGAAGACGGAAGCATAAAGTGGAAGATGGTTGTCAGAAACTTTTATCCGGATCTTGAGAAGGCGGTTGAGGTTGCTAATCAGAATCTTGACACCATAGAAGTCCATGACGAGGTTAGTGATGAGATTTGCGATGTATGTGGAAGAAACATGGTCGTAAAATATGGTCCTCATGGTAAGTTTTTAGCATGTCCGGGCTTCCCGGAGTGCAAGAGCACAAAGCCGTATTTCCAGAGAATCGGAGTCAAGTGCCCGAAATGTGGAGATGATGTTGTCATAAGGACTTCAAAGAAGGGAAGAAGATATTTCGGATGTATTAACAATCCTGAGTGTGATTTTGTATCATGGCAGAAGCCTACAGACAAAAGATGTGAAAAGTGTGGCAGTTACATGATAGAAAAGGGAAATAAGCTGATTTGCTCGGCTTCTGACTGTGGTTTTGTAATGAATAATTGATAATATTATGACTTTATTAAAATTGGCACTTATTTTATTAAATTGTTAGAAAACTCTTGTGAATTTTATAAAAGTGTGTTAGTATGAACATATGAGGTGAAAATTAGCACAATAGTACTCGAGGAGGCTGACAATGAGTGTACAATTATTAGACAGGACAAGAAAAATTAACAAACTTCTTCACAATAACAATTCTTATAAGGTTGTGTTCAACGATATTTGTGAAGTGCTCAGCGAGATTTTGAAATCAAATACTCTGGTTATCAGTAAAAAGGGCAAGGTGCTCGGGGTCGGCCTGTGTTCCGGGGTCGATGAAGTCATGGAGTTAATTGTTGATGAGGTCGGCAGTTATGTCGATGAGATGCTGAATGAGAGACTTCTCAGCGTGCTTTCAACAAAGGAGAATGTCAATCTTGAAACACTTGGTTTTGAGGCGGACAATATCAAAAGATATCAGGCAATCATTTCTCCTATAGACATCGCCGGAGAGAGACTCGGAACACTTTTTATTTACAGATGTGATGACCAGTACGGTATTGACGACATTATATTGAGCGAGTATGGCACAACAGTTGTTGGTCTTGAGATGATGCGTTCTGTGAATGAAGAAACAGCGGAAGAGAGCAGAAAGGTTCATATTGTTAAATCTGCCATCAGCACATTATCATTTTCTGAGCTTGAGGCAATACAGCATATATTTGAAGAGCTCGGAGGAAGCGAGGGCATTCTTGTAGCAAGCAAGATTGCAGACAGGGTCGGCATTACAAGGTCGGTAATTGTGAATGCACTGAGAAAGTTTGAGAGCGCCGGAGTTATAGAATCCCGCTCCTCAGGCATGAAGGGTACTTATATCAAGGTACTGAATGACGTTGTATTTGACGAGTTAAAAAAGATTAAAATGAATAATTAGAATGGTGATACCCTCCGACAGGAGGGTATTACTTTAGAAAAAAATGATGAAAAGGTGCCTTTTCAGTTTTAAGCTTTTATTGCGCATAAATTAAAAGTGCAGCGAAAGGAACATGTTTTATGAATTGCAGTGAAATTAATAATTACCTGAAGAATGTATCCAAAATGGGGATAGTTCTTGGGCTTGATACTATGAGAGAGCTTTTATACAGGCTGGGCAATCCTGAAAGGAAGCTAAAATTCATCCACGTTGCGGGGACGAACGGAAAGGGCTCCACAATTGCATACATTTCTTCAATATTAAATGCTGCAGGATTCAAGACCGGGACATACACCTCACCATGTGTCTTTTCAGAGACAGAGAAATATGTAATATCGGGAAAAGAGATTACAGCTGCGGAATATGAAAGGCTTATGACACGTATTATAGCGGTATGCCGCGATATGAAGGCGCAGGGACATAGTCATCCGACGATTTTCGAAATGGAGACTGCCGCTGCATTTTATTATTTTGCGGAAGGCTGCTGTGATTTTGCGGTCATTGAGACCGGAATGGGCGGCAGGGAGGATGCCACAAATGTTATTTCGGGCACAAAGGTCTGCGTGCTTACATCAATCGACATGGACCATATGCAGTATCTCGGTGATACGATTGAAAAAATAGCCTACCAGAAGGGCGGAATTATTAAGGATGGCTCTGCCGTGGTTCTTTATGACCAGAATGAGAAGGTTAATAAGGTTATTAAGGATATTTGTGAAGAGAAGAATGCCACGCTCACGTTATGTGATGTCAGAAGGGCTGTAGATTCGGCGTATTTCGACGAAAACAGTAACAGGCTTATATTTACCTATAAGCGGTTTAAAAGGCTTACAACGGGGCTTTTAGGGGCATATCAGGCGGCAAATGCAGCGGTGGCTGTTGAAACAGTATTGGCATTAAGAAAAAAAGGCGTGAATATTTCTGCAAGGGCAATCAGGGAAGGCATTAAAAATAGTGTTATCTGCGGAAGATTTGAACCGATTATGCAAAATCCGCTTTTTATTATTGACGGAGCGCATAACCCTGATGCAGCCGCAAAGCTTAAACAGACAGTAAAAATGTATTTTACAAATAGAAAATTAGTATATATAATGGGAGTGTTAGCCGATAAAGAGTTTGACAAAGTGGCAGAGCTTATGGTACCTTTAGCGGATAAGGTATATACCGTTACGCCTGATAATAAAAGGGCGCTTGATGCTGTTAAGCTTGCAAAGTGTGTATCGGCATACTGTAAGGGTGTAAAAGCAGAGGATACATTTAAACAGGCTGTGGATGATGCGATAGAGGCTGCCGGCAAAGACGGAGTTGTTATTGCATTCGGCTCATTAAGTTATATTGGTAGTATTAAGGAGATAGTTAATGGACAAGAAAAAAATTGAAGCTGCAGTACGCATGATTTTAGAGGCAATCGGTGAAGACCCGGACAGGGAAGGTCTTGTTGCAACGCCGGGAAGAATCGGCAGAATGTGCGAGGAGATATTCGGTGGAAATGACGAAGAGGTTAAGGAACACTTATCTAAGACCTTCAGCACTCCTGGCAGTGAGCTGGTTTTGGAAAAGGACATACCATTTTATTCTATGTGCGAGCATCACTTGCTTCCTTTTTTTGGCGAGGTTCATATAGCATATATTTCTGACGGCAAGGTTGTAGGCTTGAGCAAGCTTGCCAGAACAGTTGACGCATTTGCAAAGAGGGCGCAGATACAGGAGAAGCTCACTGAGCAGATTGCAGATGCTGTTATGGAGAATTTACAGCCGAAGGGAGTACTTGTCATTATAGAAGCGGAGCATATGTGCATGAGCATGCGCGGCATTAAGAAGCCGGGTACGAAGACCATGACATATATCGCCAGAGGCGTATTTGAAGAGGATGATACACTCTGCGACAGAGTTTTCAGAATGATAAAAAAATGATGAGAAGAATAGATAATATCCTTTCAGATGAAGGATTTTGCAGTGAATTAGATAAAATCGGGCATTACGAGGCTGACAGAATATACTGCCGGCATGATTTGAATCATCTCTTAGATGTTGCGCGTATTGCTTACATACATGCGCTTGAGGAGAATAGCGGGCTTGATAAGGAGCTGATTTATGCGGCGGCACTGCTGCATGATATAGGCAGGGCGGCGCAGTATGAATCAGGCATTCCGCATGACAGGGCCGGAGCCGCGATTGCGGCGGATATTCTTGCAGTATGCGGCTTTAATGAGGAAGAGGCAGAGGTTATTTTATATGCTGTTACCGGACACAGGAGCGGAGCCGAGGCATCAGAAGTTTCTGCAAATGGCGCAGGCGCAGCCAAGGCATCAGAAGTTTCTGCAAATGGTGCAGGTGGTGCCGAGATATCAGAAGTTCCTGCAAATGGTGCAGGCGGAGCCGAGGCATCAGAAGTTTCTGCAAATGGCGCAGACAGTAAAACGGACAGGGAAGCACTTAGAAGGATAATAAAGCTTGCCGATGATGAATCAAGGCTCTGCTTTAAATGCAGGGCGTGGGACAGCTGCAAGTGGAGCGAAGCAAGAAAAAATAAGGAATTAAAGATATGATAATTGGCGGAAGGCATTTTGACACCGGAAATCATACATACATCATGGGCATATTAAATGTTACGCCGGATTCTTTTTCGGATGGCGGCAGATGGAATACCAGGGATTCGATTTTGTACCATGTTGAAGAGATGATTGCTGATGGCGCAGACATTATTGATGTGGGAGGAGAATCAACAAGACCGGGCTATACGCTGCTTTCAGACAGCGAGGAGATAGAGAGGGTTGCGCCTGCTATCGCCGCAATTAAAGCAAGGTTTGATATACCGGTTTCGATTGATACATACAAATCAGAGGTTTTTAAGGCGGCATTTTCTCAAGGGGCTGATATGCTCAATGATATCTGGGGCCTTAAATATGATGACAGGCTGGCTGTTGAAGCTGCAAAAAGCGGTGTGGCATGCTGCCTTATGCACAACAGGAAAGAAGCAGTTTATGAGGATTACCTTGATGATGTGCTGCAGGATTTAAAAGAGTGCGTTGATATTGCAAAAAAGGCAGGCATAGCGGATAACAGGCTTATACTTGACCCGGGCGTTGGCTTTGGAAAGACCTATGAGCAGAATCTTATGATAATTAATCATCTGGAAATGCTTAAGAAGCTCGGTTATCCTGTGCTGCTTGGAACAAGCAGAAAATCGGTAATCGGCATAACACTTGACCTGCCTGTTGATGAGAGGGTTGAAGGTACAATTGCTACCTCGGTCATAGGCGTTATGAAGGGCTGCTCATTTATAAGGGTTCATGATATTAAGCAGAATAAAAGAGCGGTTATGATGACTGAAGCAGTGCTTAAGAGTTAAAAAAGAACTGTAGCCGGACAAGTAATTTAAATTAAAGAGGTTTTAGTTTATTAAAAGGGTTGATGATTGATGGACAGGATAAAGATTATTAATCTTGAATGCTTTGCAAAGCATGGCGTGTATGAAGAAGAGAATATGCTCGGACAGAAGTTCGTTGTATCGGCTGCGCTTTTTCTTGACACAAGAAAAGCAGGCGTAAGCGATGATATTAATGAGTCTGTGAACTATGCAGGGGTGTGCCGCAGCATAGTTGACTGGATGCAGGACAACACCTGCAATTTAATTGAAGCTGTGGCAGAGAAGCTTGCAGAGATGATTTTGACGCAGTTTGAGCCGGTAAAAAAGGTGACAGTGGAGGTCAAAAAGCCCTGGGCGCCTATTGGCATGCCGCTTGAGACAGTAGCTGTTGAAATTACAAGAAAAAAGCATACCGCTTATGTAGCATTTGGTTCAAATCTCGGCGACAGCAGGCAGCTTATAGACGAAGCTGTTGAAAAGCTTGGCAGCATAGCCCAAAACAAGGTGCTTAAGGTGTCTGATTATATAGTGACAAAGCCTTATGGCGTAGAGGACCAGCCTGATTTTCTAAACGGCTGCATTATGCTTGAGACGCTTCTTGAACCGCTTGAGCTTCTGGATGCAATGCAGAATATTGAGAATGAAGCAGGTCGTAAAAGAATAAAAAGATGGGGACCGAGGACGCTTGACCTTGATCTGATATTTTATGATGATGATATAATATACAATGAAAGACTTACCGTTCCTCATGCAGATATGAAAAACAGGGAGTTTGTTTTAAAGCCTATGGCACAGATTGCTCCTTATTATGTACACCCGGTGTACAAAAAAACTATGCTTGAGATGCTCAAAGAATTATAGTCTGAAGAAATAATTACTGAATATTGCGCCGACCAGGGCAGCGAAAAGGAGACAACTATGGACTTGACAGAAATAAGAGACCAGCTTGATTCGCTTGATTTTACTATAAAGGATGCTTTTTTAGAAAGAATGAAGCTGATTTCAAAGGTTGCAGAATTTAAAGCAGACAAAAATAAAGAAGTGCTTGATAAAACACGCGAAATGCAAAAGCTGGAGACATTAACGGCGTTTATTATGGATGATGACGAGAAAAAATATGTTGAGGAGCTTTTCAAGCAGATAATTACATACAGCAGGATTAAGCAGTACAAGCTTATGACAGAGTATGGAGTGCCTGTTGATTTACCGTTTAACAGAATTGATGCTATTAACAAGGACAATGCACGAGTTGTTTATCAGGGAGTTGAAGGCGCTTACAGTCACGCTGCTACAATAAAATATTTTGGCGAGGATGTAAATGCAAAGCATGTGCCTACATTTGCGGACGCCATGAAGACTATAAGTGCAGGACTGGCAGATTATGCGGTGCTCCCGATTGAAAATTCCTCGGCGGGTATTGTGTCAGATGTATATGACCTGCTTTCACGTTATGACAATTATATTGTCGGTGAAGTTTATATTGACGTAAAGCATGTGCTGTTAGGCTGTGAGAATGCGGTCCTTTCTGAAATTGAAAAAGTTTATTCACATCCGCAGGGCTTTATGCAGTGCAGCAGATTTTTAAGCGAGCATAAGCATTGGCAGAAGGTAGCAACCGAGAATACCGCAGTAAGCGCAAAAAGAATACACAATATGCAGGATGAGAAGTCTGCGGCAATTGCAAGCAGATATGCAGGACAGCTTTACGGACTTAAAGAGCTTGCAGATGATATATTAGACAATGATACAAATATAACAAGGTTCATAATTGTTTCTAACAGAAAGATATATACTGAAAACGCAGACAAGATAAGCATCTGCTTTGAGCTTTCACACGAAAGCGGTTCATTATATACTATGCTTTCGCATTTTATGTTTAACAATCTGAACATGACAAAGATAGAATCCAGACCGATTCCGGGACGCTCATGGGAGTATAGATTCTTCCTCGATTTTGAGGGAAATTTAGGCGAGGAAAGAGTTATAGATGCGTTAAGAGGCGTAATAGAAGAATCAAATTATTTTAGATTACTGGGTAATTATTAAGGATAAGAAGGTTTAAAAATGACGAATCAGTTTATAATCTACAGGGATGTTGAAGAACAGCAGCTGCTTGATGATATGATATATCTTATGGAGGAAAGCAATGAGACTGCGCTTGCATACAGCGTGGTAAACCGTCTGGTAAATCTTGCTGAGATTAACGGCTTTAAGGGTAATTTGTGGCACTGCTTTCTGGCATATATCATTGCAACACATGAAAATGCCTTCAGCATGTCATGTGAGATACGAGGAAAGGTCGAGGGCAGTATAAATGATGTCGTGTTAAATGATTTTCATATTATGAGAAAACTCTTCGATTATGATTTTGATAAGCTTGACAAAAAGCTGGGACTTGATATATTTAAAGTCATAACAGGTTATCAGTGCTTTGGCGAAGGCGGAAGGGCATTTAACAAGCGTATCAGGAATGATATACTTGAGCTTAGCGAGAAGCTTAGCAATACTGCTTCAGATGATGAATTCCTTGACGAAACTGCGGCTTTTTACAAAAAATATGGAGTAGGACGTTTCGGACTGCATAAGGCATTTCGAATAGAAAATACGGACGGCAAAGCTCAGATAGTGCCTATTCTCAATATTGAGCATGTTTATCTTGACGACCTTATAGGCTATGAGCTGCAGAAAAAGAAGCTTATAGACAATACGGAAGCATTTATAAACGGTAAAAAGGCAAACAACTGTCTGCTGTTTGGCGACAGCGGAACAGGAAAGTCTTCAAGCATCAAGGCAATCCTGCATAAGTATTACGGGCAGGGGCTTAGAATGATAGAGGTGTACAAGCACCAGTTTAAAGACCTTTCATCTGTAATTTCTCAGATAAAGAACAGAAACTATAAATTCATAATATATATGGATGATTTATCTTTTGAGGAATTTGAGATTGAATATAAATATTTAAAGGCTATAATAGAAGGTGGGCTGGAGATAAAGCCGGAGAATGTGCTTATTTATGCTACCTCGAACAGACGACACCTGATTCGCGAAAAATTCAGCGACAAGGAAGAATCGCTGGACGAGCTTCATAAATCGGACACGGTTCAGGAGAAGCTGTCGCTGGCGGCAAGATTCGGCGTAACTATTTATTTCGGAAAGCCTGATAAAAAGGAATTTGCAGCAATTGTACTTGCATTAGCAAAAAGACATGGTATTATTATGCCAGAGGATGAGCTTTTACTTGAAGCTAACAAGTGGGAATTAAGCCACGGCGGAATTTCAGGCAGAACAGCAGAACAATTTATAACATATCTTATGGGAAAGGAATAAGGAAGAGAGGTTTACTATATGTTTTTTATGAAGCTTTGGTATCGCTTTACCGACAAAATGCATGATAAGAAATTCAAGACAATTTTTATTACATCAATTGCGACAATACTTGTTCTTGCAGGCGTTCTTGCCGGGATTGCATTTTTGGTGCAGAAGAACAGGACAACACAGACTATGTCTGTAGACCCTACGACGGCATATTCTGCAGAGGATGAAAGCAACACTACAGAGGGTACTTCTGAGGATGCAAAGAATAATGCTTCAATATCCATAAATGGTATTGATGTAAGCGGTATGTCATTACAGGAAGTTGAAGATATGCTTAAGGATATGTCGGACAAATATTCACTTTCAGTTATGGTCGGCGGTCAGAAGGTCGGCACAATAGAAGGTAAGAATATTGATTTTTCTTATAATGATGCATGCAATCTCAAGGATTATATAGAAGCACAGGCAGAAACAGCTGCTGAAGAAGAAAGCAAAGCAAAAAAGAAAGCAAAAAAGAATGTTTCTAAGTCAGAAGAGGACGAAAGCAGTTTTGATTTATTTACTGCTTTATCAGGAACCTTGGGCGGGCAGTCTGAGGCAAATGATTATACTATAGATGATTTGTGGAAATATGACGAAGAGAAGCTTGATGCAGAGATTGGCAATATTGTAGATGCCTTATCGGTAAATGAAGTTATTCCGGAGGATATGAAGCTTGAATATTCAGACGCAGCCGGCTTTTATTACTCTTCTCCGCAGCCGGGCAGGTATGTAAATAAGGATGCGGTAAGCAGCCAGATTAAAGACGCAGTCAAGGGCTTTAGCGATGATATCGATATAAGCGAGAATGATGCATATACAGAGAGCACTGCATCAGCTGCCGGAGGAAACGGCAAGATGGAGGATGCGGTAAATACTCTTAATTCATACATGAACTCTGTTTTAAGATATGATTTTAACGGAGAGACCAAGGTGCTTACAAGAGACAAGATGCATGACTGGTTCTATGTTGACGCTGACTACAATGTTCAGGTAGACCAGGATGCAGTCCAGATTTATGCGACAAAGCTTGCCGATGCATATACAGAGTATACAGGCACTTCGCAGTTCTTAACAAGCTACGGAACATACATCAACATTAAGACTCCTGCAGCACAGAAGGTAGACGTTGACGCATTGTTCTCATACCTTGTTCAGGATATTAAAAGCTGTACAACTGTAGAGCGTTCAATACCATATACAAGGACACAGGCAGCAGGAAGCAACTTCGGCGGAACTTATGCAGAGATTGACCTTACGGGACAGCACTTGTTCTTCTATTATCAGGGACAGCGTATTGTTGATTGTCCGATAGTATCGGGAAGCGTTGATAAGGGATATGCTACTCCGGGCGGTGTATTTACTGTAAGATATGTAAAGAAGAACGCAATTCTTCACGGAGTGGATTATGAGACACCGGTAGACTACTGGATGCCTTTTAATGGCGGTATCGGCATGCATGACGCATCATGGAGAGACAGATTCGGCGGTGATATTTATATTACAGACGGTTCACACGGATGTATCAATATGCCGCATGATGCAGTAGAAAAAGTATTCCAGTATGCATACAAGGGAATGTATGTTATAGTTTACGGTGGTTCATATGATGTTGCGGCAGCAAAGGCAAAGGCACGTGAGACTGCACCTGCTCCTGTAGAAACGCAGGCACCGCAGCCGCCTACACAGGCGCCGCAGCCGCCTACAGAGGCACCACAGCCACCTACGGAGGAGACGCAGCCGCCTACAGAGGCACCGCAGCCGCCTACGGAGGAGACACAGCCGCCTACAGAGGCACCGCAGCCACCTACAGAGGAGACGCAGCCACCGGTAGAAACAGAAGCACCTGTAGAAGAATCAGGAGAATTACAGCCATAGGCTTAAGATAAATAAGCATTAAAAAAGATGTTTTTCAGATTCGCTTTTTCTGGAGAGCATCTTTTTGTGCATATGCATTTGTGTGTGAAAAATGGAGGGCTTTATGAGATATTTACTTAACAGCAGCCAGATGAAGCATGTTGATTATTATTCAATAAACAATATTGGAATTCCGTCGATGGTGCTTATGGAAAGGGCAGCGCTTGCTGTAGCAGACGAGCTTGAAGGCAGATTTGATAACGGAAAAAGAATACTTGTCGTATGCGGCACCGGTAATAATGGTGCAGATGGCCTTGCCATTGCAAGAATTATGTTCCAGAGAGGATACAGAACAGATATTATGCTGCTTGGGGACAGCGACATGGGAACAGAAGAATACAGACAGCAGTTAAATATCATAAAAAACATGGGCATACATTATGGCAACATAAATGAGCTGTCAGAATATATTGTAAAGGGCAGATATGATATTTGCGTGGATGCAATATTCGGAATAGGACTTTCAAGAACGCCTATGGGTGAATACTATGATGCGATTGAGTATATAAATATGTCAGAATGCTTTGTTGCAGCCGTAGACATTCCAAGCGGAATATCGGCAGATACGGGCATGCTCTATGGTGTTGCGGTCAGGGCAGATATTACTGTTACATTCGGATATGGTAAGCTTGGCATGACATTATATCCTGCAGCACAGTACTGCGGCGAGATAATCATAAAAGATATCGGTTTTGTGTCAATAAATGCCACAGAGCAGCGCTCAAATGTATTCACATACGACAAAGCGGATTTATGCCTGCTTCCGAAAAGAAATCCAAACACGCATAAGGGAAGCTTCGGAAGGGTGCTTGTTATCGCAGGCAGTGAGGAAATGAGCGGTGCGGCTTATCTTTCGGCAAAGGCGGCTTACCGGATGGGAGCAGGGCTCGTGGAGGTGCTTATTCCTCAAAACAATGCGGGGATAATAAGAAGCCTGCTGCCGGAAGCAATAGTAACAGGTTACTCTCCGGAAGAAAATTTTATTGAAAGAATAAACACTGCGATGACAAATGCTGATGTAATCGTAACAGGTCCTGGTATGGGAACAAAAGCATACGTGAAGGACATTGTAAGCTATGTGATGCAGTACTCTGAGGTGCCGCTTATTATTGACGCGGATGCCTTAAATACAATGGCTTCAAACAGACAGCTGCTGTCAAAGCTTAATACAAGGATGGTCGTCACGCCGCATATAAAGGAGATGGAGCGGCTTACCGAAAGCAAAATATCAGACATTAAAAATAATCCTGTTGATACCGCAAAAACCTTCAGCAATATTACAGGGGCAATATGTGTGTTAAAGGATGCGCGTACGGTTGTGGCTTCTAAAGAGGGTGATGTATATATTAATTTGAGTGGAAATGAAGGCATGGCAACCGGCGGAAGCGGTGATGTGCTTACAGGAATTATAGCAGGGCTTGCTGCACAGAAGCTGGAATTATACAGGGCAGCAACGCTTGGCGTGTATATTCATGGGCTTGCCGGAGATAAAGCAAAGGAGCAGCTTGGCTCATACAGTTTGATGGCCGGGGATATTATTGAGAATATTTCAAGGGTAACATCCGAAGACCTAATATAGTCAAATACCCCGCATGATAAATATATAAGCTTTAATATCAGGGAACTTTAAATAAAAATAATTATTATAAACTGAATAACTCACGGATACATGGAAATACTAGGCTTTGAGGGGAAAGAAATATAATGGAGTGTGAATTTTTGTGATTATCCGAAGAGGAGATATTTATTATGCTGATTTAAGACCTGTAATAGGCTCAGAGCAGGGCGGAATAAGGCCAGTGCTTATTATTCAGAATGAAATGGGCAACCGCCACAGCCCGACAGTAATCTGCGCTGCAATTACATCTAAAATGAACAAGGCAAAGCTGCCGACACATGTTGAGCTGGAGAAAAATCGCTGTAATATGATAAAGGATTCAGTGATACTTATGGAGCAGCTCAGAACAATTGACAAGCAGAGATTAAAGGAGAAGGTCTGCCACTTAAATGAAGATACGATGATAAAGGTCGACGCTGCCCTGAAAGTGAGTCTGGATTTGTTTACATAATTCTTTTTGGGGTGTATTATAGGCAAATGGCTGGGATAGTATGCCTGATGACACGCAAATTTTGCTATCGTCATCCAGGCATACTATCCCAGCCATTTGCAGCATAATGAATCAAAAAAATATGTAAACAAAAGTTGTGGTGACAGGCAGCTTTGATATCATGATTAAGTGATAATAGCAGCCATTTGCAGCGTAAAGAAATAAAAAAACATGTAAACAAAAGTTGTGGTGACAGGCAGCTTTGATATCATGATTAAGTGATAATAGCAGCCATTTGCAGCGTAAAGAAATAAAAAAAACATGTAAACAAAAGTTGTGGTGACAGGCAGCTTTGATATCATGATTAGGCAATAATAATAACGATTTGCAGCATAATGAATCAAATAATAACAGCCATTTGCAGCGTAATGGATACTAAAAAAGAATTATGTAAAATAAGATAAATTTGCTCTTGCAGTATTTATTTATTAATGGTAAAATAAAACGTCAGATTAATGAGATACGTTGATAGATAAGGAGAGTTTAGCATGTCAGGACATTCAAAATTTGCGAACATTAAACATAAAAAAGAGAAGAATGATGCTGCAAAGGGCAAGATTTTCACTGTTATCGGAAGAGAAATTGCTGTAGCGGTTAAAGAGGGCGGCGCTGACCCGAACAACAACAGCAAGCTTCGTGATGTTATTGCGAAGGCAAAGGCAAACAACATGCCGAATGATACAATTGACAGAGGTATCAAGAAGGCTGCAGGCGATTTGAATTCAGTTAATTTCGAGACCTGTACATACGAGGGTTACGGTCCGAGCGGCGTGGCTATTATCGTTGATACGCTTACAGACAACAAGAACAGAACAGCGTCAAATGTAAGAAATGCATTTACAAAGGGCGGCGGCAATGTCGGCACAACAGGCTGTGTATCATATATGTTTGATAAGAAGGGTCAGATTATTATTGATAAGGAAGAGTACGAGGCAGACCCTGATGAGCTTATGATGCTGGCACTTGATGCAGGAGCAGAGGATTTTGCGGACGAGGAGGACAGCTACGAGATTATTACTTCACCTGAGGATTTCAGTGCGGTAAGAGAGGCTCTTGAGGCTGAGAACATTCCTATGGCAAGCGCAGAGGTAACTATGATTCCTCAGACATGGGCAGAGCTTACATCAGAGGATGATATCAAGAAGATGAACAGAATCCTTGATTTGCTTGATGAGGATGATGATGTTCAGGCAGTATACCACAACTGGGACGAGTAATTTTAAAATATGATACGAATAATTAATGCCACAGGAGAGTACTTAGGTACAGTCTTGTGGCATTTATAGTATAGATTATAAACAGGACGATATGTTATATGATTTTAGTGCAGCTTGTATTTTGAGCCGCAAAAAGTTGATGGCGGATGGTAAATTAACAAGAAGTTTGACTGACGGTTCAGGCTAATTGACAATGAGATGATTGCGATACTCTGAACTTGTAAAGGAAAGGAGACCGGCAGTATGATTATAAACACCGGCATGCGGACAGATATCCCTGCATACTACAGCAAATGGTTTATCAACAGAATACGAGAAGGCTTTGTGCTGGTGCGCAATCCTTACTATCCGAATCAGGTTACAAGATATTCGCTTACGCCGGATGTGGTGGATGTGCTGGAATTTTGCACCAAGAATCCTGAGCCGATGCTTACATATATGAATGAGCTTAAAGACTTCAGACAATTCTGGTTTGTCACAATTACGCCTTATGGCAAGGACATTGAGCCCAATGTTCCGGATAAAGAAATCGTAATGGATTCCTTTAAAAGGCTTTCGGATATTGTGGGAAGAAGGGCTGTAGGATGGAGATATGACCCGATATTTATTACTGATAAATACAGTCTGGATTTTCATAAAGAGGCTTTTGAAAAAATGGCTGAAAACCTAAGCGGTTACACGGACCAGGCGGTTATAAGCTTTATTGACCTTTACAGTAAAACAAAACGTAATTTCCCGGAGGCGAGAGAAGTTGCTTTAGAAGAAAGAGCGAAGATTGGACAGGCGTTTGCGGAAAGCGGAAAAAAGCATGGTATGACGATACGCACCTGCCTTGAAGGAAATGACCTTGCAGGCTTTGGCATAGATGTATCGGGGTGCATGACAAAGGAAGTGCTGGAAAGGGCGATAGGCACAGAGCTGGTCGTTCCAAACAGGAAGAATCCCAGAGAGGGCTGCAGCTGTCTGCTTGGAAATGATATAGGCATGTATAACACCTGCGGACATTTTTGCAGATACTGCTATGCAAACTATGATAAGAGGACAGTAGTTGAAAATATGAAAAAGCATGACCCAAAATCACCGTTTCTAATAGGAGGAGCAATGGAGGGTGACAGAATAACCAACGCAAAGCAAATGTCGTATATTTCGGGGCAGATGGTTTTAAATTTATAGAAATTTAAAGAATAAATTGAAAGAGGCTATATAAAAATCTACCTTTATGTGGTACACTTATAAAGACTGTCAGGGGCTGAAATGCATGGATATCATCATAAGTCCTGACATAATATGATATAAGAGTCAGATTATTTTTGACTGTGGTATTGTAACGTATAAAATGCAATGTATAAGGTGGTATAATTATGACGAATAATATTGACGGAAAGATAAACAATGTTCTTAATAATCTGCTTGAAGACTACAGCAATGACAGGACGATTGATGAGATAAAGCCTTTCGACCATCCGAACAGGGATATTGTAATTGATATTCTGGAAAAGCTCAGAAGAATTGTATATCCTGGATATTATAAGAACAACACTTATAAGATTTATACCGTGAGAAATAATATTTCGATGCTTTTAGAGGATGTGATTTATAATCTGATTTCGCAGATTACAATAGTGCTTAAATATTCTCCGAAGTATGAAAATGCGGGTAGAGAGGAGCTTGAAAAAGAAGCTGAGCGCATTACATTTGAGTTTCTTGACAGGATTCCTAAGATAAGAGAGTACATAGAGACGGATGTTCAGGCGACCTTTGACGGTGACCCTGCGGCATACAACAAGGACGAGATTATATATACCTACCCGGGACTTTATGCGATTCTTACGAGCCGCATTGCGCACGAGCTTTTCCTGCTCGGCGTGCCGCTCATTCCGAGAATCATGACGGAGCATGCGCACAGTCTGACCGGAATAGATATTCACCCGGGCACTACAATAGGCAAGTATTTTTTCATCGACCACGGAACCGGCATAGTTATCGGTGAGACTACGGTGATTGGCGATAATGTCAAGATATATCAGGGTGTGACCCTTGGCGCATTGTCAACCAGAGGCGGTCAGAAGCTTAAGAATAAAAAGCGTCATCCTACCATTCAGGACAATGTTACAATATACTCGGGCGCATCAATTCTCGGCGGAGATACGGTTGTAGGTAAGAATGCAGTTATCGGCGGTAATGCATTTATCACCACTTCAATCCCTGAGGGCGCAAAGGTAAGCGTGAAGAGTCAGGAGCTTATGTACAATTATGATTCGTCAAATCCGATGCATAAGCAGGAGCTGGAGAATGACAATGTGTGGTATTATAATATTTAAAAACGTATATAATTTGTTAAAAAACAACACTACAAGGAGACTGTTATGAAAAGACCTTATATAAAGAACCTGATATTAATAATTCTGATGATTTCATTGATTATGACAACATCTTGTAATAAGTCTGAAAATGCAAGTGATCCACAGATTTCGGTAATAGATATTGAAAACCAGCAGAATGGACTGGATAAAACGGAAGAAAAGCTTAATCTGGAAGAATATAGTCTGGATTATGTTTTCAAGACTGATGACCAGCCTCAGACTATCTATTCGACAATAACAGAGGGAGAAGAAGGCTTTTATTATTTTTCTTGTAATTATGAAGATGATTCTAAATCTTTAATTAACAGGATTATGTTTTTTGATAAAAAAAACAAGAAAGCAGTTCCATTATGTAATATTGCAGATTGTCTACATAAAGATGAAAACTGTAATGCATGCTTTATAGACTCAGAAGAAATATCTTATCACTTGTTTCGATTGAAATACAACGATGGTTTTATTTATACTAATGCAAGTAATTCAAAAGGGGATAGTCTGCTAATTAAGATATCTGAGGATGGCTCTATAAGGGAACAGAGTAATATTATGTTAAAAACAGATTCTAATTTAGAAAAAGAGATTGATAGCATTTTAATACCTGATTTTATAATACACAGGGGCTATGAGTATTTTTTAGATGGTACACCTTATTCTGAGGAGATATTTAGATGCAAAGTCGGTTCTGACAAAGTAGATGTTGTTTATGAAAATACAGGCAATGGTGCAAATGTATATCGGTTGAAAGGATATGGAGATTATTTGTTTTTTCAATCAATGAATTTTACAAACGAGGATTATACTGAGTATAATGCAGGTTTGTTTGCAATGAATGTTAATAATGGCGAGTTAACACTTGTGAAGAAAGACGTAGTACGAAATTATTGTATTCAGGACAATATCTTGTATTATTTTTATAAAGATGGTATTTGCTCGTATGACTTAATTAGCGGTGAGACAAGAACAGTAGTTAAAAATTTTGGTGATGATGGGTTTGATTTATTTGTTGAGAAAGATAAAATATATGCTGTTGATGGTAGTAATGAGAGGATATGTGTATTCAATTTAAAAGGAGAACAGATAGAGACATATGATTTAGAAGTCTTGGATATGGACTTTGTCGATAAAATAGTTATAATAGATGGCTATTGCTTTATAAGATGTGTGGATAGTAGTGGTGAACATTTTTTCTACATGATTTCAGATGATAAAGAATCTGATTGGATTGAAATATCGTAACATAAGAATATATAATTATTTATCCGGACACGGCACAGATTCTCTTGTTTTAAAGAAGATGATTCTGCGCCGTGTCTGTGCTATATAAGCATACTTGAACATTTTTGGATAATGTTTATTTTTTTAGCCTCTCCATATCCTCATAAAACTCAGGATACGATATATTCACGCACTCACTTCCAAGTATCTCGGTTTCACCGTCGCTTGCCATGCCGCATACGGCAAAGCTCATGGCAATCCTGTGGTCAAGGAAGCTGTCGATTACGGCGCCGTGAAGCGGCTTGCCGCCGTTTATAATCATGCCGTCGTCGGTTTCGGTAATGTCTGCACCCATAAGGGAGAGATTCTTAACCATAACAGCGATTCGGTTTGATTCCTTTACTTTAAGCTCGGCAGCGTCTTTTATGATGGTTGTGCCGTTTGCAAAGCATGCCATGACTGCAATAACCGGCAGCTCGTCAATCAGCGTCGGAATCAGCGCTCCTTCAATGGTAGTGCCGCATAAATTACTGCTTTTTACAAGTATGTCTGCGACAGGCTCGCCGGAAGCGTTTGTTTCGTTTAGCAGGGTGATATCGGCTCCCATGCTTTCGCAGACCTTTATGATGCCGTCTCTGGTCGGGTTAATTCCGACATTTTTAATAAGTATCTCAGAGCCTGGAATTATCAGTCCGGCAGCAATGAAGTAGGCGGAGGAGGATATATCTCCCGGAACAGTTACTTTCCTCGCATATAATTCGCTGGCAGGGGTTATCGTGGCGGTAGTGCCATGCGTGGTAACATTTGCCCCAAAGTAGTTAAGCATCAGTTCAGAATGATTTCTTGATACATAAGGCTCAGTTACGCTGGTTTCGCCGTCGGCGTAAAGTCCGGCAAGCAGGACAGAGGATTTAACCTGTGCGGATGCAACCCTTGAAATGTAATGGATGCCGTGAAGCTTCTGTCCATGAATGAACAGAGGGGCGCAGTCATTGCCCTTGATGCTTTTAATATCAGCCCCCATCATTGAAAGAGGCTCTATAATACGCCTCATCGGACGCCTTTGTATTGAAGCGTCGCCGGTAAGAGTTACGTCAAAGTCCTGTGCGGATAAAATGCCTGAAATAAGTCTTGTGGTAGTTCCCGAGTTTCCACAGTCAAGAATTTCTGCCGGGGCTTTAAGACCGTGAAGCCCCATACCGTGTACCAGTACGGTCTCACCTTTGTTTTCTACCGACACGCCCATTTTCTCAAAGCATGAGATGGTGGAGAGGCAGTCGGCACTCTGCAGAAAATGGTGAACCTCGGTGGTTCCTTTGGCGAGTGCGCCGAACATAATGCTTCTGTGGGATATTGATTTATCGCCCGGGATGTTTATTTCTCCTTTAAGAGAGCCTGCTTTTGATATCTTCATGTAATTCCTCCAGGTATAATTTGTGCAGACTATCATAATAATCGGCGGTATTTTCACCGTGTATGCAGTCTGTGTTAAAAAGCGATTTCTAATAATTATCTTACGTAAACATTGTACTGGAATTTTCTAAGGAATTCAGCAGCATTTAGCGAGGATTCCTCATCCTCAAATTCAATGCTTAACACGCCTTTTTCAAATTCGCGGTTGTGAATAATTCCAATGTTTTTAATGTTTATCTGATGTACTGCCAGAATGGTGGCAATGGTAGCGATTGCACCCGCCTTGTCAATTATGTCGCAGTAAATAGCATGACGCTTCTTTATAGGACCGGATGATTTATCAGGCAGTGAATTTCGGTATTCTCCGGATTCCTCAAACAGATTGTACACAGCGTCGTGGCTGCCTGCCTTTATTTCATCATTGATACTGTTTAAAGCATCAATATAATCGTCAAGTATAGCCGAGAGATTGTCCTTATTTTCAAGGCATATCTGCTGCCACATATCGGGAGATGAGGAGGCGATTCTGGTTATATCCTTAAAGCCTCCCGCGGCTATCTGCTTCATAAGTTTTGAAGGGGTGTCCTTATCCTTTACAAGCTTTACGAGCGATGCAGCGATAACGTGAGGCAGATGGCTGATTCCTGCGACGATATAATCGTGAGTATTGTAGTCTGTCACGAGCGGAATAGCACCGGTGCTTTTAACAAGAGCAATTAATTCATCAACCCTTGCCTTTGGAGAGGCATCGGTAGGAGTGATGACATAATATGCATTCTCAAGAAGATGACCGTTTGAATTGTCATAACCGCTTTTTTCGGAGCCTGCCATTGGATGCCCGCCGATAAAATGTGCTTCAAGCCCGAGTGCTTCAACCCTTCTGTGAATGTTGCCCTTTACGCTGCCGACATCAGTAACAATGCTGTTCTCATGTAAAAACGGTCTAAGCTTTTCAAGAAACATTTCATTCAGGCTTACAGGGGTGCATAGGAATATATAATCGCAGCCTCCAAGCCTTTCATCTATGTCGTCTAAAATAATGTCAATTGTTTTGTCTTCAAATGCTTTATCAAGCGTGTTTTTACTTCTGGAATATGCCATAATTTTAATATCAGGATATTTAGCTTTGAAGCTTTTTGCAATAGAGCCGCCGATAAGTCCAAGACCTATAAAGCCTATAGTAAGGTTGTTCATTATGCTTCCTCCTGTTTTGAATCATTTTGATAAGATAATACATAGATACCTGTGGATTGTTATTTAAAACCCCTTGTCACCGGTATCCTTTAATATTTTATTATTGCAAAAAAAACATGTCAACAGTATATGAAATGTTACAGAATATAACTTTGAAAAATTTTTGTTAAAAATTAATCTTATTGTTGCTTTTTTTCTGAATATTTAGTATATTATAACTATGAAGTGAACCGACTGTGTTATAACGAGAAGAAAATACGACAAAATTTTTGTGTAATATGGTTAGTTTTTTGAGAACGCATTTTTAAAATGCTTATTTCTCAATAAAATATAGCGATTTAGGAGGAAATGCTAATGAATGTATTTGAAACGGGTAAAATTCGTAATGTTGTGCTGCTTGGACACGGTGGAAGCGGAAAGACTACATTAATCGAATCAATTGCAAATATTACAGGGGTGACAAATCGTCAGGGAAAGATTACAGACGGAAACACAATAAGTGATTTTGATAAAGAGGAGATTAAGAGACTTTTCTCTATCTCTGCTACAACAATCCCGATTATCAGGGAAGGAACAAAGATTAACTTCATAGACACACCTGGTTATTTTGATTTTATCGGTGAGGCAGAGGAAGCTGCAAGTGTTGCTGACGCCGCCGTTATCGTTGTAAACGGACGCTCAGGCGTAGAAGTCGGTACGCAGAAGGCTTGGAATTTATGTGAGAAGTACAACCTTCCAAGAATGTTCTTTGTAACAGGCATGGATGATGACAATGCAAGCTTCCGTCAGGTAGTTGAAGACCTTCAGGAGCTTTACGGCAACAAGATTGCACCTTTCCAGATGCCTATCAGAGAGAATGAGAGATTTGTCGGCTTTGTAAACGTAGTTAAGATGAAGGGCCGCCGCTTTATGAATCTGAATGATTATGTAGACAGCGATATTCCTGATTATTCTATGGAGAATCTCGAAAAGTATCGTGAAGCTTTGATGGAGGCAGTTGCCGAGACAAGCGAAGAGTATATGGACAGATACTTCGGCGGAGATGAGTTTACATATGATGAGATTTCAATTGCATTAAGAACTCACGTTATTGATGGAAGCATCGTTCCGATACTTATGGGTGCCGGCATCAACGGACAGGGCGCAAGAATGCTTCTTGACTGCATCGAGAAGTACTTCCCGTCACCTGAAAAGCTTAAGATTTCAGGCATTATCAAGGATACAGACGAAGTATTTGAGGCTGATTATGATGATGCGAAGCCTATGAGTGCAAAGGTATGGAAGACACTTGTTGACCCGTTCATCGGTAAGTATTCATTTGTAAAGGTTTGCTCGGGTGTATTAAGAGCTGACTCAACGGCAGTTAATGTTTCAAAGGAGACAGAAGAAAAGATCGGTAAGCTTTTCATCTTAAGAGGCAAGGAGGCTATCGAGGTTGAAGCACTTCGTGCAGGCGATATAGGTGCTATTCCTAAGCTTACGGTTACATCAACAGGCGATACACTTGCTGCTAAGGGCAACAATGTTGAATATGCAAGACCACAGGTTCCTACACCTTACACATATATGAGCTACACAGCTAAGAATAAGGGCGATGAGGACAAGATAGCAGGCGCACTTTCAAAGCTTATGGAAGAGGATTTAACACTTAAGGTTGTCAATGATAAGGAAAACAGACAGACTCTGCTTTATGGTATCGGCGACCAGCACCTTGAGATAGTAACAAGCAAGCTGTTAAACAGATATAAGGTTGAGATTCTCCTTGACAAGCCGAAGGTTGCATTCAGAGAGACAATCAGAGGCAAGGTTAAGGTACAGGGCAAGCACAAGAAGCAGTCAGGCGGTCACGGTCAGTACGGTGATGTTGTTATGGAATTTGAACCGTCAGGCGACCTTGAGACACCATACATCTTCGAAGAGAAGATTGTCGGCGGCGTAGTTCCTAAGAATTACTTCCCTGCAGTTGAAAAGGGTATTCAGGAATGCGTTGTTAAGGGACCTTTGGCAGGATATCCGGTAGTAGGACTTAAGGCTACATTGGTATTCGGTTCATACCACCCTGTAGACTCATCAGAAATGGCATTCAAGATGGCATCTATCCTTGCTGTTAAGAAGGCATTCTCAGAGCCTGATGCGAAGCCGGTTCTCCTTGAGCCTATCGTATCTGTAAAGGTTACAGTACCGGACAAGTTTACCGGTGATGTTATGGGTGACCTTAACAAGAGAAGAGGCCGTGTGCTCGGTATGAATCCTGACCACAAGGGCAACCAGATAGTAGAGGCAGACGTTCCTATGTCTGAGATGATAGGTTATTCTACAGACCTTCGTTCAATGACAGGCGGTATCGGCGATTTCGAATATGAATTTGCAAGATATGAGCAGGCTCCGTCAGACGTTCAGGCTAAGGAAATTGCAGCAAGAGCAGAAGAATAATTAATATTCAGATTAAATACACCGGGGCGTCAAAATTACATTTTGACGCCCCGAATGTTAAATAAGCTGCTGCTGACCTTTGGTTTTACACATACATACAGCAGATATGTATATTATTGTTAAAAAATAAGATTTTAAAAATATTAAAAATTATCATTGACGCTAAACATAAGTAGTGCTAGTATAAAAGATGACCATAACACATTTTTGTGATTAATATATATAAACAGAGGAAGAGCGATTATGAAAAAGAACATGATTCGTACTTTCCTCTTTAGCTTACTTTTGTTATTTACAGCGTGCAGCGATAATATAGATATAGATAATAATACTAAGGGAAAAGAACCATACATTGATTTGCCGACAGAGACTATTTTTACACAGACCGTTGAGGGCATAGAATTTACAGTTGAATTTGATAAGAGTTGGTATACTTTGGGCGATGATATTGAAGTTATTGCCACTGCAAAGAATGTTACCGGCAGTGATATATTAGTTTGGTCCGATACGCGTATGTTCGGTAAGAATGGTGCTGTCAATATCAGCACCTATGTTGACGGAGTGCATGATTATATATCCAATGACAGAGACTATTTAAGAGCCGACGCTGAATATGAAGGTGTGCTTGAGAATTTGGAAAGTATAAGTTGTAATATGACTTTTTATACAGATACAGTTAAGGATTTGACAGCGAAGAATGACATTGAGTTTTGTGTTTATTTAGGCATAAAAGACGATATAGGGAGCCGTGGAACTGTAAGTATCATGATTCCGGTTAAGCTGATATTTGATAATTGAGTTTCAATTATATGAACTGCCAATGGCAGTTCGCTATGTATGCTATTGCAGACTATGAGGCAGATTACAAAGCTGTTACACATTTGACAGTTCTTGTAATTTGCCTTAATCTATCTTTTAAGCAAGGTTTTTATTCCCGGCAAAGAGATATAAAAATGTTCAATCAGGATATCGGGTTTTAACCCCGACATCTATTTGACTAAATTATGATGATTGGTACTCTGTAATTATGCAGCATATTTTATAAGGGAGGTGAATGGCATTGGCTGAGGATGAAAAGGTTTTATACGAGAAGCTTGTTTCAATTTTAAAAGAGAACCGTCCTGATATGGACCTTTCGCTTATTAACAAATCATATATGACAGCAAAGAATCTTCACATGGGACAGCTTTGTAAGTGCGGAGAGTCAAAGATATGCCATTCAATGAATGTTGCGATTATTATTGCGGAGCTTGGCATGGATGAGGCTGCCATATGCGCGGGAATCCTTCACAATCTCAGGGAGGAGGAAAGCATCAAGCCTGAAAGCATTGCAAAGGAGTTTGGTGCTGATGTAGCGTTTCTTATAGACGGAGTATCAAGGCTTACCCAGATTTCAGATTCAATGGACAAGATTGAGTTTCAGGCAGAAAGCCTAAGGAAGATGTTTCTTGCCATGGCAAAGGATATCAGGGTTATCATGATTAAGCTTGCGGACAGACTGCAGGATATGCGTACCCTTAAAGGACTTCCTATAGAGCAGCAGATCGAAAAGGCAAAGGAGACGCTTGATATATATGCGCCGCTTGCAGGAAGACTCGGTATATCCAAAGTTAAGATTGAGCTTGAGGATTTGTCACTTAAATATTCTGAGCCGCTGGCATATTATGAGCTTGCAGAGAAGGTTTCACAGACCAGGACCACAAGACAGATATTTGTAGATTCAATAGTTGAGGATGTTTCTGCGATGATTAAGGAGGCAGGAATAGAGGCAAAGATATACGGAAGGGCAAAGCATTTCTTCAGCATTTATAAGAAGATGGTGAAGGGTCATAAGGACATTGAGCAGATTTATGATTTATTTGCCGTGCGTATCATTGTTAAGGATATTAAGGAGTGCTATGCGGCACTTGGCGTGCTCCATGAGCATTATACGCCTATACCGGGCAGATTTAAGGACTATATTGCGGTGCCAAAGGTAAATGGCTACCGTTCGCTTCATACAACGCTTATGGGCGAAGGACAGCCTTTTGAGGTTCAGATAAGGACTGAGCAGATGCATCAGGAGGCAGAATACGGTATTGCCGCACACTGGAAATATAAAGAGGGCAAGACCGGAGCTGAAGAGATGTCTGAAAAGGCGGCTCATTCAAAGGAAAGAAGCGAGGAACAGAAGTTAAGCTGGCTGCGCCAGATACTCGAGCTTCAGAATGAGATGTCGGATAACAAGGAGTATATGAACCTCTTAAAGAGCGATTTAAGCCTTTTTACGGAGAGTATATACTGCTTTACGCCATCAGGAGATGTTAAGAACCTTACCAATGGTTCGACGCCTGTTGACTTTGCATACAGTATTCACAGCGGCGTTGGCAACAGGATGGTAGGCGCGAAGGTAAACGGCAAGATGGTGCCTATCGATTACAAGATTCAAAACGGCGACAGAATAGAGATTATCACCTCACCAAACGCAAAGGGTCCAAGCCGCGACTGGTTAAAGATTGTCCAGACGGCACAGGCGCGCAATAAAATCAATCAGTTCTTCAAGCAGGAGTTAAAAGAGGACAATATCAAAAAAGGCCGCGAGATGCTTGAAAAGTACTGTAAGGCGAGGGGCTATGCATATAGTGAAATAACAAAGCAGGAATACAGAGAGCTTATTCTTGAGAAGTATGGCTTTAAGGACTGGGATTCAATTTTATCCGCTGTAGGACACGGCGGACTTAAGGAAGGTCAGATATTAAATAAAGCGATAGAGGAATATGATAAGAAGCACAAGAAGGAATTAAGCGACGAGGAGATTATCGAAGCGATTACTGAAAGCAGCAAGGCAAAGGTGTATAAGCCGTCGCAAAAGGGCGGCATACTTGTAAAGGGCATAGATGATGTTGCCGTGCGTTTTTCAAAGTGCTGCAATCCTGTTCCCGGCGATGAGATAGTAGGCTTTATTACAAGAGGCAGAGGCGTTTCAATTCATCGCAAGGACTGTCTCAACATGGTAGATCTGCCTGAATCGGACAAGGCAAGGATAATAGATGCCCAGTGGCAGGAGAATTCGGAAAGCATGACAAGCGGAAGCTATCTTACAAAGATTAATATTTATGCAAATAACCGTTCGGGAATCTTTGCTGATGTTTCAAGAATTCTTACCGAAAGTAATATTGATGTAAGCTCGATGAACAGCCGTGTAAGCAAGCAGGGACTTGCAACTATATCCATGAGCTTTGAGATTCATGGTAAGGATGAGCTTAGAAAGCTTATGGAGAAGTTAAACGGTATAGAAAGCGTTGTCGGTATAGACAGAGTAACCGGTTAATAAATTTGTAGAGATTGTTTATTGACATCATACATATAATATAGTATATTTTATGTCCCTGCCTTTTAAGGCGGGGACAGCTTGTAAAGTGAATAGGGTGATTTCCGGCTGTCACCGGAAATACAAGACCTACTTGGCAAGATATTTTATCATCAGTCAAAAATATTACTACCAGGAGGAAGCAAAATGATTACGATGGAGAATGTATGTAAATCGTACAAAGTTGCAAAAAGAAACGCAGGCATGAAGGAAGCCTGCAAAGCTCTGTTTCGAAGGGAGACTGAGACGGTTAAGGCGTTGTCAGACGTAAGCTTTACCATTAATGACAGCGAGATGGTGGGCTATATCGGACCTAACGGAGCAGGAAAGAGTTCTACGATTAAAATTCTAAGCGGAATATTGACACCGGAAAGCGGAAACTGTCTGGTCGATGGCAGAGTGCCATGGAAAAACCGCATCGAGCATGTTAAGAGAATCGGTGTGGTGTTCGGACAGCGTTCACAGCTTTGGTGGGATGTTCCAGTAATTGATTCCTTTGAATTATTAAAGGATATCTATTCAATCCCCAAAAACGAGTATATCAATAATTTAGAAGAGCTTACCGGGAAGCTTAAGCTTAATGAACTGTTAAGGACACCGGTCCGTCAGTTGTCCTTAGGACAGCGTATGCGCTGTGAAATTGCGGCATCATTGCTTCACAGTCCGAAAATTCTCTTTCTGGATGAGCCGACTATCGGGCTTGATGCTGTATCAAAGCTTGCGGTGCGCGATTTTATCATGAATCTGAACAAAGAGCATAAAACGACTATTATACTTACAACACATGATATGCAGGATATTGAAGCGCTTACCAGACGTATAATTCTTATCGGCAAGGGGCGTGTTCTTATGGACGGTACAATAGACGATATGCGAAGACTGGCAGCCTCTAATGAAGCTTCAGATGCTGAAAAAAGTCTTGATAAGATTGTTGCAGCGCTGTATCAGCAGCTTAATATTCTGTGAAATAGATTATTAAGTGCAGCTTAACTGCTTTTTGATACTGTAAAAACTGAATATTTTCAAGGAGGATACAGCCATGAAAAAATATATTTCGTTCTTTGGACTGCGGCTTAATATGGGACTTCAATACCGGGTGGCGGCTGCAGCCGGCATAGTAACACAGTTTGTATGGGGCTTTATGGAATGCTTTGTTTTCAGAGCTTTCTACGAAACAAATCCTGCCGCCTTTCCTATGGAATTTAAGGCAATGGTTTCATACATCTGGCTTCAGCAGGCGTTTCTCGCATTTTTCGCAACGTGGATGATGGATAATGACATATTTGATTCAATATTAAGCGGAAACATAGCCTATGAGCTTTGCAGACCTGTTTCAATATATAACATGTGGTTTGCAAAAAATGCTGCAACAAGAATTTCGAGGGCGCTGCTTCGATGTATGCCTATTCTGATAGTTGCATTTATACTTCCGGAGCCCTTTAAAATGACGCTCCCAAAAAACATACTCACATTTATCGTATTTATGTTTACGCTTGCTTTAGGACTGGGGGTTACGATAGCATTTTGTATGCTTGTGTATATAATAAGCTTCTTTACGGTTTCACCGCAGGGCGTCCGTATATTTTTTACGTCGCTGGTAGAGTTTTTTTGCGGAGCCATCGTGCCGATACCATTTCTTCCGAAGCCGTTAAAATCCATTGTGGAGCTGCTTCCTTTTGCGGGAATGCAAAATGTTCCGCTTCGAATTTACGGAGGCGATATTTACGGAGAAGAGCTTACCCGCGCTGTTTTACTTCAGACAGTCTGGTTTGTGCTGCTTGTTCTGATAGGCAGAGGCCTTTGCAAAATTGCAGAAAAGAAAATCGTTGTGCAGGGAGGATGACAGGATGAAGAGAGGTATAAGCTTATATTTTCATTACATATCTGTTATAATAAGAAGCACAATGCAGTACAAAATGTCATTTCTGCTAAGCATAATAGGGCAGTTTCTCATATCATTTAATGTTTTTTTAGGTATTTACTTTATGTTTATCAGATTTAATGAGGTCAAGGGCTATACCTATAGCGAGGTGCTGCTATGCTTTTCAATTATGCTGATGGAATTTTCTCTCGCAGAGTGCTTTGCCAGAGGCTTTGACGGTTTTTCGTCAATAGTCCGAAATGGTGAGTTTGACAGGATAATGGTAAGACCGCGAAGCCCGATTCTGCAGGTGCTTGGAAGCAGATTTGAGCTTAGCCGAATCGGCAGAATGCTTCAGGCAGTTGTTATGTTTGTATATGGAATTACTGCAAGCGGGATTACCTGGACATTAAGCAGGGTTATTACTGTAGTATTCATGCTTATCGGCGGAACAATGCTCTTTACCGGCATATTCATGATTTATGCCGCGCTTTGTTTTTTTACATTGGAGGGACTTGAATTTATGAATGTTTTTACCGACGGGGCAAGAGAGTATGGCAAATATCCTTTTGATGTTTATGGCAAAAACATATTGAGACTCTGCACATTTGTGGTACCATATACTCTTGTGCAGTATTATCCGTTACAGTATCTGCTGGGGCGGACAGAAAGCCCGTATTACATCATATATCCGTTAGGAACAGTCTTTTTCCTGGCTGTCTGTTATGGTGTATGGAGATACGGACTGAGGCATTACAAGTCAAACGGTTCATAAAACAGGAGGAACAATAATGGCTAATACAATTAATATGACTGAGGGAAAGCCATTCCCTATAATTTTTAAATATTTCATCCCGATTTTGTGCAGCTCGCTTCTGCAGCAGCTGTACAGCATTGTAGATACGATTGTGGTTGGCAAGGGAATCAATGATATGGCGCTGGCTGCAGTCGGGGCAACCGGCTCGATAAGCTTTTTTATATTTGGATTTATAATGGGTCTTGGCTGCGGAATATCAATTCTTGTTGCACAGGCGTATGGTGCGCTTGATTATACAAGGCTCAGAAAATCAATTACAATGGGAGTTGTTTCAACCGGATTCGTCGCATTTATCATTATGATTACCGGAATCATTGTAATGAGGCCGCTGCTGGTGCTGATGCACACATCAGAGGTTATTATTGATGATGCCGTACTATACATAGTGATTATTCTGGCGGGGATTCCGCTGACACTTTTATATAATGTGTTTGCAGGAATATTAAATGCTCTTGGTGACAGCAGGACATCAATGATAGCCGTGGCGATATCGTCTGTTATCAATATACTGCTGGATCTGTTTTTTATCGTTGGATGTAAAATGGGCGTTGAGGGCGCAGCAATCGGAACGCTTATTGCACAGTGCTGTGCCGGAGCTTTCTGCTTTATGAAGCTTCGAAAAATACCTTTTGTACATATTAAAAGACAGGACTGGAAAATTGACCGGGCATTGATAAAAGAAGAAATTGTTATAGGTATTCCGGTAGGATTTATGAATTCGGTTACTGCGATAGGTACTATTTTAGTGCAGTATTTCGTTAATAAGCTTGGTGTAAATTATACTGCCGCATATTCGGCATGTATGCGTCTGGTTGAATTTATGATGCAGCCGTGTGCCGCCGCCGGAATGGCAATGAGTACATTTGCGGGGCAGAATTACGGCGCAAAAAAGTTCGCACGTATAGGGGAAGGATTAAAGAGCAGCTTCTGGCTGTCCGTCGGACTGGCGGTCTTTTCTGCAATACTTCTCTGTGGATTCCCGGGGCAGCTGGCAGGACTTATGCTTTCGGATCCGGAGAATATTATTTTATGCGTGGATTTCTTAAGACTGTGCGGAGGAATGATGTGGTCCATAAGCTTTTTGTTCCTTGTAAGGAACACATGTCAGGGTATGGGCTTTACAATTGTTCCGATGATATCAGGATTTGTTGAATTGGCGGCAAGAATTATCGCTGCCGTGTTTTTAACACCTGTGCTTGGATATATGGCTATAGCTATAGCGGAAACAGGAGCATGGACAAGCGCCTTTATGCTAAATGGAGTTTATCTTTTATTCAAACTTAAACGATTAATACGTGCAAAAAAAATGATTTAATACATATATTTTATTGCATAGATAAAGCATTTTAGCTATAATTATTATATAAGATGCTTTTGATGAAGCGCAGGAAAACAGCATATGACAGCCTGATTCATCATAACGCAATTTAAGCATTGTGCAAAACTAAAAAGAAAAGGAGAACTTGATTATGAGGTATGAGGTAAAGGGTGGAAACCTTCCGGTTGTTGTATGTGAACTGGGAGTAAATGAAACAGTAGTAAGTGAAGCAGGAGCTATGAGCTGGATGAGTCCGAATATGAAGATGGAGACATCTGCAGGCGGTATTGGCAAGGCTATCGGACGTATGTTCTCAAGAGAATCAATGTTCCAGAACAGATATACCGCACAGGGTGGCGATGGCATGATTGCATTTGCATCAAGCTTTCCGGGTGAGATAAGAGCGCTCCAGATTACGCCTGACAGACCAATCATTGCACAGAAGTCGGCATTCCTTGCAAGTGAAGCGGGCGTAAACCTTGATGTAGTATTCCAGAAGAAGCTTGGCGCAGGCTTCTTTGGCGGAGAAGGCTTTATTATGCAGAAGTTATCGGGAAATGGTGTAGCTTTTATTGAAATCGACGGAAGTGCTGTTGAGTATGAATTAGGCGCAGGACAGTCAATGGTTCTCGACACAGGCTATCTTGTTGCAATGGATGCTTCATGTACAATGGATATCAAGACTGTATCAGGTGTTAAGAATGTTGTATTTGGCGGAGAAGGCCTCTTCAATACGGTAGTAACCGGTCCTGGTAAGATTATTATCCAGACGATGCCTATAAGCAATGTTGCAGCAGTGTTAAAGCAGTTTATACCAACAGGCAAGTAAGTTTATGATGGTTTCAGACTGAATGTCAATATTAAATATATAATTATGTACAATGATGGGGCGCTTCGTTTCGAAGCGCCCCTGAAGGCTTTATAAATATGCTTACTGGTTCTTCTTATATGGCTCGTCGGCGATGTAGCTTCCGACAAGCTTCTGCATGCCTCTTTGAACCGCATCCTTTGAGGTCTTCCAGTCGGCATCCTTGTTGCGGTAATCAAATTTGTCTACAAACCATGATATATCATCAAACATTCTTTGCATATTCTTTTTCATGACATCAAACAGTACAGGCATATATTTTTCTTTTTCCTTGTCATTAAGCTTTACCTCTGCGTGTTCTGTCAGACTGCCGAAGTGATGAAGACAGAAGCCCTTGCTGTTTTTAATCTTTTCAAAAAACTCATTGTCATTTTTTAAAAGATATAAAAATGTGTTCATATACTGCTCATAATATTCGTTTATGTAGCTGCAGATATAGCAGTCGCAATCCTTTGCTTTAATCCAGTCGGTCAGAGGTGAGGATACAGTCTCTTTTGAGGATTTTAATTTCTGCTTGAAGGAAAGCTTCGCAGGAGAGTAACTTTTAAGCTGTTTATCTAGCTCCTTATTTAGCTTAAGATAATAGGTCTTTAACATCAGTGCATTGCCTAACGCATTGCCGTATTGGAACATTTCCTTGTAGTGATTTTTGCAAAAACCGTGTTCGTCGGTTATGTCTCTGAAATCAGGCTCCATATATGCGCTTCCAAGCACGAAATCAAGCGCATCATGCTCAAGCTTTCGCTCTATAAAGCAGAAAGGGCATTCATCATTCTGGTTTACTGCATCATTAATCGGTATAGTATATAATTTTTCTTTCATAATTCCTCCGAAATCAGATAAAAAATATATTTTAAAAAGGATATTTTTATTATAAAATAAGTAACATCAGGGGTCAATTGTTTTATAGAAATACAGATAATAGTTAAATACCCCGCAGCAAGCTATGGGGCATGATTTGGCTCGTTTTTAATTTGTGCGCTCCAAAGGGGCGGGGTATTCGGTCTACGTTCCACTACGGTCGGCGATAGCTGCCACTGGCTGCTATCGCCCCTCGCGGCAGTCGCCAAATGGACGAGCAAGCTCGTCCGCTTGGCTCGTTGCTCGCGGGAATAAAAAACGTTTGAACATGTGTGTTATTATTTATGTATACAACAGTAAAAATTCATTATATGGAGAATTACTGTAATGTATAAATGTATGAATTTACGAAAGGGGTAAAAATGATTAGAAAAGTAATTTCGATTTTTCTGGCGGCAGCATTGATGCTTCAGGGAACTGCCTTTGTAGGAAAAGACAGTACGGCATTGGCGGCAGAGTCAGAAACACAGCTTAAGACATGGTACACTTCTCCGGCAAACGACTGGGAGAGCGAGGCGACACCGCTTGGCAACGGCTTTATAGGTGCGATGGTTTTCGGCGGGGTTGAAAGCGACAAAATCCAGGTTAATGAACACAGCATATGGTCAGGAGGTCCGGGTGCCAATCCGGCATATGACGGCGGATGGGCAGGTGATTCGGCAAGTGTAAAGAATGCACTGCAGCAGGTAAGGCAGGCGCTTCAGGATGAAATGACAACCTTTACGAATACAAAATCTGCGTATCGTAACGGAAACGGTGATATTATCGCCAACAATTATTCAAACAGCCAGACTGTATTGTCATTAATCAGTCAGTTAAAGGGCGAGAAGAACAATTTCGGTACATATCAGACGCTTGGCAATATTTTTATTGACGACCCTGAGTTTACCGAGCCTATGCTTGAAAACGCCACATCAAATGCTGAGCCTGTAAATGGCGGCGAGATGTCAACAAATCTTTTTGACGGCTCTACAGGCACAAAATGGTATTCGGGTAACAGCAGCGTTGGCAACAACATTACCTTCCCGATAATTGTTTCATGGAACTACTCTGGACAGAAGAAATTTAACAGATATGCTATATCATCAGCAAATGATATGGAAGGACGAGACCCTTACAACTGGAAGCTTTACGGTTCAAATGACGGTAATAACTACACTGTTGTTGACACCAGAAACGGTGAGACCTTCTCAGCCAGATATCAGACAAAAACATACCAGCTCTCATCAACCTGCAATTATAAATATTATAAGCTTGAAATTACAGCGACGCGCGAGGGCATGCCGCCACAGCTTTCTGAGATTGAGCTTATAAATACAAACAAGACAAATGCTGATTATACGGATTATGTAAGAAGTCTTGATTTAAATACAGCGGTTGAGACGGTTTCTTATACTCAGAACGGCACAAGATATACAAAGGAATATTTTATAAGCTATCCTGACAATGTAATGGTTATCAGACTTTCCGCAAATAGAAGCGGCATGATAGACAGGCAGATTTATGTTAATTCCGAACAGACAAACAAGACTGTCTCTGTAAGCGGAAATACAATTACCATGACAGGACAGCCTGCCGACCAGCGTGCAGACGGACTTAAATTTGCCCAGCAGATTAAGGTTATTCCACAGAACGGAACATTAACACAGATTTATAACGGAGTAAGGGTATCGGGCGCAGATTCGGTGCTTATAGTTATGAGCTGCGGCACAAATTATGTTCAGTGTACAGATGCAACATTCAATTATTTCTCAAATGAAAACCCGCTTACGGCAGTTGCAAACAGGGTAAACAGTGCGGTAAGCAAGGGCTACAATGCACTTTTGGCGGCACACCTTGCCGACTATAAGGCTTTGTTTAACAGAGTGGATGTAAGCTTTGGTTCAACGACGCTTCCATCAAAGCCTACGGATGCGCTTTTAAGCGGTTACAATAAGACAAACACAAATGCTGAAAACAGATATCTTGAGATGCTTTATTATCAATTCGGAAGATATCTTCTGATTTCATGCTCCAGAGAGGGTTCGCTTCCGGCAAATCTTCAGGGCATCTGGGCGCAGGGCTTAAGCTCGCCTTGGGATTCTGATTATCATACAAACATTAACCTTCAGATGAACTACTGGCTGGCGCAGCAGTGTAACCTTGCAGAATGCCATACAGCGGTTGTTGATTATATTAATTCACTCGTTCCAAGGGGAACCCAGACGGCGGATTATTATTTTGTAAAGCAGAACGGCGGTCCGGTAAGAGGCTGGGTAACCTTCCACGAAAATAATATCTGGGGCAACACGGGACCGGCTGTTTCAGATGCATTTTATTTCCCGGCGGCTGCGGCATGGCTGTGTCAGGACATCTGGGAATATTATCAGTACAATATGGACACGCAGTTCCTTGCACAAAACTTCAATACTATGCTTTCGGCGGCTCTTTTCTGGGTCGATAATCTGTGGCTCGATTCAAGAGACGGCACACTTGTTTCAAACCCTTCATATTCACCTGAACATGGTTCATATTCGCTCGGCGCATCCTGTGACCAGGAAATCATCTGGGAGCTTTTCAATATGGTACTTGAGGCTGCGGATATTTTGAATATAAACACATCTGAGATTGCAGAGGTCAGGACTGCGATGAGCAGACTGTACCTTCCAAGGATAGGACTTGCGGGAGAATACCTTGAGTGGAAGGATGAAACTGCTCAGGATATAGTCGGTGATTACGGTCATCGTCATGTAAACCAGCTCTTTGCACTTCATCCGGGCACTCTTGTTGTTGCGGGAAGAAGTGCGCAGGATGATGCAAATGTTGAAGCCATGAAGACTGTACTTAATGTCCGCGGAGACGGCGGCACAGGCTGGAGCAAGGCATGGAAGATAAATATGTGGGCAAGATTAAGAGATGGAAATCATGCGGGAGTCATGGTTAACCAGATACTTTTAGAGTCAACCCTAAAGAATCTCTTTGATACACATGCTCCATTCCAGATTGACGGTAATTTTGGTGCGACAGCCGGTATGACGGAGATGCTTTTGCAGAGCCAGGGCGATTCAATTGACCTGCTTGCGGCGCTTCCTGATATGTGGAGCAATGGATATGCGAGCGGTATAAAGGCAAGAGGCAATTTTGAGGTGTCAATGGACTGGAGCAGTAAGAATTTAAATTATGCAGTTATTAAGTCAAATTCAGGCAGTGATTGCGTTGTTTCGTATAACGGTATTGCAGGCAAGCCTGTTTACGATTCAAGAGGCAGACAGGTTTCATACAACACACTTAATGCCAACAGGATTTCATTTGCCACAACGCCGGGAGAGACCTATTACATTAATACATACCCTGAAAATGTCACGCCTGACGAGTACAATATAACCTATATAAGCAACGGAAATATTGTTGCACAGGCTACGCTTGCAAAGGGCGAATCACCGGCACAGTTTTATCATTGCCCGGCTGAAAATAACAGGCTTTTCGCAGGCTGGTTTACGAGAAATGTACAGTTAAACAGTGTAAGCGATATTAATAATGCAAAGAATTATGCGGCAGTGCTTTCTGATATTACTGATGAGACGACGCTGTACGCAGGCTGGATTGATGCGGGCAGCCGGCTTGAAATAATCGGTGCGCAGATTAGAATTACAAACCCGAGCGGCTTAAGGTTCTTAACGAAGATAGGAAATGACCTTATCTCAAAGGTTGAGGCACTTAATGGACAGAATGTACCTCTTAAGCCTGACAGCCCGGACGATAAGGGTATAGGTTTTGGCACGGTTGTTACAAAGGCTGCAAATGTAAGCAGCACAGAGCTGGTGAAGGATGTAAACGCTGCTCAGGCTGCAAGGGGAATGGTTGTCTCTCCGGCGGAAAAGATATTTGACACAACAGCCGATTCGCTTATATACACCTGTGTTATTACAGGTATCGGCTCAGGCAGATATACAATTGATATATCAGCAAGGTCATACATTACATACATGGATGTAAACAATACCGAGCAGACATATTATTATACCGAAACAAATGCTGCGTCAAATGCAGGCGGAGGCTATAAGACAAATGTTTATGCGGTTGCAAATGTATTGTATAACAGTGCTGACACGAGCGCATCAATGAAGGCGTGGTTAAAGCAGAACATTATTGATGCAGTAAACTGATGTAATAAGTAATTAATCAAAAGCTATAACGGCTGTATGCTATTTGAATCGGTATCAGATTGCATACAGCCGTTTAATATTATTTTGCAGAAAACCTGCTGCAGCATTGCTTATATTTAGTCTTCCATTTCTATTATAGTTGATTTAAAATAAATAATAAGAAAATTTTTAAAATTGTTGTAGTAATATATATATGCTTTGCGTTTAATAAGTAGATGAGTAATATTTCTGCGCAAAAAACAGGGAGGAACAAAGGATGCTTTTGTGTTTTGCAATGCTTGATTCGGATGACGAGCGAAATAAATTTGTAAGACTTTACAATCAATATCGTTATTTTATGTGGTATATTGCGAAAGGTGTGCTTGGGGATGAATATCTAGCAGAGGACGCAGTACATGAAGCTTTTTTGACGGTTACGCATTATATTAACAAAATTAATGAGGAGGAAGTGGGAAGGACGAAGAGTTTTCTGGCAGCAGTAGTTAAAAGCAGAGCGATTGATATATTAAGAAAGAAGAACAGGGCTGAAATAATCAGTATAGATGAGGTTGGTGACTATCTGTCAGACAATGATGATATTCTGGAGGAGTATATTTCAGAGGAAAATTATCAGGCGCTTTTAAAATGCATATCAAAATTAGACGATACATACAGGGAGGTTTTTGAACTTAAATATTTACATGGACTGTCTGACAGCGAAGCAGGAGAGATACTCGGAATATCGGCAAAGAATGTAAATGTTAGAATGTACAGAGCGAGAAAGAAGCTTCAGGAGATGTTAAAGAAGGAGGCAGGTTATGTCAGCTGATAAGAATGAATTATTAAAAAAGGCATTGCTCGAAGCAAGAGAGAAGGAATTTGAGAATATTCCTGCTGAGGATGAGCTTAAAGAGGAGCATATATTTTCAATGGATTTTGAAAAAAAGATGCATGATTTAACAAAAAAGAATAAGATATCAGGAACAATAAGCAGGCTAGGCAGATACGCAGCCGGATTTGCAATAGTGTGTGTGCTTACCGGCGCTGCATTTATGATTATTAACAGAGGCGATTTAAGCTTTAAAAAGGCGGCGGACAGCAGTATGGCAGAGGGCAGCTATGAAATCGCTGAAGGTATAGTGAATGAAGAGGTTCAGGCTGATGAAAACAAAGCAGCGTCATCTTCAAATGAAAATAAAGAAGCAACATATTCAAAAGATGATAACATTTATTATGGCGCTAATATCGGGAATGAAGCTGAAAATGCAGATGCGCAGGCTGAGCAATTGGGTGATATCACAGGTGAAGAAAAATATGCTGCATGTACGCTTACTACCGATGGCATGGAGTGTTATATTTATGAAGAGGAAGACAGAGATGTTATAGAAGTATTGTTTGATAATGGCGATATAACTTCTGCTCAAGTAAAGAGTGCTACAATCGGGACAGTAAGCATAGATATGATTGAGGTGGTTTACAATTATGGTGATGAGTCAGAGGATTATGATATTGTAGTTGGTGACAATTCGATAAAATATTATCTTGTAAAGCAGCGACAGCTGCCTGACGGAGGTTTTTCGGGAATTCCGACCGCATTAATTACTTTAGATGCGGGTGACATCAGTTATCGGTTGTTATTTGTCAGAAACGATGAAGGTAAATTTGTATACAATGAAAGCTGGTAATACAGGATGCGTAAATTGATTAATAATAAGGGAGAAAATAATATGAGAGATAGAATTAAGATTTTAATATGTATAACATTAGCAATTATTTTGCTGGCAGGCTGTGGAAGTTCAAAAAATTACAGCAAGGACTCAAGGGTTGATTATACCGCTGAAGGCAAGTATGAGATGGCTGACAGCTACGATAATGCAATTGACAGCCCGGAGGCTGTCGATGAAAACAAAGGCGTTGCATCAACTTCACCTTCTTCGGTTGTGAAGGATACTGATTCGTTTAACAGAAAGCTTATAAAAAAGTATAATGTTGATGCCGAAACAAAGGAGTTTGATAAGACTCTTGATATTATATATGAGAAGATAGAAGCCTTCGGCGGATATATTGAAAGCTCGGAGATAAATGGAAACAGTTATTCTTACAGCAGAAACAGACATGCATATTTAGTAATACGTGTTCCGGCAGATAAGATGTCAATGCTTATTGAAGTTGTAAAGACAGCCGGCAATGTTACAAGCTTCAATGAAGAGGTTAAGGATGTAACTCTTGATTATGTAGATACCGAAAGCCGTATTGAAGCGCTTAAGGTTGAGCAGGAAACTCTTATGAAGATGCTTGAGCAGTCAGGTGATTTAGAGACACTTTTGGCAATTCAGAGAGAGCTTACTGATGTAAGATATGAGCTTGAGTATTATGAATCTATAAAAAGAACCTTTGACCAGCAGATATCATTTGGCACAATTAATTTAAGCCTTGATGAGGTTATTGAAATCACCGAGCACATTGATGACGAGTCATTCTTTGAAGAATTATCAAGAAAATTTGTGGGTAATGTAAAGACTATGATAGAGATGTCAAAGGATTCTCTTATCTTTATAATAAGTGCTATTCCTTTCCTTATTCCGCTTGCAGTGCTTATTGCGGTGCTTGTTATAATCTTTAAGATTAGCAGAAAAAATAAAAATAGAAAGCGTCAGGAGAAAGCAGAGAAAGCAGAGAAAGCAGATAAGGACGAAAATACTGAAGAGTAAAATAGTAAGCTTTATATAAGATTAAGATTTAGTATGTAAGCAGGAGCGGACTGTTTGTGGCAGACCGCTCCTGCTGTTTGCAGTGAGCTTTTATTTTGCAGCGTCCTTAGAATATTTTGTAGTTACGAGGTCTTCATAAGGCACCTTCTTTGAAATGCTGTCGTTTGCGATAAGGATGTCTTCAAGGTGTTCAAAACTGTCCTTTTCAAATACGGTATCCTTTTTCCATGTATCCTGATTCTTGTATCTTTCAACGATAGTGGCTATTTTGTCAATATCGGTTTCAGCAAACTGCGCGGAAATCACAGTGGCAATTTCCTTTGAGGTGTGTGAGTTTACATAGTCAAGACCTTTTTGAATTGCCCTTGTAAAGCCTGAAATAACATCCTCATGGCTGTCAAAATAGCTTTTAAGCGCACAGTAGGAGGTGTAAGGCACATAGCCTGAATCCACGCCTAAGGATGCAACTATACAGCCCTCATTTTCCATTTCGAGAGAGGTTGCAAATGGTTCAAATTCAACGGTAAAGTCTGCGTCACCGCCTGTAAATGCCGCAGCGGTAAGACCGAAATTAATACTCTTATCAATATTTACATCAGTGTCAGGATTAATTCCATTCTGCATCAGTATATATTCAAAAACCATTTCAGGCATACCACCGTCGCGTCCTCCGAGGACATTTTTGCCCTTAAGCATATCCCAGCTGAAATTATCTATAGGCTGCCTTGCTACAAGAAAGTTGCCGGCACGCTGGGTAAGCTGTGCAAAGTTTACGGCGTAATCTGCATTGCCTTCAGAATACACGTAGATGGAGGCTTCAGAGCCCATAAAACCTATGTCGGCATCCTTTGATATAAGAGATGTCATTACATTGTCTGCGCCGGCATCATTTACAAGTGTAAGAGCAATGCCTTCTTCTTCAAAATATCCAAGCTCAATCGCTGCATACTGCGGTGCATAAAAGATGGAGTGAGCCACCTCACTGAGAGTGATTTTTGTAAGCTCAGAGCTGCCTTTTTTGTCGCAGCCGGCTACGAGCGGGAGCGTGAATAATAATACAGTGATTAAAGCAAGAGAAATAAATTTTTTCATTTATGACCTCAAAAACATATTTTATTTACTATATGTCAGCATTTGAAGATTAGTGAATATCATTTCTTGATATGCTAATAAACTGATGACAAAAATATTGAAAAATGATACAATGACTATATAAATTTTCTTGGCAGGGATGGTGTCAGGCGACCTGTAAAATAATGATTTAAATAGATGGGAGAATGATATGGAATTTACACAGCTATTAGAAAACAGAAGAAGCATAAGAGCATATAAAGAAAATACGCAGATAAGTGTTGAGACAGTGAAGGAGCTGATTGCTGCGGCACAGCAGGCACCGTCATGGAAGAATTCACAGACGGGCAGATATTACGCTGTAAGCTCTAAGGAAATGCTTGCAAGGGTCAAGGCTGAGTGCCTTCCTGAGTTTAATCAGCGCAATAGCCGCAACGCACCGCTGCTTATCGTAACAGCCTTTGTTAAGGGTATCGCCGGTTTTGATAACGATGCTTCGCCGGTAAATGAACTGGGCGATGAGTGGGGAGCGTATGACCTCGGACTTCAGAATTCGCTGCTTATTTTAAAGGCAAGAGAGCTTGGCCTTGATACTCTTATCATGGGAATCAGGGATGAAGTAAAGCTTCGGGAGCTTCTTGGCATACCGGAGAGTGAAGAGGTCGTATCGGTTATAGCTGTCGGATACCGTGATATTGAGCCGAAAAAGCCTGTCAGAAAAGAAATAGAAGAGATTTTGAAGCTTTATTAAATTATCATGCCGCCCAAAAGCGGCAGAAAAGATACCAGAAAAAACTTTTGCAAATGCTGCCGAGGGCAGAAGAATAAAATGAGTGAAAATGCTTTTACAAATGCCGCCAAAGGCGGCAGAATGGAGTTTGAGATGTTAAGATTAAGACCATATAAGCCTTGTGATGCAAAGTATGTTGTAAGCTGGATTACTGATGAAGATATGTTTTTGAAGTGGTCTGCAGGCAGATTTGGAGAATATCCTTTGACAGAGGATAGGTTAAATGCACATTATTCGGAGGCTGCGGATAATGATAAGTTCTGGCAGATGACGGCGATTGATGAGAGCGGTAAGCCGGTAGGACATTTTATTATGCGTTTTACGGATGATGCCATGGAAAGCATACGTCTTGGCTTTGTTATTGTGGATGGCAGTATAAGGGGCAAGGGCTACGGCAAGGAGATGATTACTCTTGCCTTAAAATATGCACAGGATTTCCTTAGAGTGAAGGAAGCCACTTTAGGCGTGTTTGAGAATAACCCGGCGGCGTTGTACTGCTATAAGGCTGCCGGCTTTAAAGAATATGAAGGCGGCAGGACAGAAGAGTACAATATATATGGCAGGAAGTGGAAGTGTATTGAATTATATGCTCCGTTAGGAGGCGCGGATAATGCGTATTAAGATTTCTAAAAATGACAGAAGGCTTATTAAACATGAGATAGAACTGCTTTCTGACGGAACTCAGTACAAAAGCCAGTCTGAATTTATACAGCACGGTGACACAAGCGTGTTAAAGCATTGCTATAGCGTTACCTGCCTAAGCTTAAGTATTGCGCGTCATCTTAAGGTTAAGACTTATACGCGTGCGTTGATACGCGGTGCGCTGTTGCATGATTATTTTCTGTATGACTGGCATGACCCGGATCCTTCGCATAAGCTGCATGGATTTAAGCATCCGAGGACGGCGTTGAATAATGCTATGAGAGATTTTAAGCTGTCAAAAAAAGAGCAGAACATCATACTCAGACACATGTTTCCGCTCACTCCCATACCTCCGTTATATTACGAGGCATGGATTGTATGTATTGCTGATAAAATATGCTCGACGCTTGAGACACTTCATTGTAAAATATCTATAATATATTATTGATTGGAGAAAAGCCATGAAAAAAGCAGATAGAAAGAGGATATTTGAAATAATCCAGATAGGAAACGATACCGACTTTCCAAGCAGAAGCTTTGATTTTTTGATTATGACAGCAATAATTGTCAACATTTTTATTGCTATTTTTTCAACCTTTGAGATATCTGAAAAATATAAGGTTATACTGGATATTGCCGAGATATGTACAGTGATTTTTTTTACTTTGGAATACATACTAAGAGTCTGGACATCAGATTACCTGTACCCGGGGATTCCAAGATGGAAGGCAGCGTTAAAATATATATTTTCAGCGGGAGCAATAGTTGATTTCCTGTCATTCTTCCCGTTTTATCTTCCGTTCTTCATTCCGGACGGAATTGTGGCATTCAGAATCTTCAGAATTGTACGAATACTGAGACTTTTCAGAATCAATATATACTATGATGCTTTAAACCTTATTACGGATGTCTTAAAGCGTAAAAAGAACCAGCTTTTATCCTCGGTATTCATTGTGCTTGTACTTATGATAGCTTCGTCGCTGCTTATGTACAATATTGAGCACAAGGCGCAGCCGGATGTGTTCCAGAATGCTTTTTCGGGCTTCTGGTGGTCTGTATCAACGCTTCTGACGGTCGGCTATGGCGACATTTATCCTGTCACAATAATCGGAAAGCTGTGCGGTATAGTCATCACATTTCTTGGTGTCGGAATGGTTGCCATACCTACAGGTATTTTATCAGCGGGATTTGTTGAGCAGGTAAGTATTATCCAGAAGCAGGAGACAGCAAAGAAAAATACGAGTAAATCGTTAACAAGAAAATACTGCCCGTATTGCGGAGAAAAATTAATCTGATAAGGGACATATATGATATGTGACGGATTACAGTCTGCATATTATGGGTTAAATATATAATATAAAAAAATGAGGTATAGGAGGTATATATGAAGGAAAATAATAAAAGGCGTTCAGGAATACTTCTGCATCCTACGTCACTGCCGGGAAGATTCGGCATCGGTGATTTCGGAACAGAAGCTTATGAATTTATTGATTTTATGAAAAAGGCAGGACAGACTATATGGCAGGTGCTGCCGTTTGGACACACAGGCTTTGGTGATTCACCATATCAGGCATTTTCGGCATTTGCCGGACAGCCTCTGCTTATCAGTCCGCAGAAGCTTTATGAGGACTGTATTCTTGATGCGGGCGATCTGGATGAATATCCTGACATCAATTTATATGCGGTTGAATACGGCGAGGTTATTATTGCAAAGACAAGGCTTCTTAAAAAGGCATACAACAATTTCATGAGCGGCAGGGCTGATGTAAGCAGGGCTGCGGTTGACGCAAAGCTTGAGGCTGAATTTTATGCCGAGCTTGAGGAAAAAATCAAGCAGGAGCTTGATGATCCTGCTTTAAATGAAAAATGCGGCGATGCGGCTGATTTAATAAAAAAAGCTTCGTCATATGTGCCAAAGGAATGGTCTGTTTCTAAAAAAGGCTTTGCTAAGTTCTGCAAAAAGGAAGCATACTGGCTTGATGATTATGCGTTATTTATGGCAGGAAAGGACTACAACGAGGGCAGATGCTGGCTTGAGTGGGAGTGCGATTTAAGAGACGGTGACGAGAAGGTAAAGAAGGCATGGACAGAGAAGCTTTCAGAGGAAATAGGCTATTACAAGTTTATTCAGTATGTGTTTGACGTACAGTGGAGCGAACTCAGAAAGTATGCAAATGACAATGGTATAAAGATAGTAGGTGATATTCCGATTTTCGTATCTATGGACAGCACTGATGTCTGGGCTGACAGAAAATTATTCTTGCTTGAAGATGACGGATACCCGACTGTAGTAGCAGGTGTGCCGCCGGATTATTTCAGTGCCACAGGCCAGCTTTGGGGCAATCCTCTTTATGACTGGAAGGCTCATGAAAAAGAGAAGTTTGCTTGGTGGATAAAGAGAGTTGAAAAGCAGCTTGAATTGTTTGATATTATCAGAATAGACCATTTCAGAGGCTTTGAAGCATATTATGCAATTCCGTATGGTGAAGAAACTGCCGTAAACGGCAAGTGGGTTCCTTCTCCTGGTGTAGAATTATTTAATGCATTTAAAAAGCATTTTGGCGACGAACTTCCTGTCTGGGCAGAGGATTTAGGCGTAATTACACCACCTGTAGAGGAGCTTCGTGACAGCAATAATCTTCCGGGCATGAAGATACTGCAGTTCGCATTTGATGATGAAAGGGACAATGATTCCCTGCCGCATCATTTTACTACTGACAATTGCATCTGTTACACTGGAACACATGATAATTCAACAATTGTGGGCTGGTATTACGAAGAGGCAAATGAAAACCAGAAGGACAGATTAAGAAGATATACAAACTCTGACGGAGGCAGAATCCACATGGATTTAATCAGAGTTGCTATGGCAAGCATTGCAAGGTATACGATATTCCCTATACAGGACATATTAGGCTTTGGAAATGACTGCAGGATGAATACTCCTTCGACGCCTAGCGGAAACTGGTCGTTCCGTTATCGCAGAGAGTGCCTTACGGACGAGCTTGCAAGAGAGCTTTATATGATGACAGACCTTTTCGGAAGACTGCCTGATAAAGAGTAAAAATCAGATGTTTTGACTTCATGTTTTGTCGATAGCTTTGTCAAATTGCCTTTTTAAGAGATAATCAGATAAATAAAAATGTGTAAAAGCACTTGGAGGTGCATTCCGGCATAATATATTATAAACAAATCCGGAGTGGCACGAGTGAAGACGTTTTTAAAACCGCTGAAGGCTTCTGAAGAGAGAATGTATCTTGAAGAACTTAAAAATGGAAGCAATGATGCAAGGCAGGTGCTTATCGAGAGAAATTTGAGACTGGTTGCTCATATAGTGAAAAAGTACAGCCAGCCGGAGCTTGATGCGGAGGATTTGATATCTATAGGGACAATCGGACTTATAAAGGCTGTTGATTCTTTTAATGCAGATAAATCCAGCAGAATCAGTACCTATGCGGCGAAGTGCATTGATAATGAGATTCTTATGTATCTTAGAGCAGAGAAGAAGAGAAGCAGGGATGTATCGCTGTTTGAATCCATAGGGACAGACAAGGAAGGCAACAATATAACGCTTGTCGATGTTATAGAATGCGATGAAGAGAGTGCAGTTGACATGGTTTCCTTAAAGAGCGACATACAGAATGTTTATACTGCCTTTGACAAAGCGTTAAATGAGCGTGAGAAGAAGGTAATCGCACTTCGGTACGGACTTTTTGGAAGTCAGGAGTTTACGCAGAGGGAGATAGGCAGCCGGCTTAATATCAGTAGGTCATATGTGAGCAGAATCGAAAAAAGTGCTCTGGAAAAGCTGAAAAATGCAATGGAAAACATGTAAAATTATAAGAACTGACTGTGACAGTTCACGGATATGTATAAAAATGAAAAGCCCCGGCGGGATGTTATGTCGGGGCTTTTGCTGTAAGTAAAGCGGCGGCGCCACAAGGTTTGCCGGATGCAATAAGCTTTGGTGGCGCCGCCGCATAAGCTTAATCAATTATTTTCAACACAAAGCCTTTTTTCAAGATAATTTATTATCTGATACAGTCCCATTGCAATAATACAAAGAACAAATATTGAAAGCATTACATAATCCATTTTGAACACCTGACTCGAATAAATTATAAGATAACCGAGTCCCTTGTCTGCGGCAAGAAATTCACCTATAATTACTCCGACAAGGCAAAGACCGATATTCACCTTCATATTGCTTACGATAAGGGGCAGCGAGCCTGGCAGAAGCACTTTTGTAAGTATATGCCTGCGGCTGCCGCCAAGAGTTGTTATGAGCTTGATTTTGTCGGGGTCCATTGAATTAAAGCCAGTGTAAAGCGTTATAATTGAGCCAAAAACAGCGACGGATATTGCGGTGATAACAATGGTTTTAGGGTTGTTGCCGAGCCACACTATAAGCACAGGCGCAAGCGCCGTCTTCGGAAGACTGTTTAGTATTACGAGATATACGTCTATTACTCTTGCAAAACCGGTGAATGCCCACAAAACAAGCGCAATAGTAATTCCCAATACTGTGGTGATTATGAAGCTTAGTATTGTTTCGGCGAGGGTAACGCCGATGTGTATAAAAAGGCTGCCGTCTCCGGCAAGCGTAATTAAACTGTCAAGCATTCGTGACGGACTGCTGAAAATAAAATCGTTAATTGCGCTGGTTCTTGCGGCGGCTTCCCACAGTCCCATAAATGCGGCAAAAATCAGGATTCTTGCTATGAAAATGATGATTTTACGCCGCTTTATACTATTGATATATTCTAACTGCCTTTCTGAAATATTACTTTGTTTCATTGGTAAGCTCCTCCCATATCAGTTTAAAATAGTTCTGAAATTTAGCTGAATTTCGTTTATCCATTGATGTTTTGCATTCATCAGGAAATGTAATGTCTATGGATGCCTTGATGGTTGCAGGGCGCGCAGAAAATACAAGCACACGCTCTGAAAGGCTTATTGCCTCGGAGATATCATGTGTTACCAGAATAGCTGTTTTGTGCTCATGCTTAATAATATTTGCAATATCGCCGCCGACTTCAAGCCGCGTCTGGTAATCAAGCGCCGAAAATGGTTCATCCAACAGCAGTATTTCAGGCTCAAGTGCAAGCGTGCGTATAAGTGCGGCTCTCTGACGCATTCCGCCCGAAAGCTCTGACGGCTTTGCATCTGTAAAGTCTTTTAATGCATAATTTTCAAGCATTGTGTCAATATTGCTTTCCTTTGGGTCAAGCCTGTGGATTTCAAGCCCAAGCTTTACATTGTCATAAACCGTTCTCCACTCAAACAAATAGTCCTTTTGCAGCATATAACCTATTTTTGAGGTCTGACTGCCAAGTGGCATGCCGTCTATGCTGATATGTCCGCTTTCAGGCGTTATAAGGCCGCAGATAAGGGACATAAGCGTGGATTTTCCGCAGCCGGACGGTCCGACAATAGAAATAAATTCGCCTTTTTTTACGGTAAATGATATATGATTAATAGCAGGAACTTCGCCGTTAATTGTGTGATAAGAAAAGGATACGTCTTCAAATTCCAAAGCAGGATGCATAAATTTCCTCCCGATTTTTATTATACAATACTTGATTGTTGCCGAGTTTTTTATAATGGAATGAATATTTTATCCTCGCAGGCTAAGGCTCAGGCGTAAACGCCTTCGATACGCCTGCCTGAGGATAAAAATATTCATTCCATATGAAGACTTTGCAAAAATCAATAATCTATATAATATACTATGAAAATCGGGAGGAAAGTTTATAGGGTGGTAAGGGATTTGAGAGGAGATGAAAAAGAATGAATATTTTATCCTCGCAGGCTAAGGCTCAGGCGTAAACGCCTTCGTGCCTTAGTATGCATCAAAACTGCCAGTGACAGTTTTGATGTAATACGCTTGCCTGCAACAGAAATATTCATTCGATTCGGAATGTACCATTGCTAAATACAAATTGGTTATATAAATATAATATGAAAATCGGGAGGAAAGTGTATAGGGTGGTAAGGGATTTGAGAGGAGATGAAAAAGAATGAATATTTTATCCTCGCAGGCTAAGGCTCAGGCGTAAACGCCTTAGTACCTTAGTATGCATCAAAACTGCCAGTGACAGTTTTGATGTAATACGCTTGCCTGCAACAGAAAATATTCATTCGATTCGGAATGTACCATTGCTAAATACAGATTGATGTGGATTCTACTGAAGGTAGAATGTTTTTGAAAACTTCAACCGACAGGTTATTAACTGCTTGTTACAGTGATGATAAAATGTTTGTACAAGAAATCATATGAGAGGAGCTATATTTATGAAACCAATATATAGTGGCAAAGTGCGCGAGCTTTATGACATTTCAGATGAATATTTAGTTGTTGTTACAACAGACAGGATATCAGCGTTTGACAACATATTGCCTGTTATGATAAAAAATAAGGGAGTGGTGCTGAATACTCTGTCAAACTTTTGGTTCAGGAATACAAGAGATATTGTTGCAAATCATATTGTGGACGATGATATTGAAAATATGCCTGAGTTCTTCAGAACTGAATATTTCAAAGATAGAACGGTAATGGTTGAAAAGCTTGGTATCCTGCCTTTTGAATTTGTGGTTCGCGGATATATGTTCGGGAGCATGTGGAAGGCTTATAAGAGCGGTGAAAGCTTTTGTGGTAATATTCTTTCAGGCGATTATAAGCTGGCACAAAAACTTGAGCGGGTAATTATGACACCGGCAATAAAACGTGATGTAGGACATGATGAATATGTGGACATTGAATTTGTTACAGAAAAGCTCGGTGTAAAGCTTACTGATAGGATAATTGATATTTGCTTTAAGTTATATGATAGATGCAGTAAATATGCATATTCAAAGGGAATGATAATTGCAGATGCAAAGTTTGAATTTGGTATTAACAAGCAAGGCGAATTGGTTTTAGCTGACGAAATATTTACTCCTGATTCAAGCCGGTTCTGGAGCGTTTCTGATTATAAGGTGGGCATTTCGCCAAAATCATACGATAAGCAATTGCTTAGAGACTGGCTTATGAATAATAAAGCTGATGGGGAATTTCAGTTTGATAAAATACCTGAAGGCGTTCTGTCGCAAACAGAGAAAATATATGGCGAGTGCTTAAATATGCTCATAAAATAGACAAATATATAGTGAGTGCTTAAATATGCTTATAAATTAAAGAGAGGGGTTGTATTATGTTTGGAAAGAAAAAAACGAAAATAAAAGATTACGATAAGGAAAACCTGCAGCCTGTTTTAAGGTGCAGCATATGCAATGGAGAACAGGTTGCAGGCTTTAAGAATACTCATAGCGGTCAGTTTGAAGAGGTTATGTTTATCCGTGATGAAAAAGACCTTGATACATTTATGAAGATGTATGGGCTTGAAACTATAACAAAAGAGTACTAAGATACTATTTTTATATAAAAAAATCAAGGCTCTGACAGAAATAGTAGAAATTTTGAATAAATATCCCATTGCATATACTGTAAGTTTATGGTACAATCCTATAAATTAATTGAGAGGATGAACTTTATGAACACATTATTTGTAAACAGCTTAAGACGCAGAGAAGATAGACGTAAGCTCTTGTAATCATTGCTTTCCGCATGGTTGCAGGAGATGTACGTCTTGTTTCTATGCGGTTACTGTTTATAGATGTCATAGATGCAGAATCGTAATAGATTTAGCAGAAGCTAATGAAATTGCGGTTCTTTTTTATCCAAATTTCAAACCAAATGTCCTGTGGCAAGCACAAAGACATGGTTAAAATGTTGCTTTAAGAAATAAAAATAAGCAAGATTGTATGTTACAAATTTAGTTCAAATGGTTTTAAAAGATGCGTGTGGGTTATTAGGAATGGAATGTCCTGAGGAAATGTAAAATGATAGACGAATTATAAATTGCATGGTAAAATTATTAAGAGTTTAATTTGGAAAAGGAGTATGTAAGCATTATGAAAAAAATCTTTTTAGGTTTTTTGTTTGTTTTTCTTGATTTTAATTTGAACTTTGGAAACAGCACGATTGGTCTGATTCCTGATTTTCTTGGTTTTGCCTTTTTGGCAAAAGGTTTACAGGAACTGTCACATGAAAGTGAGCGATTTGTCAGGATGCGTCCCTATGCAATAGGAATGGCAGTGTTTTCGGGAATTCTGTATCTGCTTGATTTGTTTGGTTTGACGGCAGATTTAGGCTGGGCAGGCGTTATTCTCGGAATTATCGCAACAATATTAATCCTTTATATTTCGTATAACATAATCATGGGAGTTAAAGAGATTGAGGCAAATAGAAATGCCAATCTTAACGGCGAAAACCTTTACTCTACATGGATCCCTATGGCTATTATGCAGGTAGTAACATATGTAACAATTGTAGCTCCTGCCATATCAATAATATGCATAATTGTTTCATTTGTACTTGCAATTGTATTTCTGGTGCAGCTTAATAGGACGAAGAATGCATACGAGGCGCTCTAAATATGGTAAATACAATAAGACAAATACTGATTATAGATGATGACGAGGATTTATCTTTTATTATATCGGATATGCTTGAAAGCTATGGCTATGGCGTTACATGTGCGGCTGATAGTGATGAGGCTTTTAGACTTCTTTCAGAGAATGCTTACCACCTTGTTTTGCTGGATATTAATCTGCCGGGAATGACAGGCTTTGAATTGTGCCGGGAATTAAGACGGGTATCGACGGTTCCTGTTATTTTTGCAAGTGCAAGAACTATGGAAAATGACCGCATTACCGGCTTTGATATCGGTGGGGACGATTATCTGCCAAAGCCGTATTCAATGAAAGAACTGCTGTCAAGGGTAAATGCTCTTATACGACGGACATATGGGTTTGCGGAAGAAGAAAAAGTCGTGAGGTTTGGAAATATAGAGGTGAATATCACTGCCAGAACGGTTAGTAAGAACGGCGAGGCGGTATCGCTTTCGTTGCGTGAGTTTGATTTGCTTGCATATCTTTGTGAGCATAAGAATACCGCGATACCAAAGGAAAAGCTTCTTTCTGAGGTGTGGGGAGCATTTTCGATGGTTGAGCCTTCTACACTTACGGTACATATTCGCTGGCTACGTGAAAAGCTAGAGGATGACCCGGCAAAGCCGGTGTACATTAAAACGGTATTTAAGGTTGGTTATATGTTAAATACAATATAATTAAAACGAATAACGGAAGATAAATAAGATATATTTAGAAATGCATTTAGAGAATATTTTGAAAACACAAAATACATTAAGTGGATCAAAAAGATTAGGAGGATTTTTAGATTATTCGTATTGTAAATATGGAAAATATTCGGAGTGTATAGATTCATTTGAAAATGATAGAACTTATAATTATAATGGTATAGATATGGATTAGCATTTATAATTAAATATTAAATTTGGGAGAATAATATGGCAAAAAAAACAATGACTTTGCAGGAGTGGTGTATCAATAAAAAAAGAACAGAATTATTATCTGAATGGGATAATGAAAGAAATTCTATGTTAAATGTATCTAAAAACTATTTTGAGGAAAAATATAATTCTTGTGAAAATGTTTTTTGGAAATGTAATAATGGACATTCATGGAAAGAATATATTATTGCAAGAACTATATTTAATATGAAGTGTCCTATTTGTTATCCTGAAATGTCGGAACTACCTGTTGGAACGAAATATGGTTGCATTACGATTGTGGCGGGATATGATGAATACAAGCGTGTAGTTGCAGAAAAAATAATGCGTCTTGAACAAGAGAAAATAGACTTTATAAATGGAGTTGTAAAACCTGATTTAAACATAGATAATTTGGATTATTTTGAAAATGAAATACAATATTACAAAACTGAAAAGTATAAATGCAAATGTAAATGTGGTTTAATTCAGTATTTAAGTAAAAAAGATTTCTTAGAGAAAAAACATAGATATTGTACGGAAAAAGAAAAACATTATTTAATAGATATTGGTGAAGAATATTTTAAAATGGAGGAATGTGGTCTAAAAACAAAACATAGACAGGAGCTATACAATTCACATAAGAGAGGCAAAGCAAAGAATTATGATGTTAATTTATCAAATACATATCATGAGTCATTAGAAATTTTGGAATGTATAAATGATAGCTATGAGGAATTGAGTGGTTATTATGACAAACGCAAAAAAGGGGGAGCATTTTATACGGTTTATAAAATATATAGATGTCGTTGCTATTTATGTGGAAAAGAACAGGATATTAAATGTTCAGAGTTCTGTATAAATCCTCCTTCTGAATACGGGAAAAGGGCATATGACGGATATTATAGTGAAGCACATTGTGATTGCCATAAAATATCCTCATTTCAGTGGATTGTGAATAAAATTTTGATTAAACATAATATTTCGTATAGGGTAGAGGTTTCTTTCCCAAATTTGTACGGAGTTGGACATATTAATTTGCTTAGCTACGATTTTTCTATACTGAATTCTGATGGATCTATTAAATGTTTGATAGAGTGTCAAGGTGAACAACATTATAAACCAGTTGAAGAGTTCGGTGGAAATGCTCAATTTGAGATTCAACAACTTAATGATAAACTAAAAAGAAATTATGCAATGGAACACAATATTCCATTATATGAGATTTCTTATAAAGAAAAGAAATATGAGAATGTTGAAGCGTTTTTAAGACAGAACAAAATTATATAGAAATAAATTCATATATAAAAGAATGTAAAAAGCGAGATGGATTATATCTAAGCTTTTGTGTATATGTTTTGATGTGTAAACTTTTAGAAAGGGTAAGCTTTGTAGTGATTTTACAAGAGTATATGATGTGAGTTGCTTCATAATAGGTGGGTGAATGAAGGGAAGATTAATCTCCATAGCAGTTTTATTTTCGGCAATTATATTTATTATAACAGGCATATTATATTTTTCAGGTAAGCAGGCAAATTCAGCGGATACCAAGGCAGAACAAATTGTTGCTATAAATGAAATCGAGCAGCTTGCAAGGCTTGGTGAGTACGATAAAATGTCTGCAAAATCGGCGGAGCTTACTGAAAGTCTGCGCGGCGCACAGGTTGTATCCGGTGGTAGCACCGGACTTTTTGTGCTGTGCGGAGTCTGCATTTTATTTGTAATAATAGTTTTCGGGTATATATATTTTGCGATACTTAAGCCTTTTAATAAGATGGAGAAGTATGCGCAGGAAATTGCAAAGGGCAATTTTGATATACCGCTTGATTACGAGCGTTCAAATTATTTTGGAGAATTTACATGGGCTTTTGATAGTATGAGACGTGAGATAGTGAAGGCGCGCTCATGTGAAAAAGAGGCAATTGAAAATAATAAAACTGTCATTGCAACGCTTTCCCACGACATTAAAACACCTGTATCGTCAATTCGTGCCTATGCAGAGGGCTTAGAGGCAAATATGGACAGCACCATAGAAAAACGTGAAAAATATTTAAGTGTGATAATGAAAAAGTGTGATGAGGTTTCGAAGCTTACAAATGATTTGTTCCTTCACTCACTGTCGGATTTGGACAAGCTGAAAATTAATTCCGAGGATTTTGAGCTTTGTGACTTTATTAAGAATACCGTAAATGAAATTGCGGCAGAGCAGAATGATGTACATTTTAAAATGCCGGATTTTACAGCGTTTGTTTCGGCAGATAAAAACAGAGTAGTGCAGATTATAGAGAATCTTATCAATAATGCGAGAAAGTATGCAAAGTCGGATATTGATGTGTTCATGGTTAAGTCAGACGGCAGTATAGAAGTGCATTTTCGTGATTACGGTTTTGGTATTCCTGATGAGGACATGCCTTTTATTTTTGAAAAGTTTTATCGTGGAGGAAACTGCGGGAATGAGCAGGGCTCGGGACTGGGACTTTATATTGTAAAGTACCTTACTGAGCAGATGCACGGAAATATTCTGCTGTATAACCATCCGGAGGGACTTGAAGCGATAATAAGCTTACCTATAATAAGATAATAGGTCTGCCGATAATTTTTTAATTATTAAGTACTGCTTAAATAAAAAACCACAGAAATGCTTTAAAACAAAGGATTTCTGTGGTTGTGCTTTTAGATTTAACTCAATTTTGATTTTATTATAATCAATTTAAGGTTTTTTGAACAACTTATAGAATTGGTTACAAATCAAGTTCTGCAAAATCTACATATAAGTCATCGTAAATATTGACCTTGAATTAGCCGGAGAGACTATTTCTATTATCCAATCCGGTGCTCCTGTGCAGCCTTGGTCTGTAAGTTTGTTACGGTCACATATAACACTTATATCCGGTTCAACAATGGTTCTTCTATCCTCATTAAGTTTGACAGCAAATGGAGCAGGATAAACACGACAAGAACCGTTTTTTAATTTGATGTAGTTGTTTATAACTGTGTATAATTCGCCTAATATTGACTGATGAACTCTTGATGGTGCAGACTGGTTATATTATTATTGCATATGTGTCTTCCTGATAAAAAGATAAATTATTTAAAGATGATATATTTATATCATGTATTATAACATAAAATTTTAAGTAATGGTAGATGTAAATAAGAAAGATCCATTGACATACTTATTATTAAAAAAATATAGCAAATAAGCGATTTCTTGATATAATAGATGAAAGCAGATAAAATAAGATAAACAATGAGCATTTAAGGAGTTCTTAAGGACTCCTTAATAACTTTTCTGATAGAGTATGTATATCAAGATATGAAAGGAACAAAAATATGAAGAAAATAATTCTGTCAGCAAAAGGATTATGTAAAAGTTTCGCCCACAATGGCGGACAGAATCACATACTTTCACATGTGGATTTTGACCTTTATGAGGGCGACTTTACTGTAATTATGGGGGCTTCAGGCTCAGGCAAATCAACGCTGCTTTATGCGTTAAGCGGCATGGACAGGGCAACTGCCGGGGAAGTGATTTACAATGGTGAAAATCTGGTGACTATGAGCGAGAATAAACTTGCAAAGCTGCGTCATACTGATTTTGGTTTTATATTTCAACAAATGCACCTTGTGAGCAATCTGTCACTTTTTGAAAATATTGCTGTCCCGGGATATTTAAATAAAAATAGAAGTGCTTCCGAGGTCAAAGCACGCACAGAAGAATTAATTAAAAAGATGGGCATTTCAGATGTAAAGACACACCTTCCGTCACAGGTATCGGGCGGCGAGCAGCAAAGGTGTGCGATTGCAAGAGCAGTCATCAATTCTCCGAAGCTTCTGTTTGCGGATGAACCGACAGGTGCGCTTAACAGAAGAAATACTACAGAGGTGCTTAACCTGCTTACTGACCTGAACAAGGATGGTCAGAGTATTCTGATGGTAACGCATGATTTAAGGGCTGCATTAAGGGCAACAAGGATTTTGTACATTGAAGATGGAAATATAGTCGGTGAGCTTACACTGCCGCCGTATAAAGCTGAAGATGAAAGAAGCCGTGAAACGCAGGTAAATGCATGGCTGTCTTCTATGGAATGGTAGGTGCGGTCATGGAAATATTAACTCTTTTAAAAGCCAATATAAATAAGAAAAAGGGGTCATTTATCAGTGTAATTCTTCTTAGCATAATCATTATTACTTCAATGACCGCAATTCTCAGCGTAAGAGACAATTGTAACAATGCAATGAAAAAAGCATTTGAAACTGCTGATTCGGGAGATATGATGGTTTATTTGAGAGCTGAGGTGTTGACGGAGGACCTAAGACATAGTGTTGAAAATAGTGAACTGGTCGGGGATGTAAGGTGCTTTGATGCAATCTGTACAGGCGGTTCATGGGTGAGAGATAATAGAGATGGCAACAGCCAGTTCCTGATGAAAATGAGGGATGGAATACTTTTATATAATGATAAGCTTGATGGCTTTGAGGACAGTATTCCTGAACTTAAAGGAGGAGAAATCTATCTTTCGCTAGGCATGAAATATATTCTTAGCTGCAGTGTTGGCGATACAATATATTATGATTGTCCGGATGCTGTTCGAGAATTTACAATCAAAGGTTTTGTACAGGAGCCGTCACAGGGAGCAGGAACAATAGGCTGGAAGCAAGTATTTATAAGCAATGAAGATTTTGAAAAAATTCTTGTGGATTGTAAAGATATAGACAGAAATAAGTTTATTGTTGAAGCAACAATGATGATGATTTATAAGGCCGATGACTGTACGCTTTCTGATGCTAAGTTTCAGCGACAGTTAAATCTTGATACTAAAATTGTGGCAAATGCAATCGGTTCGCTTACAAAATCACAATCCATCAGATACACAGGGCTGCTGTTTGAGGTGGTTTCATCGATTCTTATGGCTTTTGTGGGATTGCTTTTTGTAATTGTTCTTATTGTAATAAGTCATAGTATCTCTACAGAAATCGAGATAGATTATGTGAATTTAGGGGTATTGAAGGCATTTGGCTTTACAAAGGAAAAGCTAAGAGGAATAATAGTTATTCAATATATATTTGCGGAATTAATTGGCGTTGCAGTCGGACTTATTGCTTCAATTCCGATGGAGCGTATTCTCAGCAGAATCATTATGCAGAATACCGGTATCCTTCCGTATGCAGGACTGTCTCTTGCTAAAAGTGTTTTGTTTGTACTTATAATTTTATTGATATCTGCTGTTGTTATTTTAATAAAAACTAATAAGATTGGCAGAATCTCTCCGGTAAGGGCGATTTCAGGTGGCAATGAGGAAATTTATTTTGACAGCCGGTTAAACGCGCCAATTAGTAAGAAAGTATTGTCTGCAAGTCTGGCTTTAAGGCAGTTCACATCGAATAAGAAGCAGTACGCCGGCACTATTATGATAGTGGCAATACTGACATTTTTTATGTTATCAAGCAATCTTCTCGGTAATCTTCTTAACTCACGTTCAGCGATGGAAGCAATGGGAGAGAATATTGCCGATATTGAGCTTTATTATGATGACATAGCCGCTGAAGAATATTTAGATGACATAGAAGCTTTGGTTGAGGGAATGTCACATATTGAGAAGAAATATTATTTTAAAAGTGGTTACATGTCTGTAAATGGCGAGAATTTATATTCCAAATGCTATAGATATCCTGAGTATATTAACGGTATTATTAAAGGACGGGTTCCACTTTATGATAATGAAATTATTGTAACCGAAATGGTAGCAGATACACTTGAGGTTCAGATGGGGGATAGCGTTACTGTTGCCCATAATGACAAAGAATCAGTATATGTAATTTCGGGCATTTACCAATGTATAGATGATAGTGGCATGAGCTTTGCAATGTCATATGAGGGTGCTAATAAGCTCGGTGTAAAATATACTCCCAATATAGGATTTGTTATTGAGGACAGCACTAAAAAAGAGGAGATTGTTGATGCAATAGTTGAAAAGTATGGAGACTTGATATATGCATGGGTATATGATTTAAAGACAGACGGAGTAGGTGCCCCGATAGAAGCAGCAACTAAAGCAGTTAAAGTTGTGATTTATCTGTTCTCCATAATTTTTGCACTTATTGTTATCAGAATGGTATGCTCTAAAACATTTGTAAGAGAATGCACAGATATCGGAATTTATAAATCCATAGGCTTTACTGTTAATAAATTAAGATTACAGTTTGCTTTTCGTTTCTTTGTAGTCTCACTTATTGGAGCAGTGCTTGGAACATTGCTTAGCAGTTTATTATCCGCAAGATTGTTTGAAAGTATTCTAGGTGTTATAGGAATAACAAAGCTAAGTGTGCAATATACATTTTTAACGGTTCTTATACCGATTGCGATTATTTCTTTTTGCTTCTTTATATTTTCATATATTGTTGCAGGAAGGATAAAAAGGGTAGATGTCAGAGAACTGGTGACAGAATAAAAAATGTATGCAAAATCAGATAGACTAATCTTATGCCGCATGATAAAATTGATGTGTAAAATGTTGAGAGGAGGCGGCTGAGATGAAGAAATTTCTGGCTGTATTAGGCTTTATTTTTGGAATATTACTGGTTGCAGCAGCGGCAATTGTAATCTGGAAGCTTCCGCTTTTAAAGGCGGCAAAGACTTTGAGCAATGCTGAGAATATTACGAGATTTAATTTTGATATTAAATTTAATATTGATGATAAAGAGCTTACTGATGAGCAGCTTAAATTTGTTAATAATATTTCAGGCGTTATGAATGTCGATCCTGCGGATTTACTTAAGCTTAGGGCAGAGGGAAGCCTTTATGATGAGACAGCAACCGGACTGATTTACTGTGATGCGCTTGAAAAGCCTGTTACGAGGGTGTTTATCGCTGATAATAAGGCGTATATAAATGTCAAGATGCTTTATGAACATATGCAGGAGGGCATTTTGCAGAAGCATCCGATTCTGGGCAAGCTGCTGCCTGACTGGGGGTATGATGAATATATTACGAGCGAGCAGCTTGAAACAATTTTTAAGGTTGATTTTGAAAATTTATTCACTATAAAGAAGCAGGACAAGCTTAACAGCCTTGGACTGCCACAGATTGCGGCATTTTTGTTCAGCTTAAATAGTACAAAGGCTGACGATGGCAATGTTATATTTGATACGACATGGCTTGATTATGACATTGCATTTTCAGTAAAAGCGAAAGAAGCTGCCGTGGCGAAGGAAGAGGATAAGACGATATTTCCTGTTGTTGATTTTTCAGGAAAATCCAACACAGCAAATGATAAGATTGACAATTTTAATGGTAATATCAGTTTTGACCTCGATAAAGAAATAAAGGTTCCTGAGTCCGTTATAAGTGAAGAGACTGCTAACGGCTTTGCTGAGCTGTGGGAGTTTATAACGGAGCTGAGAGAGAAATTTTCATAGAAAGAATATGAATGGAGCAGCTATGTTTGAAAGAGTAGATTATATTATTGAAAGGATTGACGGGGACTATGCATACCTGAAAAAGGTTGAAAACCCTGATGAAGAATTAAAATGTGTGGCAAGGGCACTGCTCCCTGAGGAAATCATGGAGGGCAGCCGCGTGGCATACGAGCTTCTGCAATACAGAATTGTACAGTAAAAAATGTTTGACATTGCTGAAGGATTATAGTATAGTATTAATGTTGTTTTAAGCTTCCTTAGCACAGCAGGTAGTGCACTTCACTCGTAATGAAGGGGTCGTCAGTTCGAATCTGATAGGAAGCTTTTTTCTTTTATATAATTTTATCTGGTATATTATTATCTGGTGTTTTTCATTTAAATCATTTTAATCCCCCGAATATTAAAAAGAAATATATTGGGCACATATAAAATATATTCTGTCATAATAAAATTCTCCCACCCATATAATTTAGCATTAACAGATGTTTTTATTACTTTGAATCAGGGAGGTTTTTATGGACAATTTCCATTTGTACAAAGATATTGAAGCAAGAACCGGCGGGGATATTTATATTGGAGTGGTCGGTCCCGTGCGCACCGGAAAATCGACATTTATTAAAAGATTTATGAATCTTATGGTGCTTCCGAATATTGATGATGAGCACAGCAGAACGCGTGCAAGGGATGAGATGCCGCAGTCGGCTGCGGGACGTACAATAATGACTACAGAGCCTAAGTTTATACCAAAAGAGGCTGTTAAGATTTCTCTGGATAATGAGGTGGAGGCTGATGTGCGGCTTATTGACTGCGTGGGATTTATGGTGGACGGCGCAGTCGGTCATATTGAAAATGACGAAGAAAGGCTTGTTAAAACGCCGTGGTTTGATTATGAAATTCCTTTTACGCAGGCGGCAGAAATAGGCACACAGAAGGTTATAAAGGACCATTCTACCATCGGTATTGTGGTTACAACAGACGGAAGCTTTGGCGAGCTGCCGAGGGAGGCTTATATATCGGCTGAGGACAGAACGGTAGAAGAACTGAGGAAAATCGGCAAGCCATACATAATTCTTTTGAATACGCAGAAGCCTTATTCACAGGAGGCTAAGGAGCTTGCAGATTCGATTGGCAAGAAGCACAATGTTATTACATTGCCGGTAAACTGCGAGCAGCTTAGAAAGGAAGATATTTTGAACATCCTTGAGAATGTTCTTATGGAATTTCCTGTATCGGAGATTAGCTTTAATATACCTAAATGGCTGGAAATACTGCCTTCAAATCACTGGCTGAAGGCTGCAGCGATTGAAACTGCCAGAAATATTTTGAATAATGCAGCATTAATGAAGGATATAGAAGATAATATTTCAGTTCCGGATGATGATGCGATTGATAAGCTTAGGATTTCTTCCTTTGAATTGTCGGATGGAACAGTTAATCTTGATATGATAATCAATAACGGTTATTATTATCAGATTTTAAGCGAGTATTCGGGACTGGATATCGACTGCGAATACAGGCTTATGAACTGCCTTAAGGAATACTCTGAAATGAAATATAACTATTCGCAGATGGAGGAGGCGGTCGGCCAGGTAAAACAAAAGGGCTATGGAGTGGTTATGCCTTCAAAGGAAGAAATTATGCTTGATGAGCCTTCTCTTATAAAGCACGGCAACAAGTTCGGCGTCAAGATGAAGGCAGAAGCCCCGTCAATCAATCTTATAAGGGCAACGATTGAAACAGAGATTGCGCCTATTGTAGGAAGTGAGCAGCAGGCTGAGGATTTAATAAAATATATTAAGGAGAACAGTCAGAATACAGATAACGGAATCTGGGACACAAATATATTCGGCAAATCAATAGAACAGATTGTTATGGATGGCATACAGGCTAAAATCGCACAGATGACGGATGACTGTCAGCTTAAGCTGCAGGATACGCTCCAGAAGATAATCAACGACAGCAACGGCGGAATGATTTGCATAATTATATGATTTGGAAAGCAGACAGTTCGTAGTGGATTGTCTGTTTTTATTTCATAAAAATATTATTGTGTTATTGACGATATTGTAGGATAATTATTTAAGAAAATCATTTTGTTGCAAACAAAAATCCGGACGAGTTTAATAAAGTGATTGAGGCATTTCTAAAAGAATAATAAATTGACCCATATATCTAGAATATGTTATCATATTCAGCATGATTTTGGTGAAGGGAGGATTGGAATTTGGACGTAAAGCTTTTTACTGATGGTGCTGCGCGCGGCAATCCTGACGGACCGGGCGGCTACGGTGCAATTTTACAATATATTGACAGCAAAGGTGTACTTCATGAGAAAGAACTATCGGCCGGATATGTTAAGACTACAAATAACAGAATGGAGCTTATGGCGGTTATTGCAGGACTTGAGGCATTAATTAAACCCTGCAATGTCACTGTTTATTCGGATTCTGCATATGTTGTAAAGGCATTTACCGAGCATTGGCTTGACGGATGGATTAAAAAGGACTGGAAGCGTGGTAAAAATGATCCTGTTAAGAATGTGGATTTGTGGCAGAGACTGCTTAAAGCGGCAAAGCCGCATAACCTTTCATTTGTATGGGTAAAGGGGCATGCCGGACATCCTGAGAATGAAAGATGCGACAGGCTGGCAACAACTGCTGCAGATACGAATGCGGTTTTAACAGATGTAATATAACTATAATAATTTGTATAATAATTATACGATTTATTGTTGAATTATTGTAATATTTATGTTACAATTAAAAAAAATAAACAAAATGCTAGGAGGTTTTACAATGAAGTTGAAAAAATTATTAGTTATTTGTCTGGCAGTTGCTTTGATTGCAAACAGCTTTGCTGCTTTTGCTAAAGCTTATGGGGGAGAAAAAACCTACAACTATGTCGCTCTTGGAGACAGTATAGCTGCAGGATACAGTTTGTCAGAATCAGGCACTCTTTTTAAAGATCCTGCACTTGTTTTAACTGAGGCACTTCTTGCCAATCCTATAAATACCGCATATCCGGCTGTGTTTGGAGATTATATTAAGCAGCTTGGCGCAGAAAGAGGCTATACAGTTAACGCAACTAACTTATCTGCGACAGCTTATCAGGCTCAGGATGTTGAAAAGACAATTCTGAATGAGGGCTATAAGGGTCAGCTTGCAACTTATATTCTTGAAGGAGTTGCAGGAAAGGGCGCAAGTGCTCCTTTAGCTAAGTATCATGATTTTTATGACCAGTACCTTACAGAAGCTGACCTTGTAAGCATCCAGCTTGGAGGCAATGATATTCTTATGGATATAATATTCCCTATGTATATACATGAGAATCCATTTATCCGTGCAACAGCAATGTTTAATATGCTTATTCTTTTTGGTATGGACATTGAATCGGCAGCAGGTGCGGCATACATGATTATTGATAATGCAAAGGATCAGATTACTCTTGACACATACAAAGAGGCGGCTGCATATATTGTTGATGTAAGAAAGAATTTAAATACATATGTTGAAAATTCAGCAAACAATGTTAAAAAGGTCGTAGAGGCTGTTCAGTCAGTAAACAGCGATGCTGAAATTGCACTTGTTGGTATGTACAATCCATATGGCAACTCTTTAGAGTATGATGGACAGATTTATAATTTACCGAATGTAGTTAAGAACATTGTATCAAGAACAGCTAAGGAAATTTATGGTATTGACTTTGATATAGAGGATATTGATCCATCTGAATATGATTTACCTGATATTGATTTCCCTTCATCACCTGAAGAGATTGAAGCTTATATTGCACAGCTTGAGAAGGAAATCGAGGAGCTTAAGCAGCGCCTTGCTGAATTAAGAGATCAGTATGCTGATGAGGATCCATACGAGGAAGAACCGGGTGAGGAAGATCCGTACGAGGAAGAACCGGGTGAGGAAGATCCGTATGAGGAAGAGCCTGATGAAGAAGAAAGTTTTGAAGATGCTGTAAAAGACATTATTAATCAGATTGCAGCAAGAATTAATGCTATTGCAAATATAGTTTCCGAAGAGACCTCATATCCGCTTCAGTATCTGATTGCCGGAAGGAGTATTGCACCTCAGATTTGTCTGTTAAATCAAAAGCTTGAGGCTATAGCTGAAGAGACAGGCTGTACATTTGTTGACGTATACGGCATCAGCAATGAAAACAATCTTGATCCTCATCCGACAATTAACGGACACAGAGAGATTGCAGATTTGCTCTGGGCACAGTTCGGCGATATGATTTCAGACAGAATGCCGGTAGAAGAAGAGAGCGAGCCTGTTGAGTCAGAGGAGGAGTCATCAGAGGCACCTGCAGAAGAACCGACAGAAACACCGGTAGAGGAAAGCTCAGAAGCACCTGCAGAAAGTCAGGCACAGACACAGCCGGCTACACAGGGTGGCGGCAGCGTTGTTCCTACAGGCGACAGTTCACCTGTATTCTTCTACACATTACTTTCACTCTTTGCAGTTTTAGGTATGGTAGTGGTTGTTTCATTTAAGAAGAAGGAAAACTAAAGCCGATATTTTTGCAGACACAGAAAAGATTTAATGATTATTAAAATTATGTAAAATATAACAAAAGGAAGGCACTGTGATTGTTGATGTTGAGCAATCAGCGGATGCCTTCCTTTATTTTGGTTCTTTGAAATGTACATGCATATGCGCCAGATATACGGTATCATTCATAATCGGTTATATCATTTTTTTGCTTGATTATTAAGTTTGATTGTGTTACGATAATATGAGTTAATTTTTAGCCTTAGCGGCAAAAGGAGGTATACTGTGGAACTTTTATTGGCAACACTTATTGAATATCTTATTAAATTTATTATTTTGGTTGCAATTGTTGCACTTGCAGTATTTTGCGGTATAAAGGTTAGGAAAATCGTTGATAAGAAAAATGCCGAGAAAGCGGCTTTAGAAGAAAAAGCTGCGAAGAAAGCCGAAGAATAATCAAGATTAATAATTTGAAAGAAGGATAAAGCATCTTTTGGATAAAGAGGAGGACTATTATGAAGCATTTTACTTCAACCGAGCTGAGAAATGCCTGGAAGCAGTTTTATATTGAGAGAGGACACAAGGACGTAGGAGCAGTTTCGCTAGTATCTGACGGTTCGACAGGAGTTATGTTCAATGTAGCGGGTATGCAGCCATTGATGCCATATCTGCTTGGCGAGAAGCATCCGCTTGGAACAAGGCTTTGCAATGTACAGGGCTGTGTCAGAACAAATGATATTGATTCTGTTGGTGATAAGAGCCATGGTACGTTCTTTGAGATGATGGGAAGCTGGAGCCTTGGCGATTATTTCAAGAAGGAGCGCTGCCAGTGGAGCTTTGAGCTTTTGACGCAGCTTTTCGGTTTTGATGCAGATCATCTTGCAGCTACAGTGTTTGCAGGTGATGAGAATGCGCCGAGAGATGAAGAGGGTGCAAGATATCGTATAGAATCAGGCTTTAAGAAGGAGAATATTTTCTACCTTCCGGCAGAGGATAACTGGTGGGGACTTGAGTACGGTCCATGTGGTCCTGACAGCGAGATGTTCTATGTAAAGGACGTTCCGCCATGCGGTCCTGACTGTAAGCCGGGATGCCACTGCGGCAAGTACACAGAGGTAGGCAATGATGTATTTATGCAGTATGAAAAGCACCATGACGGCACATTAACTCCTCTGAAGCAGAAGAATGTTGATACCGGATGGGGACTTGAGCGAATCCTTGCATTTTTAAACGGTATTGATGACGTTTATAAGATTGACCTTCATAGTCCTGCAATTTCTTATATTGAGCAGGCAAGCGGTATAAAGTATGATTCAGATGAGAAGATGACAAGATCAATGCGTATTCTTGCTGACCACACACGTACTGCAGTCATGCTTATCGGCGACGAGGCGAAGTTACTTCCTTCAAACGCAGGTGCAGGATACGTACTTAGAAGACTTATAAGACGTGCCGTAAGACATGCAAGAACATTAGGACTTAACAAGGAAAATATATTAAAGATTGCTGAGACATATATTGATGTCTATGCAGAGAGCTATCCTCTGTTAAAGAAGAATCAGGAGTATGTTTTAGGAGAGCTTGGTAAGGAAATAGAGCGTTTTGAGGCTACATTAGAGAATGGACTTAAGGAATTCAAGAAGATTCTTGAGCAGAAGCAGGCAGAAAAAAGCGAAAGAATTGACGGAAAATCAGCATTTTATTTATATGATACATTTGGTTTCCCGATTGAGCTTACTATGGAGCTTGCAGCAGAGGAAGGCCTTTCGGTAGACGAAGCCGGCTTTACGCAGGCTATGGAAGAGCAGAAGAAAAAAGCCCGCGAAAATCAGAATTTCTCTGCAAAGTTAAATGTTAATAATGATTTATTTGAAGACCTTGGAGCAGTAAGTACTGAGTTTGTAGGCTATGACTATATTAAAAATGATACAGATGTTGTTGCAATTGCTGATGAGAAAGAGCGTAAGGATTCTCTTGCAGAAGGCGAGAATGGTACAATTGTTGTTTCTAAGACTGCTTTCTATGCAACTATGGGTGGTCAGAAGGGCGATTTCGGCATTATCAGAGGCGCAGAAGGAGTGTTCGAGGTTGAGGACACGGTTAAGCTGTCAGGCGGACTTGTCGGACATGTCGGTAAGGTCGTTTCAGGTAAGATTTCAGTAGGTGACAGTGTATCAATGGAGGTTGATGCAGTCAACCGTGCAAACACATGTAAGAACCATTCGGCAACTCATCTTATGCAGGCTGCTTTGCAGGAGGTGCTTGGCGACCAGGTACACCAGCAGGGCTCATACCAGGACGGTGCAAGAACACGTTTTGACTTCAGCTTCTCACGCGCAATGACTGATGAAGAAATTGCAAAGGTTGAAGCAATCGTAAATCAGAAGATTGCTGAGGATATGCCTGTAGTTACAAACGTTATGAGTATAGATGAAGCAAAGCAGAGCGGCGCGATGGCACTTTTCGGCGAGAAATACGGTGAGACGGTACGTGTCGTTTCAATGGGCGATTTTTCAAAGGAATTATGCGGTGGTACACATGTTAAGAGGACGGGAGATATCGCATCCTTCAAGATTCTTTCAGAGAGCGGAGTAGCTGCCGGAGTAAGAAGAATAGAGGCTCTGACTGCTGCAAATGTGCTTGATTATTATCGTGCAATTGAAGAGAATTTAAAGCTTGCTGCAGCTGCTGCAAAATCGACTCCTGCAAATCTTGTTGAGAAGATTTCACATCTTCTTGCAGAGGTAAAGGGCCTGACTGCTGAAAATGAGTCATTGAAGTCAAAGCTTGCAAATAATTCTCTTGGCGATGTAATGAATCAGGTAAAAGAGGTTAAGGGCGTAAAGGTACTTGCAGTGAAGGTGCCGGGCGTTGATATGAACGGCCTTAGAAATCTTGGCGACCAGTTAAAGGAGAAGCTTGGTGAGGGTGTTGTTGCAATTGCGTCAGAGCTTGACGGCAAGGTTAATCTTATTGCCATGGCAACAGATGAGGCTCAGAAGAAGGGAGCTCACGCAGGCAACCTTATAAAGGCTATAGCCGGTCTTGTAGGCGGTGGCGGCGGCGGCCGTCCGAATATGGCTCAGGCTGGAGGAAAAAATCCTGCAGGAATTGAGGCTGCGCTTGAGAAGGCTGTAGAGGAAGTTTCAGTACAGATAAAATAGAATTTATTAAAGGGTATTCTGAAGATATGATGATGCAATAGACATTATATTGGCTCTTTGTCAAGAGTGGGGGTAACCCAATTTTTAAAGCACATTTGTGGACTCAGGTCCATAAATGTGCTTTTTAAGCTTTCCTTGAGGCAAGAAGTATCCTGTTCCTAAAATTTTTGAAATTTCGAAAGCCGTAAGC